>VYCS01000042.1:20809-23876 GCA_009843815.1 Cenarchaeum sp. SB0675_bin_21 | reverse complement strand
GTTGGAGGTCGGCAGCTCCTTCAACCTGCCCCTCGACTCCTGGGACGTATCGTCTGTCACCGACATGGACTCGATGTTCTACGGCGCCACCTCCTTCAACCAGCCCCTCAACTCCTGGAACGTATCCTCCGTCACCTCCATGAATTTTATGTTCTCCGAAGCCACCTCCTTCAACCAGCCTCTTGACACCTGGGACGTCTCGTCTGTGACTGACATGTCCGACATGTTCTATGGCGCCACCTCCTTCAACCAACCCCTGGGCTCCTGGGACGTATCTTCTGTAACCGACATGACCGAGATGTTCGCCGGCGCCACCTCCTTCAACCAGCCACTCGCCTCCTGGGATGTATCTTCTGTCACCGACATGACCGAGATGTTCGATGGCGCCACCGCATTTAACCAGAACCTCGGGGCATGGTACGTGGTGCTGGACGACACCAGCGTGCCGGCATCCGACCTGCCCGGCCCCGTGGGCATGATATCGGCGCAGAACGCCTTTCTGGACAACCAGAACCCCGTTTACAATACGGACTCGGCGCCGTTTACCATATCGGCCAAACAGCTCAGCATGGATGTATCTGATGCCGGCACCTACGAGGCTGTCATATCAGTCACGGGCAGCAACGTCTTTGAGAGCGGCAACAACCTGCACACAGTAGACGTTACAGTCACGGGCAGCGGCGTGTTCAACCCCACCCCGGTGCCCGGCACCTGCACCGACATCTCCCCTCCGGTGTCTACTGCCCAAGGTGATCCCGCAATAAGGCTCTCCTCGGCCCGACTGGACGAGGGAGCCGGCACGCTGACCATCCGGTTTGATACGGCCATCGATGCCAACAGGGTGAACTCGGCCGGCTTCCGCATACACGATGCCGGCTCGGCCACCGCCGGCATAACCTTCTCGGCTGCCGACGCGCCCGCCTTTGATGATCCGTACACCATCACCTTCACTCTGGGCGAGGACCGCCGGCAGGCGGCCATATCCATGGACGAGCCGCGCCTGGTCATCGATGACTCGGCCGTATACACCACCGCCGGGGATGCCTTTGTGGGATACATGGACCTGTCCGCAATGATACATCTGGGCTCTGTCTTTAACTTTACGCGGGACGGCCAGCCCACCGATATTGCCTTCAGCGATGATGGCACGAGCATGTTCGTTACCGGGGATAGAAACAACCGTATATACACGTACTCCCTTGGCTCGCCCTTTGGTGTATCCTCGGCCAGCTTTGAGCAGTATCTTGGTACCTCCGGGGTGGACGATGTACCCAACGCCGTCACATTCAGCCCGGACGGCACATGCATGTTCTTGGCCGGCAACCTCTACCACAGCGTCTACCAGTACAGCCTGGATAACACCTTTGAGCCCACGTCCCACCACACCTTTGGCTCCACGCCGGGCAGATCCGACCACGCCAGGATGACGTTCGCCCACGGGGAGTTCAAACTGGCAAGCAAGGGCATGCCTGCCGATGTGTGGGCGGCATTCTTTACCGGATCCCCCATCCTCTCCGACTTGGCCTTCAGCGGTGACGGAGCCCGGATGTTCACGCTGGACAGGTACAACGAGAATATACACCAGTATAATCTTGGCTCGCACTTTGACATTTCAGATGCCACCTTGGACAATTATCTGGACATAAGCGGCCATGTGGACCGCGAGTCGGACCTCAGCATGGCCTTTGGGCCCGGCGGCACGACCCTGTTTGTTCTGGAGTTTCAGGATATGCACCTGTTTGAGCTGGCAGGCCCATATGAGCTCGGCGCCGCCGCCCACGTGGCCAAAGCAACGCTGGATACGGCCGCCCACTCGGGCCTCGCCTTTGATGGTTCAGGGACGCGGATGTTCGTCATGGACTATTCCCATACCATCCACGAGTATGCGTTCGGCCATTTCATGGTCGCCACCACCCCGGACACGGACAAACCTGTCCCGGTCTTGACTATCATGGACGGCCCCGTGATAACCGTCACATTCAACGAGGCCATCATCCCGGACAGCGGCACAATACAGATAGTCGCGTCGGACCGCTCCGAGAGACTCGACATAGCCGCCTTCTCCCGGGCCGTCAGCGGCAACATACTGACCATCACGCTGACCCCGTGGGAGCTGCAACAGGCGTCGGATATGGACGGCCCGCTGCTCCACATCTATCCGGCCTCCGTATACGATACTGCGGGCAATCCGGTCTCCTTCCACGAGATTCCGTTGGACAGCCTCACGACTACAACTGATGACACGGACGGCCCGCTGTTTGTCTCCGGTACAATCCACATGCTGACTGGCGTGCTGGCGGTGACCTTTGATGAGCCGGTGTATGCCTCCGGTGTCGACACGGCAAGGCTGACCATCACCAACGGCAGCCACGGCGTTGCTTTGGACGGCGCGACCCTGAACACCGCCACCAACTCCACCAGCATAGCCATCCAGCTGACCGACGCACAAAAGCAGTCTGTGGCCGGCCTGGGAACCTCCCTGCTGCTGGACATAGAACAGGGCGCCGTCCACGACCTGGCCGGCAACCCCATCGCCGCCTCTGCCGGCAACCCCATCGCCGCCTCCGACCAGACACCGCCCACCGTCGCCTCGGCCACCTACGGCCCGTCGTCCCAGCTTGGCCTGCCCTTCCACACGTATACAATCACCTTCAGCGAAATACTGGATGAGCGTATCAACTACCACCAGATACGCATCGGCGCCAACCTTAGCCAGTCCATACAGCTCCAGAATATAGGCCAAAAAACACACGACGGCGACACCATAACGGCCACCACCAGCGAACTGGCTGATGTGGACTCCCAATATCTGTTCATAACCGCGGGCGCCGTCGCAGATATGTTCGGCAACGACATTGCCGCTACTACGATACCCTTCACCTTTATCGCCGGCAACACCCAGCTCATCAGCCCCTCAGAGCAGCCCCTTACCACCTCCAACACCAAGGCCACCAACTCCACCACGCCGGCCACCATCCAAAAACAGCCGCAACAGGACACCAGCAACCAATGGGCCAACACCCCGCCGACGGTCAATGCCGGAGCCGACCGGACCGTCACTGAAGGC
>VYCS01000042.1:0-20709 GCA_009843815.1 Cenarchaeum sp. SB0675_bin_21 | reverse complement strand
GGCCAACACCCCGCCGACGGTCAATGCCGGAGCCGACCGGACCGTCACTGAAGGCTCCACAGTCACCTTGAGCGGAACCGCCTCTGATCCAGACCCCGAAGATGACAACCTTACCTACCTGTGGACACACAACCATCCAGGCCTGGTCCTGAATGATGCCGACTCGCCGAACGCCACCTTTACTGCACCTAACGTCTCTGCCGATATACCCATCACCTTTACGCTTACAGTCTCGGACGGCACCGCCACCGCCACCGACCATATAACCATTACAATCGCCGACTCGGCCAACACCCCGCCGACGGCTGATGCCGGCTCCAACCTGGTCCTTGCCAGCGGGGCGCAGGCAACCATCACCGGGTCGGCCACCGACCCGGACCAGGCCGACACCCTGACCTTCCAGTGGCTCCAGAACCCATCAGACGCGGGCGTCGTCTTTGAAAGCCCCAACTCCCTGACAACCACTATCACGGCCCCGGAGGTTGACTCCATCACGCAGATAGCCCTGATCCTGAGGGTCAGCGACGGCACCGACTCGCACTCGGCCGCGATACTGCTTATTGTCACCCCCTCCACCCCGTAGCGGCATAACCGACCCCGGCCTTCATGACTGCCTGCACTACCTTTGATTCATCATATTCTGCGTACGAGCCGTCGCGCTTTTGTATCTTCATCATACCAAACACTCCTCGCCGCAGCCATGATGTCTTGATGCCATGGCCGGTATAATATCCGGTACGTATAGCGTTTTTGTATGCCCGCACACCGAACACATGTACAGCAGCCTTGTGCTATCTGCGCCAGAAAACTCCATTATACCATTGCACGTATCACTGTGCTGTGCAATGGCATCCGGGACAGTGCAATATGCGGCAAAGGCGTCTTTGCATCGTGCGCAGTAATACTGTATGGTAACCTTCACAACTGCTTCCCCCTGCACAATTCATCATACAGTTGGTTTACTGCATCAGATGCGTTTTGCACAGAGTCGGCGCCAACACACACCAGATTGCCCGACGCAAACAGCAATACAGTACATTTGGGATCCTGCCGCCGTATTGTTATACCGGGAAAGTGTTCCGGATCGTACATCGAGCGCGGTATGATACGTGACACCCTCCCAAGATCAAGGCTTGCGCGTATTGATGCGGTACACACTACATTGCATACCCTGCGTTTTATCACACCGGTGGGTATGTTGCTCCCGGCAAGCTTGCTTACAAGCATGTTTATTGCATCAAACGCATCCTCGCCTGTTATGCTGCCCACAACCACCACCTTGCCCGTGCCGAATATTATTACCGTACAGCCGTTTAGTCGAAACCTGACGCCGGGAAACTCTGTAGGATCATACATCGCGCCGCTCAGCCGCGACAACACATCTATCGGCACACCCATGCCAACCGTACCACCCACAACTACGTTCCGCACGTTTATCTTTATCATGTGTGGTCCAATTACCGCTACCTTTTAAGGCGCTATATGGCATCCCGGCATTGAACACCTCCTTTTATACCGCCACTGCACTATACCGTATAATGATACGCATCAAGCCCTACGAATGGCTCCACATGACAGTAGAGGGACGCGGCTCGGTGGGAAAGACCAAACTGCACGGCACACTCTACATCACCCCGCACCGAATAGTAATACAGACAGGCAACGGCCCCGAGTGGTCTGCCAACATAAAAGACATAACAGTGCAGTCAAAAGACACAATCCGCATACAGGACGGATGACAATTAAAATGGTCATCCAAAAACACCTGGTGGACAGAGGCCATAAAATTCTGGAAGGAAGGCGTTGTAGCCAACATGCAGCATACGGATGATCCGCTACCAACATACCATACAATACAGGAGCTGCCAAACATAATGCGGAACACCCGCTATAACATACGCTGGTACGACAACACCACTGTACACGTCAAGCAGGAGACTGATGAGTTCAAGAAGGTTGCCAGGGATACCAATATAATACTGGCAGCTCTGCGGTACGACGGCTATACAGACGGCCCTCCCCCTGTATACTATGTACGTATGTTGCAGCGCCACGCGCTTGTATATGTGACGAACTTGGTGTACAGTTGGAAGTCTGCGCAGCGCCGCATACTAAACATAATACAAGGCAGGGGACACTTGGCCGGCGAGGGCATGCTGGACAGGCACGACTGGAACGGGCCAGACCACTGGCTGGCAGACCACCCTGACCAATACCATATGTCAAAACCTCTGGCACCATATGTGTCAGCAGACAACGCAATCCGCGCACCACCACCTCCCCCGCCAAAGTGGAACCATATGCTAAGCCCGACAATACTTGGCGGCCACCCATATGGGATGCTGCACAAATGCCGCACTATGATGCCAATAGTGATGAAGCTGGCAGACGAGATACACGAGAACCCCACACATACGCCATATATGCGAATCAAACAAATCTATTCAGCACTACTGCAGAATACCACAATACCGCCCTCGCCCGTTGCAGCTATACCGGCGGCGCGAAGCGCAACAGGCAGCCCTTGGTAATTTCATACCTAAAACCGTTATAAAATGACATTTTATACCTAAAACCGTATACCCATATGGAATTGACCCCTTCTACCGTTAATTACAACGTACTTGACCAGACATTTACACACAAAAAGCGGTTTTCTTAGAAAGACCAAGTACTACAACCTTTAATCGCCCCCCATACAATACAATACCATGAACCTATTCAGCAAACAAAGCGCCTCAGATTCAGTACCCTCCGGCTTGGTAACAATATCAAAATCCAAACCATATTGTACAATAAGAATAAACAATGCCGCCCACAGCAACGTACTAAACAAGGATGTAATATATCAGCTGACAGATGCGTTTGAGGACGTATCGTCTGATGATGACACACGATGTATCATACTGAGTGCCGAGGGAGTTCATTTTTCAGCCGGACCCAGTCTGGATGAGATGCGTATGATGTCCAAAATGGATGCTGTACGTTGGTATAGAGCCGGTACGACATTGTGCAATCTCATAGAGAATACAAGGCAGCCCGTCATATGTGCAATACAGGGCAACTGTCTGTCGTATGGACTCGCCGTTGCTCTAGCTTGTGATATACGCATAGCCGCAGAGAACGCCCGTCTAGCCTTTCCAGACATACGCCACATACAGCTTGTGCCGGGCTGGGGAGCAACGCAGAGACTAGTACACATGATAGGCTCGCAGGACGCCAAATACCTGCTGATAACAGGCGAGTTCATCAACGCTGATGCTGCACTAAACAAGTTCAGTATAGTACATGATGTCGTGTCTAATGACCGCCTATACCCGGAAGCAACCCGCATTGCTGATATCATATGTACAGCAGATTTGGAACCGCTTTCACAGCTGAAGCACGCCATAAACTCAGGAGTAGATGTGGAGTTTGGAACGGCCATCAAAATCGAGGAGCATTCCTGGATTTCATCATGGGATGTGCCGAACCGCACTGATATAATACAGGATGCAATACACAACCTGAATGCATCTTGATTTACAAAAAAGTTTAGGGGGTGGATTTTAACATATTATACGTTTCAGGCAACGCATAGCAGAACCCACAGTGTATGCATCTGGAATCCTTGCATGTCTTGCAGTATAACTTGCCGTCCCGCACGCCGACCTCGGCTATCATACCTGTGGTGTGGTCGCGCAGCACCGTTGTGTCTCCGTCTATACCTATCTTCTTTATTATTGGATTGGACTCGCGCATTACCTTGTCCTGTATGATGCGCCCCTCAAGCATGTGCGATACATACTTGAAGAGGCTATAGTCGCTGTCGTTGTCTTTGTATGACTTGAACCTGTCGTATATCTCCTCGGGGATTGTTATTGATTTGTATCCTGGTTTTGGCATTGTATAGTACCGTATTGGTAGCATTTAAGGGAGGTTGTGGGTTGGATGGGGAAGCGTAGTTTTATTGCGCAGGGATAAAGATAGCACTCCCTGCAAAGACGGGGGGCAAGCCCTGGCTGACGCAGATTGATGGTGGTGATGTGGTTGCCGTATGAACTGGTAACTTGTTGTGAGATGGGGTGGGGTGTTAATTCTGTGAGGTGTTGTTAAGCGTGTGTGGTGGGCCACCGCAACGTACGCATGCAGGCATGAGCATGCGCGGCATGTGGCGGTGCAATACGCTATGGACGTGCACCAGTACGTGGCGGCTGCGCGGCACCTCGATATGCCGCGAGCTGCGGCGGCGCATTGCCGAGGGCCCCTTGGCCAATTCGCGCTGAACCTAAACGCGTACCGACATCAGGATAGTGGAGAGTGGGAGACATGAAGTCTAGACCCAATCTTCTCAAGAACCAGCCTGTATCGGTATGTGGGACCCTGGCATTTCAAATGCCAACCTTTGGATGCTGTATATTGCTCTTGAGCGAAACTAGAACGTTTTCTTCTTCTTGAGAAATGCAGTTACTACTACTTGGAATACTATCATCGATACGACATGGGAAACTATTGATGTCAAATACGGTTCTATGCCAATCTCGAGAAAATAGTAATGCGTAGACCACCTGATTACGAAAAAGATTATCTCGCCAACCACAAGCGCGGAAATGACGTCAAACAATTCTTTCCTGACCAGTTTGGGCTCCATTCCCCTGTGGCGTACCCTGTTGTCAAGATAGAACAGGGACGAGAAAACCGCAAAAAACGCGAGATACCCTATGGCCACGGCGACTGTAGTGTTGATGTAATTGTCGTAGCCGGCCAAAAGTTGTGCAGCTACCGTGGATGATGCCTGTGAGGATAGCGAGCAAACAAGGAGGTTTCTGTTAATTTTCAGCAGGTGCTTGTTTAGAATCACACGCTGGCTCGATCAGCTAATAATTTAAAGTATTGCACGTGTTTGGGCTCAGCAAACACCTTCTAGATTTTACTGGTTTGTTTGGTATGATCCATGTGGTTTGACATGCAATATGGCCAGCTCATACCTGTTATTGCTACAAAAATTGCCAGATCAATATCGCCTGCCCCCGTCTTGCATGTTTTCTGGTTTCATGTAGAACCTAAACGCGCATTCGGCACCTCACACGCTTAACACTGCCGCACAGAATTAACACCCTCCGGCGCCTCACAACAAGTTACCAGTTCCGCCGTATATCTAGAGGCAGCATCATCGTACTCCTCATCACACCCTTTAACAGCATGGATGCACACACTATACAATGAAGCCACAGACAATCGGCGGACTACAGGAGACGCTTGTCGATCTGGAGAAGCAATTGGAGAAGGCCGAGGAGAAATATCGTACGCTGCGCGCGCGGGTCGATGCTGTGCGTGATGCGTTGGAAGTACTAGGAAAGCCAGCCTGAAATTTAGTTTTTTTTGATGTGGGAGAGTCCCATCCATTCCTTATATGCCATCAATACAATACATCGACATGAAATACACACTCTCACTGCTGGGACTAAACGTACTGATATTCGCCGCCTACGTATACACCACACCGAACGCCCTGTGGACTATACACCAATTGCTGGCCGGCACACCCGTATCGTACAATGAGTTGTTTCCAAATATTATCACATACATGTTCGGCCACGCGGGTATAGCGCACCTGATGATGAATATGCTTATGCTGGTGATTTTCGGGCGCAGTATGGAGGGAAAGGCAGGATGGTGTATAATACCTGTGTATTGTACTGCAGGTATTGTGGGGGCTGTTGCGCATATGTGGTTTATCGATATTCCACTGATTGGGGCGAGCGCAGCAGTATCGGGCCTGTTCGGCGCCGCCATTGTATATAGGACCATCAGCGCAGGAAGCATCGTATATTATGTGATGGTACTGAATGTACTGCCGTTGTTTGGTGTTCTAAGCATGATTGGCTTTGGGGATCCGGGCGTATCATATGTGTCGCATCTTGGCGGTGTTGCGGCCGGAGCGGTTGCCGGTGTGTTGTTTAGATACATCACACATCCAAAAGATGTAGGCGCCTTACTTCACTGATTATGCCACGCGGCCAGCCCGGTATCATAAAACACCAGGATATATCACAACCCATATAGCGCCTTAAACGTAACCGATCTGGTTATTCTGGCATGATTACACATGCCCTACACAGCCGGCAAAAAAGTAAGCCCGAGTACTGTCACTGGGTGTATGTCGCGAGTTACTGCAGTGGTACCAGTACTATGTATTGACATCATTTAACACGTGATATCTACGTACTAGGATAACCTCGGTTGGCCGAAAGGCAGGCGCGGTAGGAAATCCATGACTTCACCATACACATGACATCGCCAAAACAATGACGAACAGACCAGTAGAATGGCCACAGTCAACCCTTGACCGCGCCGAATGCTCTTTTGTATGATTTGACTGAATTATAATTCCGACTCAAAGCCATATAGCGCCTTAAACGTAACCAGTCTGATTACGGGTCATGCCGTTCAAGTGTGATTGGTGTGGGGAGATATGCGATGACAGCCGCTGTACAGCAATTCCCTTCACATGTGACTACTGTGAGTATACAGCGACTGACTTTTCACGGGAATAGTTTCATACATGAGTAAGCATTACTCATGCCTTTTTTGGAGCCTTGTATTGTACACTGCACAGCGTTGGTTTGTTGCCGCCGTACCAGAGTGCCAATTTTGTGGATACGCGCTATACAACGGGACAATTCCTTAACCAACCACCCCATATTAAACCACTAAAATTTTATCCGCAAACCCGCAAGCGCGTTCAGCCATACTTCTCGTTTCACAGATGTTGATATCGGACCATCCCTCCCATGTACGGTCTTTGTCATACGCAGACAGAATGTCACCGGCCAGTTGCACATCAAGTGGTGGTCTCATATTAGATGGAAGCATATCGCATAATACACGTATATCACGCGTGAACGAAAAGTCTATCCTACATCTCATAAGAAGTGAACGTAACGCGTAACCTACGCCAATATACAAGCGGAGATGCCCCTCACCACGCGTACTCGCCCAGTCACCAAATATGTTCTCCTTCGCTTTTTGCAGCCACTTTTTGGCACTAAACTCGTAGTCAATGTATGGTGTGATATCAACATGGAAGTCAGGTGACCTGAATAAAGTTCTGGCGCCCTCTTCGCGCAATACATGATACTCAACAGAGCCGTACAGGTTGGCGGTTCTAGATATCGTATCTATGCCATGCGGTATGATTGTGGATTTCTCGACCCCGCCCGGTATCTCTATTACGTCCCGTATTGTTTTAGAACGTATCACCTCTGAGGAACGCACAACGCATAAAACATCCAGGTCGCTGTCCGGTCTGGTATTGCCCTTTACCTGGCTACCGAATATCGACAGGAATAACAGATCATCACTGAACGGTATTGCGTCTTGTAGTGCCTTGATGGATACGGCGCCGCGTTTATTCACTTCAATTACATCCTAGGTCGAGTTTACGCTGCTCCAAAATATCCCGTGCCTCCTCTAAGTCACGACCGTAGTCTACACCATACTTTCCGGCTTCTCTGATTTCATCTAATGCCTTTTCTATACTAGCACAGTCATCCACACCTTCGGTGAAATTCTTTATCACGTCAAATTCAACCATGCCCCTGTATGGTGTTGTCAGAATATAAGGGGTGATGTTCAAGGGGACTGGTAAGTTAGCGTGAGATACCAGCCTGTTGTACAACAGATGTTGGCGCCGGGTTTCATCAGCACCACCGTACCCCAGATACCTGGATGCACCTGTTCCCGGACTTTCGTTTAACCTTCGGCTACTAATGAAAGCAACCCATTCCATGAAATATGGTTGTCTGCGCGTGCAACACCAGTCTCACGCAGGTATTTTCCCATGCGCTTCCACGACCACCCTGCCGTTTTTGACGATGAATATGAGAGACTTTGGCTCACCTAGCAAGTCCACTATGGGCTTTGGTACCACACACATGGAGCCTCTAGACTTGTTGATAAACAGGCTCACCACAAACTCGGTCTCATCCTTTTTCCATCTGGTCATGACATTTCCAGACCTTGGTATTATATTAACCCTATGGTTAATGTTAATATAACCCTAAGGATAATACTATGTATGGCAGGGTTGCTGAGCAAGGTTGAAAGCGACAGTCTGAGAAGCTGTATCTCGCCCGAGATCGCGGGTTCGAATCCCGCCCCTGCCGCATACTTTCATTACCTGCGTCCTATATTAATAGAGGTGTCTTGTTGAACTGTCCCATTAATGGCGCTTGTCCCAAAGTGGCGCCTAGAATAGAAACAGTAGCAGTTATAAACTTCTCCAGACAGCTATAACTTTCCAGTCCCGTTGTACCGGTGACGCTCTGTGTGCAAAAATGCCTGTTTTAGAAAATTCTAGACGGGGTTGTGACATTAACTCTGTTAGCTTCGTTGTGGAATGTCAATTACTTTCAGGCAGTTACTCATGTGCGTTGCGCCGGTCAAACCTATGGTTTGCACACGGTAACGCCCCACTGATGCCGCATCACACTCTCATTGATCCACATATATGGCGCAGTAACTGACTACCCTGCAATGCTTTTCTGTCTTGGGCCAAAGTTCGCCGAATCTGGGGTACGGCCTGCCAGGCGTGAAGGTGACCTGAGTTGATATTCTACCTCGACCCAACTTGGCTACCGACCATCATAGAGGCGCTGGCAATCGTGGGCGGGCTGATGTTCTACCTGATCAACTGGCGTGCGCGCGACCGGCTGCGGAAGGTGCGCTACGCCAACATGCTCTTGGCCGAACTCGCAACACTGCACCGGATGATGAAGCCGTATGACGGCGAAGGCGGCGTTAACACCATAGAGAACTCGACCGAGATCCTGCCGCACAACGTGTACGACGGCTTGGTGTCCTCTACTAACCTGTCCTATTTTGACAAGCCCGTCCAACACAAGATACACTCGTTCTACGAGTTGGTTATGGTGCATGACCGCAAGTTCAACCCAAGGCCTGCAATGCCTGTGTCCGACCTGTTGGGACCAACCGACGAGGGCGGGGAACCGAGGTACCTGAAGAGCAGCCTGCCGTCAGTTATGCGCGCAGTAACACTATTTCGGGATAAGAATCAGCCGGACGAACGCTGGAGGCCGGTCTTGAAGCTTTTGCGGTGGTACTACGAGGACTAGCGCCGCCGCCCCGTTGGACGTGCCCAAAACACATCGACATCCGTTCCGGGCCGGATTCGCGCGCCTGGTCGCCAATGGCCCAAATCATTGGTGTACATGCCAACACAGACCACCACAATGGCCCACCACCACGACGACATACTAAAATGTGGATTCTGTGGTATTGGGTCTATGCCAAAGACAAGCGAAATTTGCGAACGATCCGGCCACTACAGATACGCAGGCCATCCTGACGGCAAGACTGGTTGCCAACCAACGCCCAATGAGTATACTATCCCTATGCACAAGGGCGATCAATTCCCACCCATAAAGTCTTGCGAACAGCCCGCGAATTGGATGTTTGTTAGAGATCTTTAGATGTGTGCTTGCCACCTATCAATCAGACTATTCCACTATTTTTGAAAATATCCGCTATACCCTCTGTTGTGATGGCATTCATGTACCTAAGACACTCCACCCTGTCTGAGCGTTATAAGAATCGCTGGCAGCTTATCTACCCCATACGTCGAAATCAATAAAAGAAGCATACCAAGTTGACATCCCATGTGGGATGCTGTTGGCGCAATTAGCCCTATTCTGGCGGTGATCGGCGGTGCAGGAGTGGCATTGTACATACACTGGCGCAGGCGCAAAGATGGCAAGGCCGAGATGGTAAAGAGCAAGGCCGACGCTCACAAGGAATTGTGGTATGCCCTGCGCCAGATGGAGGTGCAGTCAAAAAGGCCGGGGCTGTCAGGCAAGTCCAGCCCACACGAGATGGAGAACCCGTACGACAGCCACTGGTTGAGGGATCACTTTCGCAAGAACGCGTCGTTGCTGTCGGATGAACTGCATGACGAATACCATGCATTGTTGGAGAAGGACATACGCACCGTATTTGACGACAACTGGAAGTTTAATGTAAGATTTAACCCGAGCCCGAACAGCACCAACGTTCAGGGAGAGATCAAGAAGCGGGTGCTGATGGGTGCTGACTTTACAAAAATGCAGGATGCCGCCAAGAAGGAATGGCTCAAGTGGGAAGGCGAGTACAAGAAGATGGACGGGCTTGATTCACGGCTAGAGTAGCATATCGCTACATTCGCAAAAGTAGTGTTCCAGAGCGGATACGGTCATTTGTCGGGCCGACCAGACTTGCTGCCTGTGCTCGCGCCATACTCCTCTATTGCCGCTCGGCCACCGTGGCACATACAGCAGTATTTAGAGCGTGATAACCGCTAAGATATACCTCTTCGAATATGGCATGGTAGTGGCCTTTAGTGGACTAGTCCGGATCAAACAATGCTCTGACCATGATTTTGGACCGGTTTGAGGGCAAGCAGGCCTTATAATGTGACCGGCTTACATGTCCATCCTGACCCAGCCCGAGCGCGCCTTTTAGATTGTCAGCAGTTGAAATGCCGTCGAAATGACATGTACAATCAGATCAGGCACCATTGGCATTTGGAATATGAGCGAACTCATTTGGAATATAGATCGGATCCACGCATTTTATCCCGATAAGCGATTCGATCGTCTTTGAATTGTTCAGAAAATCGCGTTCGTCGACCGTTGCCAGCAGGCATGTTTGTTTAGAGTCATGCTTGTAGGCCTCTACTTCACATAAAATTTGAATGTCTTGTGGCTTTTTCTTTGCCGTCTTTTCCAGTGTCCTCTCGTTTTGCAGTTTTTTACACGTCGCAGGATTCACCACAGTTGAAAATACCTCATACCCACTCAGCTTGGCGTTATATTCGTATCTTAAGCTGGAGAGTTTTTTGTTAAACTCTGTCATTAAATTCAGGACAAAGTCCACTGTCTTTAACTCCTTTTTCCTATCGCAATTTTCCACCAGATATCGGGCAAGCACAGACTCCGTGCTGTTAATGACTTCTAGTTCCGACGTTTTGGATTTGTATTTGTTCTTGTGCCCCGAAAAAAACGATTGAATTAATGTCAGATCTGACAGGCCGATCGTCGATTCCTCTCCCTTGGAGGCGAGGAATTCCTTTATAAATTCCTTCGAAGTCTGTGCGATCAGCTTTATGACTTCGCACATCCTGCGACCCACCTCGATCTTCACAGTCGCGGACATGCATTTTTTGAATTGGAATGTTTTTTGGTACCTGTCAATGGCACCTACCCGCGTCGACTGGGTCTCGTTGCCAAACACTTCAGCCAGAAAAATCGACGAATCTACGCAGACTGCGATCTTTGTGCTGTTAGGCATGTTTGAAGACTGCCTGGCGCAATTCTTTATCAAAATCACCAAACGACACTGAGTCTGAAGAGTTCAACATAATATCATCAACAAGGTGTATTTTGTCTAGATGGTTTGTCAGCTTAAAGAGGCTCTGCATGAATTCGCCAAGATATTCCTTGAATCTCTTCTCTTCTGTGCTGCTGTTCAACGCTAGCGGTTTTGTCCTAAACAGGTCCTCCAGTTCCTTCGCATTGGCCGTCTTCAGAAAGAACCTCAACGTGGACTCCGAGCGGGATACCCTCATCAACATCTCTGAAAGTCCCCTATGGCATCTCTCAAACTCTTTTAATTCCGACGTTATCTTTCTCTCATTGGACCTGACAAGGTGCAACTTTATTCGCAATCTGGTCAGATCTGCCACGAATGACTGTATCGCCGATGCCTTTCCGATGTATGAGATGTTATACAGGTTGTACAACTCTAATGGCAGGTCTGATTCCAGAAATTCTGCCATTAGCTTTCTGTGCCAGTGGTCATATGAATTCTTGAGCATCAACTGTAGTTGTTCCAACGACTCCATCATCAAGCCGAACTGTTCGCTGGTATCATCCGAGTTTGATCGGAGCGCCTGAAGCGACTCTTGAATCACCATATTTTCATCCAAGAATTTCGTGAAATATTTCTTCCAGAGCTTCAGATAGTCGTCGGCGGTAAACCAGTCCGCGTTAAAACGAACCTTGTCTACGACAAACTCTATTTCACTAGATATTATCTTGTCCAAGTCTGGTTGTTCATCCGGCATCAGGTCTATCATGGTTTTTTTCACATAATGATTCGGGGTTGTTTTCTTCTCTAGACTGGGTTGGAAATGTTGCAATACGTATAGGGCTGCAGATTCGGCACACTTCTGCCTGTCATAACTTTCAAAACCTACAGTTAGTGCTTTCAACAATCTTGATACGTGATTTCATGCATATATAGATAGTGAGAAAGGTGGACGTGTACGTTGTGTCACTATCTGTGCAGTCAATTGTGACGTATACAGGGGTCTCACTGGAACGATAGACTATCCGTGAGGTGATATACCCTATCTTTGTGAGAAAGCCTCAAGATGGGGCTGTTCCCCTACTTGGTCTGGTGTATCTTGGTGATTGTTGTACGGTGGCACTAAAGAGTGGTTATGTCTGCTTATAGATGTAACTCCTGGTTGGGGCCCTTCCCGCTGACAGCCTACGACAGTTCGGCCACCAGATTGGCTTCTACTTTTCCGTCCCATATGTCCTTGCGCGGAGAGCATATGTCAAAGACAGATGAAAGCCGTTCGCGCTGCACCCGTTGGCGTACCCTCGTTCATCCACTATGGCGACATCCGGAGCGATCGGACTGCCTTAACCAAGCCTGTATGGATACCTTCATCCTTGTTTTTGATGGCAGCCTGCCATCAATCATAACGGATATTGGCGGACAATAGGATCCGATAAATTTTGGGCGCGATGGCCTGAATCGACGAACTTGCCTCACACCCGGGTGGGTCTACGATACGACCTACCAAAACACTATACATCAGGTACATTTTCACGTCTCTGGACGGCTGACCACACTGAAACTATGGGACTTTGACAAAAACCGCATGTGTATCGTCCTTCGCCTGATAGATTATCGGATCCTATTATCTGCTAGTATGCACCAATCCTACATTCGCCAACACACGTAACAACAACAATCCCCAGATCCGAGGCGGTTAAGGTAGTGTACGCTTGGGGTTCCGCCCCACCCGTGAGTGACGAACAAGCCAAACACTCCATCGGGTGTATTCAATTTAATTTGGAGAATATTACCGTGGGATGTCAACAAACGGACGACCGATCCATCAGACATCGACACATGCAGGTATGGGAAATCTACCATCCACAGGTGAGGCGGAGTAGAACCACACACTCCGGGTAGCAAGTCGTCCACTTTTGTGAATTCAACATGTCGTATTTGGACTGCAAGGCATGCGTCTCGGCATCCGGGTGCCGGCGCTTTAGCCGGAATCAGGACGGGTGGTTGAATGCGGGGACGGTAGTGGAAATGGGTTGGCCGGGTCGGTGATGTCTATTATCTGTACGCTCCCATAATCTTCGCTGGCGATTACCACGTAGGTTCTGCTGTCTATTTCAGCTATTTCTATGCCTGTGACGGTCAATCCAGCAAACTCGTCCAGATCATCAGTAATGTTGATGACTGGCGCAGGAGCTGACGGGTTGGTGATGTCGAATATCTGTAGGCTATTGTCGCGTATGCTGGCAGCCACCGCGTACGTCCTGCCGGATGTCTCAAAGACGGTCACATCAAACGTTCCACGCAGCGTGGTATATCCGCCGGAGACCGGGTCGGTGATGTCAGTTATGTCCACGACTGGGAAAGGATTGGCCGGGTCGGTAATGTCGACTATCTGTAGGCCACTATCGTACACGCTGGCAACCGCCGCATAGGTCCTGTTAGATACACCCCAGACGCTTACTTCAAATGCCCCGCTCAGTGCGGTGAATCCATCAACGCCGTCGGTTACGGCGGCGGTCGATATCGGAGAGGCCGGGTCGGTAATGTCAACTATCTGTAGGCCATTGTCGCGTATGCTGGCAACAACCGCGTACATTCTCCCCGAAATCTCGGCTATCTCGACACCTGTCGCCCCGTACAAATGGGTGAACCCGTTGGTTATTTCGAAGGTGCCGTTGACAATGGCGGGGGCTGACGGGTCGGTGATGTTGATTATCTGGACACCATCATCATGTCCTTTGGCAACCACCGCGTACGTCCCGCCCGATACGTGCGAAACGGAGACGACCCAAGGCCAGCCCAGTTCGCCGAACACACTTACTCCGTCGGGTAACTCCGCCACCAAAGTGGGAGCGGCCATACCTGTAACATTGATGATTCGCACGCCCCTCCCATCCTCGGTAGGGGCGTGCATGTACGTCCCGGTAGACGTCTCAGAGACAGATATGTTGAACTCTTCGTCCAGTGCCACGCGTCCTTGGTTAATCCAGTAACTGTTGTCTATTATATCCGCGACCGTGGCGGGATTGGCCGGGTCGGTAATGTTTATGATCTGCATGACTCCAAAGAAGTGGGTAGTTACCGCGTACGTCCCGCCAGATATCTCAGAGATGGCGATGGCCGCGGGCCTGTCCAGTACATCGAATCCGTCGGCTCCATCTGTCTGCCCTACCACCCGAAGCGGGGAGGCCGGGTCGGTGATGTTGATTATCTGGATGCCGGTGTTGTACGTGTTGGCAACCACCGCGTACGTCCCGCCGGATATTTGCGAGACTGCGATGCTGGCTCCAACCACATGCGTAAAGCCGTCGGCATCATCGATTGTGCCAGCAACCGTGGTGGGGGCGGCCGGGTACGTAACGTTGATGATGCTTACGCCGACGCGCGCGGCGGCGGTCCAGTTGCCGTCGTCAAAGTTCGGGTTGACATGCAGGTTGGCAACCACCGCGTATGTCCCACCGGATATTTCCGTGATGGCGACGTTGTTGGCCAGGCCGGGCGGCGGGAGGACTGAAGGTGCGGTGGCGTAAGCGGCCAAGTTCTCTTCGGCTCCTACCGTGATGCTCAGCACCGCCAAGGATGCCGTAACTGTCACTGCCAGACATAGTAATGTTGGTTGTCCCAATGAGGCCATACCTGTTACAACAGATGTGTGGTATAAAACTTCAGACACTGAGACCACACCCGTGAGCGGCAAAATCGGCCCGTTCGCTACGGTGCTGTCAAGACATGGTGACCTATACGGAACTGTCAAAAAAGTGACCTAGAGCGGAAACGTAGGTCTTGCGTACATCAAATGTGTGGGGTGGAAACAGAGGTCGAGTGGAAACAGAGGTCGGGTCGCAAACTTTCCAATTTTAGGTCATATCTTTTTCAACTTTTTCTAGGTCAGCATTTCGTACCAGAAGCGTCTCAAGTGCCGATTATTATACAGCCCATGCGCCAGCAAGGTTGCGGAGATTAACATACAACCAAAATCAGCTACCATCTAGCAAATAATCGTGGTTTAGATGTCAGTTCACCCACAAACCGGCATCTTCAACTCCCGAACAAAATGGCATCAAAACCTTCGTTCTCGGATGGGGGCTCCAACTCGTCACGCTGTCTGTCGATAACTTTCTTTGACACCAAACCTTCGCCTTTCACCCTCCTCGCGTTTCTGGCGTATGCCTGTCGGACGTTCCTGAAGTATACCACTCTGATGACAGCTCTGTGTTTCTGCGCCAGTATCACATAGGGTCGGCGTATCTTTTTGGTCAGGTTTGTGTCATCAACAATCACATCTCTACCTTCTTTGAGAGCATCGTTTACCAAGACACACTCTGCTTTCTTGTTGCCACTATCGATTAAGATTGAGCCTAGTGGACGCTCACAGTCGTACCTACGTATCAACCCGCGTCTTTTCACTGCCCATGACTTGTCCTTCCGGTATCTGTCCATGGACACTTGGACATGGTCTGGGAACATATCAGTGGCGTAGGTGGTCTTCCCACTACCTGCGATTCCTACCATCAGGACTATCTCCACAAGTGAGTTATCCTAGCTATCTGGAAAAGCGTTGCGTCTGGGGGGAATTGGGAAGAAATAGTGACCTAAAATAAGTTGGGACATTTGTAACCCAAAATTGGAAAATCTGTGACCTGCCTATGTTTCCACTACAAACCATCGTTTCCGCCCGCAGACTATTTCCACTGTACAGGATACACGTCATATGGTGTCCTGCAACACATAAACGCCTCCAACACAACATAACATCATGGGAGATCGTGAAATGGTCGAGGAATTGTTTGAACAGCTTAGGAGTGCGCAGGAAGAGGTTCGCAACTTGGAGGCAGAGTGTGAAGAATTGGAGGATGTAAAGGCTGAGAAGTTTGGTGAATTTATCGCAGCGGACTTTATTCTAAGGGAGAAGGGAGAGGAATTAAAGTCAGCGCGTAAACTGGTGATTAACATCAAAGATAATATTGATTCTCTATTAGGCATGTAGTAGTTTTCTGACCTCGGCGAGGCCTTCACGTATGTCATCTAAACGCGCATTCAACTCATTAATATCTGCCTGTATGCGATTGTAATCCTCTTGCTTGATTGCCATAATACGTATAGGCCTCTCTGATATTTATTATTTCAGTTGGGCGGGGCTGTGTCCTACAGACATAACCACGCAGTCATCCGTTGACATCTCACCGGTACGGCCATTATCAGAATTCTTGAAATTGTCGAATTGTTTGCATGTCACCGACTCCAGATTGTCCGAAACCGTAAAATTTTATCATTTCTAAAATATAATGCGCAGGCTCCTCCACAAAGATGGTGCAGCTGCTACCGCGCCTGTCAAGAAGTTATTGCAGTGAGCGACTCGTGTGTGAGCCTGCCGCTTTTTACGTGAGACCGCGCAACCACCTCGATGTTATAACAGATAATCCGGATGGCCGCCTCCCGCTTCTGCCGGGCAAGCTTCCTGCCCCGGAGGTGGTTGCCATACATCTTTTTGATTGCCCCAAAGACAGCCTCGATTATGCTGCGCTGGTGGTATTCGGACATGAATCTATCCAGATCGTCCCTGTGCGTACGGGCCATATCCCCCCGTGATGTCGGCGGCGTACCCATCGGTGATATAATAGTCCAGGATGGCTCTGGTGGCTATATCTATGATACTGTGCAGCTTGATCCACCCGCGTTTGGTCTCAGCGCGGCCATGCCGTATGCTGAACCACCTGACGAACCGGTTTCCAGAGTAGCCGGTGCTGTCCCCGACCAAGTAACCTGCCATGATGTCGCGTACGATTCTCAGGTGGACCTCGCGCAGGTACAACTCGGGGATCATCCCGTAGGCGCGCCAGATGGTGCTCTTGGAGGGTACCTTGGATAGTCCGATCCTGCGGACGACATCCGGATGCATCCTGAGGTAGCCAACCATCTTCCTGTATGTCCTCATCTCGGCCTCCATCAGAATGCAGACGGTAGCCATGGCTTTTGGCGGGTAGGCAGTCATGCCGCCCAGTCCGGGTCTGGCCTGGTAGGGGTTGTCCATCTCCTTGATGGTCTCCAGTATGGTGTTCAGTATTAGGCCCGGCAGGCATCGCTGAACCATGTTGTATGGTCGCTGATCACGTTTTGCCTTTGTCATTGGGGACGACTATAATTTGATCAATATACTTTACGATCTTAAGATAGTACATGTCCGTGTGACACAGCCCAAATGGTAAGAGCACTTATAACAAATAGAATTCTCTCCAAAAAAATGGAGCGCATCACCGTAAGGTCTTGCCTTAATTTGGCGGGGAATGTCGTACTGTGGTGGGTGTTGGCCACGCCAGTCATGGCGATAACGAAATTGTTGGTGGCCAATAAATCAGATGAGTCCTTGCTATACTTGTCAGAGGCGACGGCCACTGTACTGGTGTACGGTGTTGCCATAGGGTTGGTCTGGACAAGAAAAAAGTTGATCATGGAAAGACCGGAGGGTCAGAAGATGTCCTTGTTTGCTTGGGCGTTTATCGTGGTAATGGGGGTGTCGGCCATATTGTCGTTGGCAGGAACGTTAATCTCGTACATACTGTAGATTGATGCTTATACCGTTGAGCAGACGCATACTTTGTGCCATTGTAGGGCAAATACTGAGCCTAGTACGTTGTCAACTTGTCGATGCAAGTCTTTGTAGCAAGCGTGCTGCGCTCGTATCCAACGCCAGCCAACATCTGCCATAGAACCCGACGATCTTCCCGACGGCGTGGAGCGAGTGGAGAAGATAGACGAGGACACCTGCCGCGTTTATGACACCGACGGCTCGGTGTACACCGTCCGGCGCAGGCCGCGGCGCGGGGGCGGCCCGCACCGCCTGTTCAGGGCCGCCAAGGAGCGCTGGGGCGGGTCAGAACTGCTCGTCACCGACAAGCGGCCGGATTTCAGGACGGGCCACAGGGACATCTTGGCCAGGGGCCCCGATGGCAGGGCCAGCAAGCACCTGGCGAGAACCACAAAAAGGGACAGCACTTCACAGTAGTTGGAACAACCCTTACGGGCTGACCCGCCGTGAAGGTCAAGGGGGATCCACGGATGGATTGTTTTTTGGTACTTGGTCAGCTGCCTAGTAAAATTATGCCACAAAACAAAAGTTTATGACCAAATCGTATACATTTGTGTTAAATTTTGTTAGACACATTTTGCAGATTCAACAACATAATTGATGCCAAGATTCTTCCATGTTGTGATACAGGTAAGCATGACACCTAGTCGTTTCATGGATTTTTCAGATCTAAGACATCCTCGTATGGTTCTCCTAATTGTCGGCCCGTATAGAACATAGCGAGTATTCATATGTAATCATGTTCTGCAGTTCTGCAGTAAGTGCGGTTTAGTATATGGTGTTGTTTATCAGTCGTTTTTCGGAGATGTTTTCCATTCTGTCCATGTTGAGTTGTACAAAGTAGAGTGCAAGGACCATGCTTGTCGCCACGATGGCGACAAACACCACTACTATCAGTGGAATCAGGTGTCGTTTCTTCATGGTATCGACACCTCATCATTGGCCGTCTGGTTTGCGTAGTATTTCTCTAGTTGTAGTTTGTATTTGTGGTCAAAATATATCTGATCACATACATCTAAACCCTCTTGGGTTATTGAGTCGGGGCCGCCGCCCTCGCCTACACACGCCATACGTTCTATGTACAGGATGGACTCTTGTTCGCTAGGAAGCGAAGTTAACCTAATGTCGCGTTCCAGTTTCCACTTATCGTATTCTGCTTGGTCGATTGCAGGAGTGCTCCCAAGTATTGGCAATACAATCATGACCGCAATAAGCGCCATGCAAACTTTGGCGTGAATTGACATGGAGTCCGTGGACGGCTCGCCTATCATGCGCTTACGAACCCAGATAAGTACAATGAAAGATATAGGCACAAGAAAATCCACCGCAATCGGAACTAATGTATGATCTGGGAAGAGGAGAAATGACGCGGCCAAGGCTATGGCGATCAAGACGGCAAACACTAGAAGTATGTTGAGGGCTACCCTGACCCAGGGCATTACCATTGATTTAGTTATCATGGCATATACCCAGCCGTTGTCGCGTGACCATCCATGTCTGTGCAAACATCATCAATCCTATATTGTATATTGACTCTAGTTACTGTTGCTTGTTTTTATACGATTCACTCATATCGGGGTTGTTGTATAATTCCATCTGATCTCGTTCTCTCGTGTGCTTCGCCGTGTTTTTACCGACGGAACTGACATGATGCCCCCAACAATCACACTTAATAGCGGTTCAGCCATTGTACTGCCCATGGGGCCCACATTCACCGATCCTGGCTATATAGCCACCGACAACATAGACGGGGACATCACCGATATGGTGAGGGTCACCGGTACAGTAAACACGCTCATCCCCGGAACATACACCATATCATACGAGGTGACTGACAGCTCCGGCAACATCGGACGCCAGAACAGGACAGTTACGGTGTCGCCCCCGACCGACCCCACACAGTACTGCGACGACATGACGCTGGCGCAGCTGATGTCATCCGGCAAGTACAACATCATCAACAGGATGTTCAGCTCCGAGTCTATTATCAGGGGTACCAACTCCGCCGACCTTATAATCGCCGGTAGTAACGGGCCCACCATAGAGGACCGGGACGGCGACGACCAGATATTCGACAACGGAGGGGATGATGTATTGCGCGGCGGGCCCGGTGACGACCACCTGTGGGGGAAGGGCGGGTAGTGATGCATCCCCATGCCATTTTGGTGCTGCTACTTGCCCTAGTCGTGGTGGCGGCATCCCCGGGTGGAATGGAGGCGGCGGCGCAGACCGACGCGGAGCCGTTCGTTACCACTTGGCGGGTTGACGCGGCGGGCGGGAACGTAACCATCCCGGTGGGCGGCGCATCAGGCACGTACACGGTATACTGGGGGGACGGGACCGTAGATGTGGATGTCACCGGGACCCAAAACCACACGTATGCGGACACCGGCAACTATACCATCAGCATATCCGGAGACTTTACGAGGATTCACCTTGACGGCCAGCCAAACGCGCTAAAACTGCTGTCGATAGACCAGTGGGGCGACATGCAGTGGGAGTCAATGGCATCGGCGTTTGAGGGGGCATCTGACATGGTCTACAACGCAACCGACTCTCCGGACCTTTCTGCCGTCACCAACATGTCCTGGATGTTCGCTGGCGCGACATCATTCAACGGCGACCTCTCCTCCTGGGACACCTCCTCGGTGACCGACATGTCCGTGATGTTCTACAACGCCTCCTCCTTCAACGGCAACATATCAAAGTGGGACACCTCCTCGGTGACCGACATGTCCTGGATGTTCGCCGATACCTCCTCCTTCAACGGCGACATATCA
>VYCS01000001.1 GCA_009843815.1 Cenarchaeum sp. SB0675_bin_21 | reverse complement strand
AATAATGTCTGCGCAATCATAATTGTCGCACATCAAGCAAGATACATGAAATTATCAAAGTTATCATAGGATGAACTGTGGTATTCGTATGAAATGTAGATTTCTCCTTAAAAATAAAAGTCATAAAATCATGTGGTGGCTCAAGTATATACAGATAAAATTAAGTTGTTAAATTTGGTCACAAAATTTTAGTCATGTGTTACCAGCGTCATTTTTTACTACTTTTAGATAATTACAAGATAAAACATAGAGATAATAGCCTGTTGTTAGATGTAGACCATCATAAATTATTATGCTACATAGCGCACCGTAGATAATACATGAGGTGCCATAAAATGGGACCTGCAGTGTAGAGTTGAGGTTTTACGATCGAAACTTAAGAATGTCATTCATCAATGTGTACCTGCCAGAGATCCATATATGATATATTTATATATCAATACTACTTATAGTTATAATAATATCATGAATGAAATAACAAACTTACGTATACACATTGCTCCAATGGGTTTTGAGGTGGATCGTATAGTAATTCCTGCAAAAGAACAGAGGGCGGACCGCCTCTGGCTTCTTACAACAGCGATGTCCAACCAAGTAGGCCCGTTTAAAGAGACAATAACAGAGCAGCTACGGGCCCACAACATAGAAGTAAAAGAGATGATACATGACAGAAGTGATCCATTTGATATTATCCGGGCAACACGTCAGATAATACAACAAGAGGATGGCAACAATATAGCGGTAAATCTCTCGTCTGGCTCTAAGATACAGGCGGTCGGATGCATGCTTGCATGTATGATGTTCAATCATAATCGAAATGTGAGTTCCTACTATGCTGAGCCGAAAAAGTACAGTCAGAGTGTAGATGGGCCTCTCTCGGAGGGCGTGCAACGCATAATGACCATGCCCGGATATGATATTCAGATACCCGACAAGATGTTGGTCTCTGTATTACACATTATACAAGAGCGTGGTAGAATCAATAAAAAAGATCTGTTAAGAAAGATGCAAGACGTTGGCCTTGTAGTAATTTATGAAGAGTTAGACTCGAGTATAAAACAAGACAACAATGTGATATTGATACAGGCAAAACGTGGTGTAGAGACAGTGGCAGGGCTTACTCGTCTAAACAACAAAATCATTACACCTCTTTTGAAGTGGGGATTCATAGATGTGGAACAGGTGGGACGCAACAACTACATCACGCTGACCAGCAAAGGAAAGAACGCCATAAAGTTTCTCCCAAAGTTATGACTACAATCTCTCGGCGACATACCAAAGTACTATGCCAACGCCTATAACTCCATACCATTTGAAGTTGGCCTTATGTGTAAACATGGTCGGTGAGCCCGTCTCGTTCTCATTGGCAAGGCGTATTTTTCTCATCTCAAATGCCTGTCCCACCAACCCTATCACTAAGCACGCTATACCACCAAAGCCTAGATACCAATCCATGACTTGTATTGTAGTGACACTAAATTTGTATTATACGCATGGGGGCAGATACTCTAACTTTTTTATAATGTGTCATGCCTGCAACACACCTCTAGTATCGGTATAGACACCTAACATTGTACCAGCAGAGTACTTTGGGCGTGTACCTAACAGACTACACCACATAGTACTTGTATTATACGTACAGAGGCTGTCACACTATTTGATACGTTGTAACCGCATCTTCTTTATACTACCTTTTGTACAAACTACTGGTATGATGTGTGATAATGAGTCAACCAAAGAGATCTGTTGGTTTTGTAGGAATGGTCGATGTAGTGATTGTATGGGTTCCATACCGGTGAGCGCCCCCTCAGAAGGTCCCCATGACTGCACATTCGATACCAAGATGGTAGAGTGCAAGTGTACTCATTAAAATTGCCTTGTATGCCCATCTAGATGATGTATGATGTATCATACTGGGACGAATACGCTCGTAGTAATGAGTCTAGATACAGTGAGGAGTTTGCCACCACCATCTCAAATATGCTGTATGATCTGCAGTGTCATAGTGTCTTGGAGGTGGGGTGTGGTACTGGCATTGATCTATTAAAAATAAACCAAGATGTCCTGATGTGTGGTGCCGACTTGAACAGTCAGGCATTATGCATGGCAAAAAGACTAAACCCTTTGGGTAACTTTCAAAGATGTACTGTTGAGCAACTCCCTTATGCAGACTCGTCAATTGACTTTGTCTTTAGCCATGGACTACTAAGTTGTTTGGATGATACCATACTAGTGGGAACCATGTCTGAGATGTATCGTGTTGCCCGCCGGTACATAATGGATTGTGAGATGTTGGGTGATGATGGAGAGGTCATTGATGGTCCGTTTTACCAGCGAAACATGCAAGCCAGGTGGCAATGTCATGGCCTCCAACCAATCAGAACCCAGACTATACCAGGGGCTGCACATCTAGTGCCGCGCACATTACAGCTTTACGGTCTTGATGAATAATACGTTGGTTGACTATCAACCGATCTTAAATTAAAATAGTGATTGATCATAAAAATATCTAAACAGTAAAATGTTATATAGACAAGTCAGCGTTGTTATAATTATGAATTTTGTTAAAAACCAGGTTAGGTGTAATTAGGTTGGCCCTAGCTAGTGCGATCACCAACGTAATAAAACGCAATGGTAGTACAGCCAAGTTCAATAAGAGCAAGATCTCCAATGCCATATACAAAGCCATGAACGCATGTTCAAAGCCTGACAAGCAGTTAGCCGATAGTCTAGCAGATCAGGTTATAGAGAATCTCATAAAGGGCGGATACTCTGACAAGTCCGTGCCCGGTGTCGAGAACATACAAGATACTGTAGAGATAGTCCTCTTAGAAAACAAGCATAGCGATATAGCAAAGGCGTACATTTTGTATAGGCAAGATCGTCGAAAGATACGTAATGAAAAGATGCACATACTCAACACAAAGACACTAGACCCGGTTGCTAGAAAATTTGATGCCAACTGTTTACGTGTACTAGCATCCCGATATCTATTTCGGGATTCGAACAGTCGTATTGTCGAGTCGCCCCAGCAGCTGTTTGAGAGAGTGGCAATACAAATTGGCATAGGGGATATGTTGTATGATCCCACGCTGTTTGACAGGGACGGCTCACATACGCAAAATATTGAGGTTGCGCAGCAGTATCTACGAAAGCTTGACAACTTTGACAACAAGTTTCACATTGGCAAGTATTATCTAAATAAATGGCATTTTAGATCACTTATTACTCACTACATATATCTAGCCCGGAACAACAAGATGCGTGTCAAGTTTCGCGACATACTAGAGCTACTGGCATCCAACAAGTTCGATGAGCTTGAAAACAAGATAACCAGTTATCTAGAGATAATGACATCACAGAAATACCTCCCCAACTCCCCCACCATGATGAATGCAGGGGGCCGTTTAGGTCAGCTTTCAGCATGTTTTGTTTTGGACATGAAAGATGACATGGAAGGTATAATGAAGTCCACCTCGGATGCAGCTCTCATATTCAAATCCGGTGGTGGTGTGGGAATAAACTATTCAGATTTGCGCCATGAGGGCGACACTGTAGCCTCTACATTTGGAGTGGCATCAGGTCCTGTCTCATTCATGAATATAATCAATACAGTAACCGAGGTGGTGAAACAAGGAGGAAAGAGACGTGGCGCCAACATGGGGATTTTGGAGGTATGGCATCCAGATATAGAAAAGTTTGTGAGCAACAAGACAAAACCTGGTGTCTTGGAGAACTTTAACGTCTCAGTGGGTATATGGGAAGACTTTTGGGATGCCCTTCTTAACTCAGAGGATAAAAAGTACACACTGCGAAATCCTCGAGATCAAACTCCAGTGAAAGAGATCAACGCGCAACAACTGATAGACCAGATAGCGCTCTCGGCATGGAAGAGCGCTGAGCCTGGACTGATATTCCTTGATCAAATCAACAAGTATAATGTAATGGCCAAGGCACGCATGACACCTTTGCGAGCCACCAATCCGTGCGGCGAACAGAGTCTGTATCCCAACGAGTCCTGCAACTTGGGTTCTATAAATCTGGCAAACTTGGTCCATAAGACAGAAGATGGCACATATGAGTTCGATTGGGAAGACTATGAGCGTATAATACGTCAGACGACTAGATTCTTAGATAATGTGGTGGATGTAAACCAATATCCTGTAGAACAGATTAACGAGGCCTCCAAGGAGTCCCGGCGTATTGGATTAGGTGTAATGGGCGTAGCAGATTTACTGTACAAGCTGCGTGTACCATATAACTCAGAGGAGGGATATGCACTACAGTCTCGTTTGGCCGAGGCTCTATCGTACTTTTCCATGGATGAGTCAGTTGAGCTGGCAAAGGAGAGAGGCGCCTTCAAGCTGTATCCAAACACAGAGTATCCTGAAGGTCGTATCCCCATAGCTGGACATTATGAATGCGAGGATAGTATGTACGATTGGAGTTCTTTAATTAAGAATATCACAACATATGGTATAAGGAACGTACTCACGACTACTGTAGCCCCCACAGGCACGCTGTCCATGATTGCAGATTGCTCTAATGGCATGGAACCCAACTTTGCCTTGGTGTATGAAAAGCGTGTCACTATAGGCAAGTTCATGTACGTCAACAAGATACTCAAAGAAGCCCTAGAAGAGGAGGGACTATACAATGATAGTATACTTGAGAGTATAATAAACAACTACGGCTCACTTCGAGGCATAGATGATATACCCGGGTGGATGCAGGACGTCTTTGTTACGGCCATGGACATACATTGGTCAGATCATTTAATGGCCCAGGCGGTGTGGCAGAGATGGATAAGTAATGCCATTGCAAAGACCATCAATATGCCGTATGATGTTACCGTTGAGGATGTAAAGGCGGCATATCTTTTGGCACATGAGATGGGATTAAAAGGAATTACAGTATATAGGGATGGTTCAAGGCAGAGTCAGGTTATGAATATGGCCGATGATGATGCTAAAAAATTGTTTGAGGTGGCCCCCAGTAAACTAATGTTAAAATTTGTCTCGGAGCATACAACAGATTCATACGCAGGACAGCGTGTCCGCGATGCGCTAGTTCCAAAGATATACAATCGTGAGACCCACATCAACAATGTTGAGGTATCCGAAGAGATGCTGTGTCCTACCTGCAAGAGTCATCTGATATTTGCTGAGGGTTGTAGCATATGTGTAGAGTGTGGCTTTAGCGGTTGTACTTCCAGTTAAATTATACACTTTGATGTATCATGTGGTTTTAGCCGAATCAGCACTTGAGACTGTTCCTAATTCAATTGCAAATCATCCTGCTGTGATGCATCATGCCCAAAAGTTGGGGCGTCATGTATCCCAAATACTATTGGACAAATCTTGGCATTATGCTGCAATGAAGGGTATGCAAGATGTTCATAAGCGTGGACGGCCTGATCTGGTTCATTTCTCCCTACTGTCGGCCATAGCTACGCCCCTATATCAGCGTGCATTGATGAAGTTGTACATGCACACAATACAGGATACGGTTATACGGTTTGCAGATAACATAAGAATACCAAAGTCGTATCACCGATTTGAAGGGTTGTTCTCCAAGTTGCTATACCAAAACAGTATAGAGTCTGAGGGTCGTATGCTACTAGAGGCGCAAAAAGGTACCATGTATGATCTGATAAAATCGATAAATCCCACAGATACAATAGGTCTCTCTGTGCGCGGCAAACAGATTATCGATGAGAATGTAATTGGTAGATTGGGAGAGAATCCATGTATTGTAATTGGAGGCTTTCAGAAAGGAGAGTTCACCAGACCAACTAGTAATACATTTGATTGCATATATAGTGTGTCGCCCATGCCACTGGAGGCTCACGTTGTAATGAGTCGTATCTTATATGATATGGAGCGATGGTGCTCATCTCAATTCAACGGTGTCTGATTTCGGGAATTATATACCTGGGTATGCACGCGTAACATACGCGTACATTCCTAGGTGCTTCATGGCGCTTGATGTTTTGGGTCGATTGCACGCTTGATTCTCACGCCGCCGTCTGGCGTCCGGAACTGCACAAACAGGTGGCTTCCGGGTCCGGCCCATTTCACGCCTTTCGAGGGCTATTCTTTCCCCCGCGGGAACCTTCATACCGGTCCCCCGTTGTATGATATTCACCGGCGCATTGCCATCGGCGTTTGCTACATGGTTACATCTAAGGCACTTGAACATCTCCCCATTTCGGTTCTCCTTGGATATGTAGCCGCATATACTGCACTCCTGGCTCGTGTGTTTTGGACTTACCTCCACTACACGGATGCCCAGCCGCTCTGCGATGGTGTGGATCTTTCGCAGTATTGCATAATGCCGAATAAACCTCATTCCCCTGTTCAGACCCTTCTTGTGCCTGCCACCGCGCCTGCTCATGGCCTCAAGGTTGAGCTGCTCGACATATATTACATCCACGCCCTCGCATATCTTCTTGGCCAATAACCACTCTGCATACTCGCGGTCGTTCGCATTACCACGATTGTACTTTTCTCGCTTGCGTTTAATTTTACACGTCGAGTTGGAGTGTTTATTGCGATGTGAGATGGTACGGCGCATCTCATCATTCCATGTACGGTTCGTGCGGAATGCGGTTGCTGTATCGTATGATGTTATATTTGAGGCGTTATGGTCTGTCTTGCACACGACGGTCGGATTTGATACCCCTCGGTCTATGCCGGCAACAACACCGGTTTTGGCGCGCCGTTCGGGTGCAGGTACGTCATATGTTATGTGCAGTCGGTAGATATGGTCACATGACTTGACGTGCCCCCACGACTTTGGTGTTACACATACCAAACAGAAAGACCTTGAGCCATACAGCCAGTTGTGTGGAAATTGATATGGCTGCTCCTCAGGCAACTCAACAACACCAAGGCCCGGCAATGACGCGTGCCTGTTGTCCACAAATCGCGGCTGTACATCACATGATACTGCCTTTGTATTATCGCGCTTTCTGGCGCGGAAACTCAGCTCGCCGTTGCCGTATTTGTTCGAGACATCCGCAGCAGTGCGGGCCTGATGGATGGCCGTATTTTGGTATATGCGCTCTACTGTTTGCAGTCACTGCACGGAACGCCTCACCTTGGTGAACTCTCTGGAGAGGTCATATGTAGTAAGTGTGGGGTTAGTAAGCAGCCGCTCCACGGCCCAGTTGTACACGAACCGTTGTGAGTCCCGTATTTTGGATATGTGACGCGCCTGAGAGCGTGTCAGGTCTATGCGGAAGCCATAAGACCGATACATGTAGTTTTGTATACCATAATACTTTATAAACATGTACTCTACAGGACTTGCCTTGCCTACCCAGGTATATAATTCTCTTAATTTCACCTACATCATTTTTATGTAGGTCAGCGATTGGTGTGACTTGTGCGGTCATAGTATAGCCTGGTTAGTATGTTGGCCTTCCAAGCCAATTACCCGGGTTCAAATCCCGGTGACCGCACTGTGGTGTTATTGATATGAGACGAAAAGACCGAGTAGCAGCCTTAAAAGAGATGGCAGATATACTAGAGATGGCTGCTCTCTCTACTGATGTTGTTTTGGCACAAAAGTATGCGGCCATGGCCTGGCGCATAAGTACCAAACATCGAATCCGCATGCCATACATAATGCGATTTATGTTCTGCAAAAAATGTAAAAAGTTTATGCGGCCCGGCGTAGATTCCAGAATCAGATTGTGTGGTGGCCGTCCACGAACAGTTAGAGTAACGTGTCTATACTGCAGTCACATATACCGCAAAGTTCTATAGTTGTTAATGACATAGATTTGTAACTACGTAGACTTTCATGTGTAGTGCAGTTAGCTGGTTAGATTCGTAGTTTGGGATCAGAAGTCATGTATGATGTGTTGGTTGCAGAATCTACTCTCTCTTCATTGTGCCAGCTAGTGTCCAGTTACCATTATGGACACTCCACACCGCCAAAGAGCCTCCCAACACATCGCCGTTGGAGTCCATCCTCATCAAACCCAGTGTACCTGAATACCTCTCGGCGATATACGGTATGGCCTCGCTTAATCGTTGAGCATCAGTACTCTGTATATTGCATGGCGAGTCCTAAAATCCATGCAGATTCGTATGCGGCCAACATATCATGTGTGGTGATCATACCAGTAGATGACGCTAGTCTTTGACGTATATCATCTAGGTGTAGGCCTACACCCTCCATCTGTAGTGTTGTAAAGCCACTATTAGATGCGAGTGTCCGTGATGCATTGTTTTGTATTATATCAGAGTTCCGCGCCAAAAGATCTGTCCCAAACCACCGTACGGTGTTAGCTTGAGGATATTCAGACATGGTCTGCATAAAGTCTACAAAATGAGTTGGTAGTGTTACGACTGCTACAGTATCAGCTCCATAGTTGTCAGTGAGTAGTTTTAGATGCTCCTCAATCTGGGGCGCCAACTCGCCTAACGTTAGTCCTTCCTGCTGTATGACACCCTCATCAACAGTACCACCTTCTTCTTCAAATGCTTCTATGATATGGTTCAGATATTCATTCTTCTGTATGGTATCAGTCCAAACTGGTAGTATCACTTGTATGTCATTATACGACATGAGGCGGGCCAATGAGGCTCCCAAATATGCATCAGTAGGAGCGGTCCTGAATATGTTATCCTCCAAACTTAATGAGTCAGTAGTTGCACAGCAACTTACTACCACTATATCATCACTGTGTTGGCTTAGATCATACAGAGTTGTCCCGTCTGGTGGGCCCAAATATACTGATGTGTCTATCTCATCGATTATCTCTGAAATACTCTGCTGGTGTATATCGCGAATATTCAGCACCATCTGCCAATCCTCATGTATGTCTCTCAAGTAATCATTAAAGTCCTCCACACCAATCTTTGTGGCCTCCAGTATAGCAGTACCAAACCCGCTCAAAGTAGAGTTCATTGGAAATGGAGTTCCGATCACACCCGGATTAAATGAGTCCAGATGACAGTGGGCATCACGTCCCCCTGCATATGTTATGGTTGCAACTGCTTGAACTCCAAAGTCCGAGGATATCCGTATTGGAATCATCAAAGAGCCGGGTTGAGAAAGTATGATGGGAAATGATCCTAAATCTATAGTACTGTCTCGTATTAGCTCCAAACGGATATCGCCCTCACCCGAGTATCCATCATGCTCTAAAATCTGGCCGTTCTGTCTTATGGAGTCCTTTTTTATCACGTACGCAGTAGTTCCACCGACAAACATGTCCATGAAGTATAGTATTATATCATCAGTACACTACAAAACCACTCTGTGTTGAGTCACCGCCGGGTATGACATCATATATGGTATCGGTCCAAAGTAAAAGACTTCGGGCTTCATGTGTATTTGACTCTGTGTGTACAAGCAGTGCATCTGGTATATTTAGTGGCTCTTGCTGGGCCATGGCTATGGGGGATATCACGCATAAAAGTAGCATGATTACATACCGCCACATGTTTAGTGGTTACAGCGTGTAGGCTATTAAGCATATTTTATGGTACAGAAAAATGGTCAGTCCAGTTGGAGTTTGATGTGTAGTGTTACGTATAGTCAGTCTGTATCAATAGTTGGGCATCTGGTTTGGCTGGTCTGGCCCATATGGTATCTGACAAGTGCTATCATCCCAAGTTTGTACTTTCAAAACCTTTAAATCAACTTTCAGTTGGATTTTGTATATGGCCACGGTCACAAAATCGATAGAGATCAAGGCTCCTGTTGATAATGTGTTTACTTACTTTGCTCGCCCTGAACATGTATCAGATCAAATAAAGAATGATGCTGTTGGAATGGCCGTTGTTCCCATGGATATAAAGGAAGGCATGGGTGTTGGAACGACATTTCGTATAATCGGCAACTTTAATGGCAAACAACTAGAATGGGATTGTGAGACCACACAGTTTGATCGAAATGAAAGAATATCTGCAAAGCAGATTGACGGTCCCTTCAAAAAATGGAGTATCACCAACGAGTTCAAATCATTGGGTCCTAACAAGACTCGAGTCACCATGACCGTTGACTATGACATGCCCTTTGGTCCGTTGGGAAGTATTATGGATAAGGCAAAGTTTGCAAAGTCAGCAGAGAGAGGTATGGAAACTGCACTGTATAACGTACGCGGGTTACTAGAAGGAAATGGCTCAATACCAGTATACATAACACTAGACGCATACCGCAAGTTGTTAGACGAAAAGAAAAAGATGAATGACTTGCCAGTATCTACTGTACTTACTGCCATTTTAGAAAAGTACGAGCAGACTAAAACTGCTGTATAGAAAATCTCAAGATTAATAACGATATATCTTACTCATACATTTGGGTCTATGGCTCAGCCAGGTAGAGCACCGGACTCTTAATCCGGCTGTCGGGGGTTCGAATCCCCCTAGACCCGCAGATCTTCTGGCTGAATTCCACTTGCAAATTTGCCATCGATTTTATGCGGGTCGATCTTAATACGACGGGGGTAAGTTGTTCATATGCCTCCGGACATTATCTAGTTAGTTATGATGCCAGATTGTTAGTTGCAGATCCTGCATCATCACTCCCGAGTCCGCCCAAACCCCATCTGGTGTTGTTGCGAATTTGTTCCACCTCTACTGCCTTACTAGCCATTCACTCCGCGCAGTTCTTTCTGGAGAACCGCCATTTCCTCTATGGCGGCTTCGATCATCAGGCGCAACTCATGCAGTTTTTGCCGGTCAGCCTCATTGTTTGCGTTGCGAGCCGCAATTCTAGACATGATGCCGAGTGCGGCGCTATAATCGTCGTCACTTTGCTTAGATAGTTTGTCTAGATGTCTCTTTAGCCTAGACTTTCTCTTCTATTCGGACAAGGTAGTCTTTCATCTCTCTGTACAGGCGGTTTCCTTTGCGGTATGTGCCCCAGACCCGTCAAAAAATGGGGTGTTTTAGGTTCCGCTGTGCCGGTGTCCTTTCACCCGCGTGTGATGAACTCTCCAAACGGGAGAACACGAAATTTGGCCACAGTCGGATAGCTGTGCCGCCAGACACCTGTGAGCGCCAGTCCCGCGCCACCAGTCTTTTATAGGCAGGTCGAGTACGGAACGCATGCACCCCTGCCTGAACATGGCTCTGCGCGTGATGATTCAACCCAATTCCGCATTTACCGAGATACGCGATAATGATCAAAGGTACTTTGCGTGGTCGGTCGGGATCTACGTACTCGGAGCCGTTCTGTGGGCAGTCATCACTGTTCCGTTGGACGATCCCGCTAGTGGGTACTGGGAGGCGGCGGTCCTGTCTACGGTGGTCTCCATACCAAGCGGAATCATCTCCATATCTGTGATCTACCTGGTTGGAAGGCGGCTCGGCGGAAACGCAAGTTGGAGGAAGGTCTTCTCTGCTATCTTTTACGCGCATGTCTACGCCATTCCAATGTTCGTCGTACTGATGGCGCTAATGCTCCCGACCGTAGGCCTTATACCACTGTATCCTCTGGACGGGCCGGGTCCAGCCGACGTTGGTATCCACGAAATAACCAGCGAATCCCTCAATGCTTTCCGGGACATCATCACGTTCTGGATAGTTCTCACTATCATCATGGTCGCGTTTGTCATCTGGGGGTTAGTGCTCTTGGTAAAGGCGGTAAAGACCGTCAACGGGTTCGGTACCGCTAAGGCGTTCGGCATCATCGTATTGGGGTCGGTGGTCTCGATCGTCATATTCGCGCCATTCAGCATATGAGACCGTATTCATGTTAGGGACATACGCGCCGCGTAGGTCTTGGGACGCGCCTACAGCATGCAGTCGGATTACAGCCGCTTCCAAGATGGGAAACGCCGAGCCGGTCCCACACTTTTATGGTTCTGTGTACTCATCTACACCATACGCACCACCGTTTGTGTCATTCTGCTGACCGGACTGGCGGCTCTAGTCCTCCCATTTACACACGCGCAGCAAACACCGGACCAGCGCCCGTTTATCACCACTTGGAAGACCGACACCGCCAACAGACCATCACCATCCCTTTAGTGTATTCCGGCTACCCAGGGAAACTCTGGTGTCGATAACTACTATCTTGCATCCCCATAGTCTTTGACTATCCTGGCCGTAGAACCAACGGCCTCTTTAAGTCGGTAAAGTAACTATGCGGACTCTCCGTCAATTAAAAGTATGGGGCAGGACACACGCTCTATAATTTTTCTAGAGATGCTGCCTAGTTTCAATACCCCCATTATCCCCGTCAACTTCCTTCTTTTTGCCATCACGATCAAGTCGCACTTTTCGGCAGCACTTATTCGCACTATCTCGTCGTCGGGATACCCATGAACGACTACAGTATCGATCTCAATTCCGCTCTTTCCAAGTTCTGCCGCCTTTGCATCCAACTGCTTGCGCATTTCTCTTTTCATTTCGCTTCTTATCTGATTGAGACTCTCTGTAATCTTCTTTCTCTCGGAATACTCAAGCGACAGCGGAATGGGCATGTTTTCAACAACATGCAGTACCGTAATCTTTGCATGGTTGTCTTTGGCCATCATTACGGCATGCTGTAGGGCTTCGTCTCCTGCGCTACTGCCTGCATGGGGGACCAGTATATTTCTATACATGCCAACCTCCAGACGCAGAAACAGAGGCCTTGCGCCACTGTTGGCTTTGCAGATGTTTCGACTCCCGAGACTTTGTCGTGGACCTCTGCGCTGCCAGTAGTTTGAATTCTCGTCTTTGTCTATGTGCCGGCCTTGTAATTTTTTTCACCGGCTTGCTGCTTGGTATGATGGCTAGGCCGACGATAGTAGACCAAGCTACCAACAATAGAGAGTAAGAGGGGTTCTTGGTTTTTGAGGCTTGTAATTTTTGTTTTGGTTTATGGTGCAGCATCATTATAGAATGCATGGCGGAAACTGATAATTCGTTTCTACCCGACTTCCAGTTCAAACTCCTATCGCCACCATAGCATATCTTCCTATTTACTGTATTTATATTGGTAGCAACTCATTAGTTGAGATCAAAAGTAATCCCGTATCCTGTAAGGCATAAATGATCCCAGCTTCAACCAGGTGCATAAACGACCAAACCGTGCCAAAAAAAAATCAAGACGGTCATAAAACAAACCCGAGGCACATATGAGTATGGCCGTGTCATGACCATAAACATGATGCGTGTCAAGGGATTTGCCACATTGGTAGCGGCAGACGCGCTAGACGTTGACCGCAGAACCGTCAGCGACTGGCTTGACACTTACAACAGCAAACGCCGGGACAGTCTCGCCGACGACGCGAGGGCGGTCCGGGCCAAAGGCAGATACTGGACATGATACTGGACATGATCTTGTACAAGGATCCCACGCATTATTGATTGTACGCGCAACTGGGACGAGCACTAAGACCTGATGTTGATACAAAAACACTAGATGCACACCGGGCCGGATTCAGATGGATGGCGCATGCGGAAAGAGGGTTAGATTGCAGCCAAAACCACTGTAGATGTCCAAAATGTATTCTTAATGAACCGAGCAGTTCAGGCAGCTGACGGCCTCAGCGCATGACACCGACCAGCGCCCACTCACCATCATGCACACTCCATACTTCTATACTGGAAGGAGAGAGATCCCCGTTCGAGTCCAGAACCATGGGTCCCAGCGTGCCGAAGTGCCTCTGCGCCACGTACGGGATAGCCTCCTTCAACCGTTCCGGGTCCATACTCTGGGAATGCTGGATGGCAAGGCCTAGAATCCACGCTGACTCGTAGGCGGCCAGCATATCGTGTGTTGCAACCTTGCCGGTAGCCTCAGTGAGGCCCTGGCGCACGGTCTCAAGGTTCGGACCTGTTCCTTCCACCTGCAGGGCAGTATATCCGGTAGCAGAGACAAACCCGGATATGGCCGGGTTGTTCGTGTACCTAGCGTCCCTAGCGGTATAGTCGGTGCCGAACCATCTAACCCTTTCTGCGCCTTGGTGCGTGCTCATGGTCTCCAAGAAGAGCAGATCTTCGGTGGGTAGCGAAAAGACAGCCACCCGGTTGTCTCCATGGGTATCGGCCAGTAACACTATCCTGTCACGTATCTCCGCGCCCAAGTCTCCTAGCCTCATGCCAGCATCCTGAGTGATGCCGTCGTCCACTGCACCGCCCAGCCCAGCAAAGGATGTTGCAATGTCATTCCGGTAGTTGTTGTTCCACGGGTCGTCCGTCCAGACCGGAAGAAGTACACGTATGCCGTTGTGCCACATTAGTCTTGCCAAGTCCGCCCCGAGCCGCGCATCGCTGGGGGACGTTCGGAACACTCCGTCCGGCTCGTTCAGGGGGCTGGATGTGCCACAACAACTGAGGGCCACCACATCAGAATTATGCTCTCTTAGTGTCATCAGGCCAAGAAAGTCTGGCGGGCCCAGATATGCAGTTACACCTTCGGAGGAGAGATCATCGGCCAGCTCTTGGATCTCCGCGCCGACGGTATCCTGTATGACTACCTCCAGCATCCAGTCCTCGCCTATCTCCTCCAAGTATGAGTTAAAGTCTGTCACTCCTGCCATGGTGGACTCTAGCATTATGCTGCCAAAGCCTCCAAAATCAGCATCCAGCGGGAAGAGACCGCCCACCTTGGTTGGTGTAAACGCGCTCAAGGAGCAGACCGTCTGGCTGCCAGAGATGTGGCGAACATCCACAACAACTTTGGCACCGCCCGTGCCGTTGGTCGTCTCTATCGGTATCATCAGGGATCCGGATCCCGAGAGCGCCAGCGGGAACCTCTCTGCGCTCAGCCTGATGGGCTCGGACAGGACGATATCCGTCCTGATTTCATCTTGGTTTAAATATCCTGCGTGATCCAAAGCCATGCCGTCCAGACGCACTGAGTCTGATCTGATGGTATACTCTCCGCTACCTTCCGAGACATACAGGTTCAGCGAGTAGAGTAGCGCATCGTCGGTGCATCCGAACACCAGCTTGTGCGTTGCAGTGCCGTCAGAATGAGGGATAGTAGCATGGAACGTCTGTGACCAGAGCACCGCATCCTGACTTGTGGACGTCATATGGGATGGAGCCTCCGTGGATGCGGGCATATCCAACATAGCCGGGGCTGCCAGGGCGCCAGGGATGATGCCGCATGTAGCAACTAATATGGCGCCTAGCAATACCGGATTCAATATCTTGTATCATTTCTAGATTCTTATAACTTTACTGGCTAAAACAAGGTTGTTGCGTAATTCGATCCTGACCCCATTGAAGTCCACTCGATAAGTTTTTTGATCGTTGATTCCCTGCACACGACAATGAGCTAACATACTAGATGACCGGACTATTGGAAATATTAGATGCTTTTTTCTAGTATAATTTTATCAGTAGGAGTACGCTGACAAACCTACACTCATGTGTATGAAATGCTCGACTTGTTCTACATCTGTCATTAGTTGGCTACAATTTGACCCATCTTATCGGCCTGTAAGGCCTCTAGTATATATGGCCAAGTTTTTGTAGAGTAGCATCCTGTATGAGTTGCTATACTGACAGTCTCTGTTTTATGATATCGCCTGTGTCTGATTGTTCTAGGCGTTCTTTAGAATATACAAGGGCCTCGCGCACTTCGGCTATGGACACTTTTGGCAGGACATATTTGGTGGTTGTATGTCTGGATTCCATTGTGCACCACTTCTCATGGAGATTAAGATCTAATAACACTTAGATTAGATCATAAATATTTTTAATGTATAATTGTCAGTTATTATTTGGCCCTACGACTACCATGCGCCATAATATCAGTCTAGAATTCATCATTAGGTATAACTAGAAGACCATTCAATATTGTACATGACAGAGCTTCCCACTAGAAACGACATAAAAAAAGGATTAATGGTAGAGGTAGAGACCAAGAAGGATCAAGGTACGGGTAGACTTACTGTTGGGACAGTCAAAGAAATTCTCACGGCCAGTAAATATCACCCATACGGCATCAAGGTCAGATTGCAGAGCGGTCAAGTGGGCCGTGTCAAAAAAATTACCACCGCTATTACAGAGAAACAAACACGTTCATTCACAAACTTGGACATAAAGTCCATTCCAAAAACCGAGAACAAGTACAATGAGCTCTAGGAAGATCATCAAATAGTATAATTGTCATATCGCCTTCTAAAACTGCGTACAGCTCCCCATTGCTCCATTACAAACTAATTCCAGAATACCAAGACGCATCTTCATATATCATATTACCTATAGTAATAGTCACGTTTTGTTCCTCAGTCTATAATTTTTTATTTTTATCTTTTAATGTACCATATTGCATCATATTGTGTGTTTAAATTCGGTCAGAGATACTGTCTTTAATACGGCTAATAAACATCATATAGTTAACCAATTTTTATGTATAATTTAATTTATCAAAAAACAGCCCACACATTGTACGGTATTATTTTATATTTTATTTAATAAAAAATATCAAAAACAAATTATAGTATCGATATAATAAAATGAACCTATTGGGCTCAGAACAGATAGAAAATAATTCAAAGTTGTTTAGTGCCAATCCGCAGGAGGTTGTAGTAGCCATAGAGGCAAAGCGACTTCAGTATGCATTTATGTTTGATCCATTATTGGCAATGAGTACCTCCAAGGTGGATCCACTGCCACATCAAATAGAGGCCGTATACAAATACTTACTAAAGAAACCCCGTATTCGTTTTCTGTTTGCTCATGATCCTGGTGCGGGTAAGACCATAATGGCAGGACTAGTAATAAAGGAGCTAAAACTACGAGGTTTAATAAATCGAATATTGATAGTCGTACCCGGGCATCTTAAGGAGCAGTGGCGTTGGGAGATGGAAGACAGATTTCATGAGACGTTCGATGTCATAGATCGTCAGCGTTACAACGAGTTGAATAGCACCAATGTTTGGAATGGTTCTCAGATTATTACAGCGCTTGACTTTGCCAAACGTGTGGACGTGTTAGACTCCATAGATGGTGTTAACTTTGATCTCATAATAGTAGATGAGGCACACAAGATGAGCGCCTATTCTACTGGTAGGACCACTACAAAGACGCAGAGGTACCGTTTAGGAGAGACGCTCTCATCTGTAAGCAAACACTTACTATTCTTAACAGCCACTCCTCACAAGGGAGACCCCGCCAACTTTCGACTGTTGTTAGACCTGTTGGAGCCCGGCTACTTTTCGGCGGATGGTATGATAGAGGATGCCATCAAAAATCAGGACAATCCATTGTTTCTTCGCCGGGCAAAAGAGAGTATGGTTGATTTTGATGGTAAGCCTTTGTTTATGCCCCGCCAGGTACATACGCCTGATCTGAAGCTCTCTCCCACTGAGAGAACATTATACAATACTCTATCCAACTACGTACAGAAGCAGTATAATTTAGCTATGCAGGCGATCAGGGGCCACAATATCACATTTGCCCTCATAATACTGCAGAGACGTTTTGCTTCCAGTACATATGCGCTCTCCGAGTCATTGAAGCGTAGAAAGGCACGGCTCGAAGAGTTGGAGAGAAGTGCCACCAAGGTAACCAGTGATAATGTTGATGTCACAACACAGATGGAACGGGTGGAGGAGATGTCTGAAAGTGAGAGATGGGACGAGGAGAAGAAGTGGGAGCTACTCAGTCTTGCCCAAAATACTAAAGAGTTGCGCCAAGAGATAGAGATGCTGGACAAGCTGATACAGAACGCCAGTCGAGTCATGAAGCGGAAGACCGAGACAAAGTTGAGTCAACTACAAAGCACATTACGCACGTTGGATCAGGAACAACCAAACGAAAAGGTACTGATATTTACCGAGGCCAAGGATACACTAGACTATCTCGTATCAAATATAGAGTCGTGGGGATATACAGTAAACACCATACATGGTGCCATGACATCCAATACACGTAAGGAAGCAGAAGCCATATTCCAAGACAAGACGCGCATAATGGTGGCAACAGAAGCCGCGGGGGAGGGAATAAATCTACAATTCTGCCACATTATGATCAATTATGACTTGCCATGGAATCCCAACAGATTAGAACAGCGGATGGGCAGAATACACCGATACGGGCAGAAGCGGGACGTACATGTCTTTAATCTGGTGGCAGCAAACACCCGAGAAGGCCAGATAATGCAAGTACTCTTTGACAAACTATTAGAGATAAAGAATGCCATTGGGAGCGATAAGGTCTTTGATGTCATCAGTGATATAGTTCCAGGCAAGAGTCTATCGCAGTTGCTACTGGATGCCACCGTCCGCTCAAGGAGTCAGAAGGTCATAATGAGGGACTTGAACCAGATTTTAGATATTGATCGTCATAATGCCCAGAACTATCCCAAGGACAGTCTTGCCAGCAAATACATGGACCAGACCATACTCCAAGAAAGACAGGAGTCGGCGCGAGAGAGGCAGCTTGTGCCCCACTACACACAGAGTATATTTAATGACATCATACAACTGGGTCAGGGTGATATAACTAATTTAGGTGGAGGATTAGTCTCCATAGCCCCTCCAAAAGATATGAAACTGGAGGGTGCCAAGACATGTCCAGTAGCAACCTTCCAAAAACAGATTCGTATAGCAAATCCCAAAGTAGACCTTATAACATTTGGCCATCCACTCTTTGACTCGACATTACGGTGGGCTGCACGACGCTATGCCGGTACAGCCAATATAGGAGCAGTCTTTACAGACCCAACTGGCAGTCTATCGGGTGTTATAGCTTTTTGTGAGATGTCCATAAAAGATGGGGTCGGTAGATTGGCAGGCCATACCATGACAGCCTATTATGTAGACCTGTCTGGCAATGTAAAGGAGGTACCAACTGCAATCTTGTTGGATTTGGAGCCTAGAGGAGAGATTGTAGAGGCCCCGGATATGAACAAAGTGCAGCGCTTAGTCTTAAAGGCAGTAAAAGAGTCACAGAGTAAATTTACAGATACCATACAGCAAGATCGAAGCGCTCAAGCTGACACAGCCCAGAGATATGGAATTAAATCCATAGACAACATGTTAGCTACTATTAGTGATGATATTGAGGCCTTGCTTGGTAAAAAGACCAAGGGAAAGAAGGTAGATTTGGCCATATATAATAAGCGTAAAGATCGTTATCGATACAGGCGGGCTCAACGAGAATTAAAAGAGCGCATAAAGAAAGACAGTATGCTAAAGTCTGACACTCCTTGTCTAATAGGCATTGCTCTGGTGGTTCCCAGCACTGCCAATATCACACAACAGTACAAGCAAGCAGTACAATTGGCCATGAAACATGAAAAAAGACGCAAAAGGCAACCAGAAGAGACCACTGCAATGGGGTATGGCTTCAATATACGCTCGGTGGATACTGCAAAAAAGTCTGGGGACACTCCAAATACCAGATATATAATATCAAAAGTGAACACAACCAATACAATCACCTTTACACGCAACGAGTGGCTTCGGGCCAACATGTTGGGGGATGACTGTTATCTATACATCTGTAAGAAGGATATGTCTTCAGGGCGTATACATGAGTTGCAGAATCCAGCCAAGGTTCTTGCAGCCACTAGAACTGAGTGCGGTTACAATATAGACATATCCAACATATGCTAGTCTATATCTCTTTTAGCATTTTTATGAGGATACGCCGGTTTGTGTTATTTGTCTTTAATGATTTTATAAATTTGGCAAACATTTCTTCGGATACAGGAATTGTTTGTATATTCTCCAAGTGTCTCATAACTTTGAGGTAATGATCTTTGCCAGTCTTGGATTTTGTAAATCTCTGTATTGTTCTTCCGTATAATTCAAAGTATCTGATGGGGGATTTTTTGGCCAGTTTGGGCAGGTATGTAGCATACATATCATGATTATCCAGCGTTTCTAGAGAATCAATGGCTTTTTGGTGCATACCTTCCTTCACATATATCTGCACAGAGCGCTCGGGCGCCGTAGCCATCAGGTTGTTGTATATTGTATCTAGTGTTAGGCTCCAATCACTGGAGATCTTCTTCAACTTGAAAAAGTACTTCCAATCGCCGGTGGCTTCAAACAGGTATCTTAGTATCTGTTGGTATTCGTCTCTGGCGTTGACAAATATTGGTAGGGCTTCATCAAGTATCTGTGAATCCGTCGGGAATGCGTTAACTACCCTGCGTGCATCTCTGATGGCGCGTTTATCATCTGTACGTTTTAGTATACTCACAAAGTATCTGCATGTATCTGCATCGTTTGCATAGTATGGTAATAGTGCATCGGCAGCATCATCCCATCGGCCAGCATCTTCGAGTATAAATGCCTGCATACTTGCTAACTGTTGGGGATCGCCAGTCTTTGGATTTGATTGAGTTAGACTCATCCAGTGTGACATATCCTCCTCTTCGGTGCAGATAGTCTTTAGCGACTCGACATAATAAGGCCAGTATGCTCGATATACGGGATTTGTGGCCCTCTCAAAGACATATTTGATATATTGCTTTTTCGTGTCTGAACTCATTTCTGCACGAATTACTGAGTCTGTCAGGTTCTCTATTGCTTCAATGGCGCAGTCCTTGTAGTAACCATAATCATCCTGAGCATCCTTTATTGTGGTGATTATGTGTTCGGCGATGCTACTGTATGCTCTAGCAGCTTCTATATGATCTCCAGCATTGCGCTCTTCGCGAGCAATCTCGAATATATCCTCAAATGTTACATCTTGAGTCTTAGTATTACTGTATAGGCTATTTAACATCCGGGTATAGTTGCGTGGCAGATGGACATTCTGCAGTCTAAGATGCTCTACAAAGAGGTTGTAAAAATTAGGGTCTTTTTTTAGTTGTTTAGATACAAAATTCAGTATTTTTTTATGCGATACGTGGGACATAAAGTAGTCTACTGACTCCATTTGTATATCATGTTCCTCTTTTAATTTGTCCATGTTATCGGCAACGTGCAACATCGCTGCGATAACATGCCAACACCAATAGCCCATCTTACTGTCATGGCAGTCACAAGATCCACCCACCTCACCGTGTTTATCCCTTAATTCTACGGATATATCCTCACCATAAGTCTCTATTGCTACATTTATCACATCTTTACTGATCCATGCGTCCTTCACTACATCTTGATAATACCCATTGGCTTCAGCGTATATTTTTGAGGGGCAACTAGCCTTTATCTGCTTACTGTCTGGAAAGGTCTTCCAGTGTTTGTTAACTGTCATGTGTGATATTTTTATGATCTTTCTAAATATTTTTTTCTATATAGTAATATGGCGAATTTTGTACAGTAGGTGCTTTATACATGAATGGTCCAAAATCTAGTACAGATAGATGTACTGTATGGTTGGCCGCATATACAGGGTGGCTTAAACGCTATGGGTAGACGCATGGTAATGATGAATCGATATAATGCATCGAAAATTGTTGAAAATTCAAATTTGATAACAACAATAAAACAGAAACATGGTGAAGGTTGGAGAGAGATTAGCTGGGTACGCGTATTGTGACAAGACATATTGATTCTCTGGAGAGAACATCGGACATTGATGCGATATTAGACGATATGGAAGAGATGGTACAACGCATCAAAAATTATCCAGTACATCCCAAGTATGATCTATAATATTATTGGTTTATAGCCAAAGCTAAATTATATTGTTTTTTAAATATTACTAGACCTAATATAGGTAGATCGCTGGCTGTGGGGATTATATGTCTGAGTAAACATATGTGACAGATACTTCAAACCTTTTTAGGGATGAGGTATTTACCATACACAATGAACGAGGCTTATGTGCTACTTAATGTGTCATATAAGAGTCAGCAAGATGTCATTGAGAGTGCGGGGAAGATTCCAGTGGTAAGATCAGTAAAGTCCGTATATGGGATATGTGATGTTCTAGTCATACTTGAGTCTGATGATATGCAAAAGATCAAGGATGCCATTGACAATGATCTTCACGGTATGGATGGCATTACAAATATGACCTCTCTAATATCGGTAAATTGATCTCTTATGGCGCGTAAGTATGAGATAGTCATAGTAGGGGCGGGTCCGGCTGGGCTATCGGCGGGAATGTATGTATCTAGACAGAAAGTCTCCTGTATTGTAATATCCAAAGATTTGGGAGGTCAGATGAACTTGATTCCAAAACTTGAAAACTATCCCGGGACGATAATGTCTAGTGGGCCCTTACTAGCAAGAACTTTAGAGAACCAATACCTGTCGTTTGGAGGGGATATGACATATGATACAGTAAATAATGTGTCTGAAACAGATGAGGGATTAATTATAAAGACCGTTAGGTCCGAGTATGAAGCCAAGGCTCTCGTGGTGGCTGCAGGTAAGGTACCCAACAACTTAGGGCTTGAGAACGAGTCCACATACCAAAACAAGGGAGTACACTACTGCACAAAGTGTGATGCCCCATTCTATCAAGGTAGAACGACTGCGTCAGTGGGTGTGGGAGCATATCTACTTGAATCAGGAATACTATTATCTAGAATGGCAAATCAGGTCTATGTCATATATAAGGGGGGACGATTGGGCGGTGATGCGGATCTGATTAAATCGTTAGAAAATAAGGAGAATGTAGAACTTATTCCCAACTCTAGCATAAAGGCCATAAACGGAAATGGAGCTCTAGAACAGATTACAATATCCGACAAGGGAGGAAATGAAAAGACCATTCAGATAGATGGTCTCTTTATAGAGATGGGCTCGAAGATTAACTTGGGTTTTGTCAAGCATTTAGTAGAGTTGAATCCCAAAGGTGAGATCAAAGTCAACAACGGCGGAAAGACATCACATCCAGCAATATTCGCAGCAGGAGATGCAACTGATATACCATATAAGCAGATTGTAGCTGCATGTGGCGATGGTGCCGCTGCAGGCCTCTCGGCCTTCAACTATGTTGAAAAGTTAAGAGGTAGGCCTGGCGTGCGAGCCGATTGGAAGAAGCAGATAGGGGACACTGTATTTCATTATTAAGATGTATAATTTGAAACAGATACATTGAGTATAATCAAGAGTTGTAGTACAGATGCATAATTCTCGATTTAAATTACATCATAATTCATGCATATTATGAACGAGTTAAAAGTTCTGCAAGATGCTACGGCTCTCATATACCAGAGCGTAAAGGATTTGGCGGGTACCAAAAGTGCTCAGGAAAGTTTTGGCATGGGGGCAGGTGGCGACATTAGTAAAAAGATAGACATTGTTGCTGAGAATGTGGTTTTAGACTACCTTCGAAGTATAGACTTTCCATGCATAGTGCTGGGAGAGGAGTGTGGCCGTGTACAAATATCAGATGATCCCCAAGGATACATCATAATGGATGCTATAGATGGTACCACAAATGCAGTTCGAGGCTTTCCTTTTTACTGCTCATCTCTAGCCTTTGCCAAAGAGTATACGCTAAGTAGCGTGTCTGCAGGAGTAATCATGGATTTGTATAGCAGAAAAATGTATTGGGCATCAAAAAACAGGGGTGCTTTTGTAGATAAAAGTCGAATGTATGTAAGTCGTGGAGACTTAAACGCTGATATAATAGGGATTAATATTTCAGGAGCAACTGTAGATGTTATAGAAAAAGTGCAGTCACTCATGCCTGTAGGTCACATACGACATATGGGCGCCAATGCATTAGAGATGGCAATCTTCTCTCAGGGGTTGATGGATGCATTCATAGATTTAAGAAAAAAGATACGAGTTCAAGATATAGCGGCAGGTTATCTAATGGTGCGTGAGTCTGGTGGGCTTCTATTGGATGAAAATTTTAAATTTTTAGATGGTGACTTGGGATATGACACTCGATTATCATTTATAGCAGCGGCAGATGTGGATATAGCCAACAGCATTGCAGAAAAGATTGGTATGGCGCCCTTGGCGGGATTTGAACACGCGTCTCAGCCGTGACAGGGCCGAATTCTAGACCGGGCTATACTACAAGGGCTTAACTGCATTTACAGAATCATAATTAAAAATCTTGCGAGTTGTATAGTGTTGTCCATGACTATACACACAATCATGCAGTGCTCTACCTGATTTTAGGAAGTATATACCAAAGTAGTATACATGACGCATGCATGTCCCCAGATGCTTCCTTATACTTGATAACTCAGATGCTTGTCACTTGTGACACCACATGGCATCTGGAGACATATACGCCAATACTCAGCCGATCTGCAAAAGGCATAAAACAGAGAAGAGGTAAAAATGCATAATGGCGCGACGGCGTAATAAACCAAAACAAATCGAATACAAGCATAGCGCCGAGCATATAACAAAGAAGCCAAAGCCAAAAAGACATCAGGGCGCGTACTGGTCAGAGTCTGGATACGAACTTTGACTTAGTAGGTATACTCCAAGCATATGAAAAAAGCTCAGTACCCTCACAGACACATGATCATAGTGTGGTTCTAGGATTATGTGCCCTATACGGCAGTCACTCTGGACAAAGACAAGTACGGTTCCTACTGCAAGCACGGGGGTTCCCGCATCCACAATACATCACACGTCACTCCAGAGGACGACGGTGCATGATACATCTCGTTCCCCGGTCTGTGC
>VYCS01000040.1:21553-24800 GCA_009843815.1 Cenarchaeum sp. SB0675_bin_21 | reverse complement strand
GTAGTACCATTAGCGTACAGTACGGTCTACATGTTTAAAAAGATAGTTGAGGTGTGATATATGTCACCTGTCCTTGCGGGAGGAACCTTAAAGTGCAATAAATTTAGCAGAGGGTTATACATAATAGCTGATTTATTGAATATGCGCAGACCAAAATAGTATTATGTAAAGTCACTGCGCAAACTTGACGCGATTAAATAGGATTCCCACCACAAGCTTGGATGATCTTCTAAATTATACTGTATGGACTATGCAGTCAAACGACACCACACACCATCTTACTCTTGGATACTATACACTATATGCAATTGAAGCTATGAAAGAACACACACTCAATCTTGCTGATCATCATCCAACTTTAAGTAAGTAACATTTCGAGAGAAGTCATATTAGGTGAGATATATCTATGTGTACCATGCAATGGAGCATCAAACTACCAAAATATACCAAAGAACTATTTCCAGAGTGGTTTGAGGAGACTTGGATGGGTCATTTGAATGGCGCACATAAACAGTATAGGTATGGTAAGATGCACATACTAGAGTACGAAGACCATTTTGATGTACATATTGATGCGGTCGACCCTCGTAGTAATCCTGTGAGACATGCAATACAGGATGCACCCGAAGTTATAGTTGGAGCCAGTTGCGGCACCTTGGGTGGATTATACATGGGCAAGAAGATGTACCAGTATACCAACTCAAAAGTGGGTAGCGCAGTGCTAGGTTTGGCAGTGGGTGGTGCCTGCTTTGTGGCTGGCATGAAAGTTGCTAAATGGCTAGGTGAGAGATAGACTGCTTATCATTCGTACACTGGAAGTTTTATTCAAACTACTACCGGTAATTTTGTATTTAAGACGTGATCGAAAACAATGGTCTCGAGGAAAGAACAATCTAAACACATACAAAAGTCATGCCCGGCGAGCTCTCTTGGCATTTACGACACTAGGCCCGGTCTATATCAAACTAGGCCAATGGCTCTCTGCCCGGGCTGATATACTCCCACAGCCATACATGGAAGAGTTGGCAAAGCTGCAGGATGATGTACCCGCCGCCCCTTTTGATCAAGTCAAACCAATAATAGAAGAGAGTGTGGGTGTTATCCAGGATACATTTGATGACTTTAATACGACTCCAATATCTGGAGCTTCGCTGGGCCAAGTGTATAGAGCCACATTGGATGGCAAAGAGGTAGCAGTCAAAGTACGTCGTCCTAAAATAGAACAGATTGTCGCCAAAGATGTTGCCGTACTAAAACGGGTACTGCCCGCCGTACTATCCTTTGTGGATCCAAACCTACGGTTCTCTGGTAAAGCCATGTTGGCTCAATTTATAGAGTCCATACACGAGGAGATGGACTACACATTAGAGTCCAAAAATCTATTGACCGTTCGAAGTAACATGGCCGAGAACAAAAAGGTGTTAATACCAACGGTATACCAGAACCACTCCACTGAGACTGTTCTGGTTATGGAGTATCTATCTGGAATCAAGATTACTGATATTGAGTCTTTGGATGCAGCGGGTATAGACCGTCATCGACTAGTCGCAGATATACATAGGGTCTTTTTTACAATGTTGCTGCGATACTCGGTCTTTCATGCAGATCCACACCCTGGTAACATATCTGTTACTTCAGATGGCAGAATCATTCTATACGATTTTGGGATGATTGGCAGGCTAGACCCAAAGACCCGCCTGCGATTGATTCGACTGTATCTGGCGCTGGTAGAGAGAGATCCTCCTAGAACCGTTAATGCCATGGATGACTTGGGCATGCTGGCTCCCGGATATAACAGAAGTATAATGGAGAAGGCCATCAGAATGACCGTAGATGCCATGCACGGACAAAAGCCTGATGAGATGGAGGTTCGTAGCCTTCTGGAGCTGGCCAACCGTACAATGAGCAAATTTCCGTTTTTACTACCCAAGAACTTGGCATTATACATGAGAATGGCCTCTATAATAGAGGGCATATACAAGACACATAAGGTGGACTTTAGGTTTGTTCCGGTCCTTCGGGATATACTGCAACAAGAGAATCTGGCACAGGATGGCTACATGGAAGAAGTAAAGAACATGATACAGCGTATCATAAAATCTCTGGATGCTGTCATATCATTGGGTCCAGACATACGACAATTCCTAGACGAGTACCAACCAAGACGGAGTAATGGACGCTTGATTGCTGGGAGTATATTTGCCTCTGTGGTGTTTTTCGGTTCCACACTAATCTATTTGGGCGGTAACAGTGAAGGCATGCTGGGAATGGCATTATCCATAATTATACTGTGGATCTTTGCAAGAAAGTCATGATATTGTGATGTCTTTACCACTCTCAGGTATGGGTATATTCAACACTAATACTCCATCCTGCAGTGTGGTTGGACATTCGGGCTCTTCACCGGATTTTATACTGGCAGGAATCTTTATGCGCGTCTCAACGCTATCGGGCCTCTGCCGATATATTGTAGTTGCACCTGCCTCTTTACGAGTCCTCTTGGCACTCACCTGTAATGTATTGCCATCAAGCTTTACCTTGATGTCTTCTTTGTTAAATCCAGGCAGGTCAATACTGACCATTATGGTATTGTTCTCTTTCTGCATATCTGTTGCTGGCATTACATACGAGTAGAACTCTTGCGCCTTGCTGCCAACTCCTTGCTCAAACTCTCTTCCCATAAACTTTACAATCTGGGGCAAGAAACCACAACCTGTCTTCTTCTCCATATTATCTCCAGCCTCTTTGGCTGCCTCCTGTATGACTCCCACGTTTAATATAGTATAATTTTTTGGTTATAAACCTGACTATAATCGGTTTGGGAATTGTATACACAGTTTACAGAACTCTGTATGCCTACTTGAGTACACCTTCTACAACCCCATAAGCGATAGGTATGCCAAAATACTAGGCTAGTTTGGAGGCTACTCTCTCAGATCTGGACAAGTACAGTTTCAACCGGGTTTGATCTGTTCATATTACTATATATACTAGAATAACACCTGTATGGCATGTCGGCACTACCGTTGCCCACCTCAGTCATTATGTCTGCTGTGCTTGTCTTGCTTGCGGTGATGATGATGCCTACGGTTGCATTGGCCCAGTCGGAGGGCGTGGTAGACGTGCAGGCCACCTTTGATGCACTTGATGAGCCAAGATGGATATCTACAACCACCACCGAATCGGGCAGTACGTACGCCTTGGTGGCAAGCTTTCTGGACAACGCCGTCCAAGTGATAGACGTGAC
>VYCS01000040.1:0-21453 GCA_009843815.1 Cenarchaeum sp. SB0675_bin_21 | reverse complement strand
TCCAAGTGATAGACGTGACTAATCCGGCCAACCCCTTGCCGGCAGGTGTCCTAGCTGATGGCGAAGATGGCTTTGACGGACTTGAAGGTGCAAGCAGCATGACCACCATCACGGTGTCTGACCGCACTTATGTGCTGGTAGCGAGTTACTTGGATGATGCTATACAGGTAATCGATGTGACAGATCCATCGGCACCAGTAGCGGTAACCGTCATCTATGATGTACAGGATGCACCGGCCGTAGACCTTGGTGTAATGGACTCAGCAGTGGACCCGCTCACTATCCCAGACAGGTTTGATATTAGTGACATTGAAGCAAGGGTGGTGTCCGCGGTGACGGACGCGGTTCTCCGATATAATGTCGGTGGGGAAGATTCCTTTGAGGCCATGGAGATGCAGGTCAGGCATGCTCCCAGTACATTCGTCTTTAGCGCCGATGCAGGCAGTGTAGTTGCCCACAACGTAGATTCTAGTCTGGAAGGCACCTTCCGAACCACCCTCAGCCAGGCAGACAGGCCGCTGGATGTTATTCTAAATGATATCTCGGTAAACGGTGGCACTTGGGTGAATCACATGTTCCCACATCCGGATACTAGCATAACCCAGCAAAAGCGCTCTTGGCTATACGAGCACGACGGGTACATCTTTGGTTCTGGCTACTACCTGCACGACACAAGGGTCCAGGAACTGGTGGAAGGTGCAGTAGATAGATACAAGTCGGATGGAGCGGCAGCCTTTGATGGAGCTGTCTTGGCAGACGGTCCATCCATATTCGTTCATGTGGATAATACCTCGGACACACTACTCCACAACGCTGTCCAGTCATATGAGCAGATCATCGGCGAGTTGGAGGTATACGGACACGCCTGGATATCATACATCTCTCAGAACCCCGGTGCAAACACGCAACAGACAACGCGCATGTGGCTGGAGATGCATGATGAACACATCTTTGGTTCCGGCTATTACCTGCCAGACTCGCGTATCCAATCCCAAGTCGAGGGTGCCCGTCTTCTGTACCAGTCCAACAGCGAGGCCGCCTTTGAGATCATCACCCCGGAGGTGCCTGCCCACACGGATGCCCTCTATCCATTCATACTGAACTTTAACGACTCTAGGACCGTGGCCCACGGTGCTTTTCCGGCCAAGCTGGATAAGATACCGGTTACGTCCCTCCACCAGGCCGATAGGCCGTGGCCTCAGATTCAGGAAGAGATGCTCGCGGACGGAGATGCATGGGCATCCTACGTCTTTATAAACCCGGATACCAATACTTTTCAGCTCAAGCGAAGCTACTTGCAGCTGCACGATGGATACACCTTCGCATCTGGCTACTACCTCCCTGATGCCCGGGTGCAGGCAGTGGTGGACTTGGCCGTCGCCAGCTACAGGTCCATAGGTGAAGACGCGTTTGAGGCAATCAACCAAGGTACAGGATCACACGACGACTCTCACTATGCTACCGTTCTGACACAGACGGGCACAGTAGTAGCCAGCGGTGCCCCGCCGGGTTTCGTGGAGGATGTCGACGGACTTCCGGTGAGCGGCGACAGGGATTCATTGGCAGTTTATGAGGATCTGGCCGAAGACGGAAGCGCGTGGTTTGAGCTGCCAGTCACAAACCCAGCAACCGGTACAGAACAGATTAAGCGCTCGTGGCTGTACCTGTACGACGATCTCCTCTTTACGTCCGGCTATTACATTCCAGAATCTGAGGCCCAGTCGGTGGTAGACCGCACCGTGTTCCTGTACGTGAACGAGGGTGAGGCTGCATTCGACATGATAACCCCCGAGGTGTCGGCAAGTACGGATGCCCTCTATCCGTTCGTGATGGACTTTGCCACCTCAGAGACCGTTGCCCATGGAGCCTATCCACATCTAGTGGAAAAAGTACCAGCCACATCCCTCCACCAGGGAGCAAAAACGTGGCCTCAAATTCAGGAAGAACTGCTAGCCAACGGCGGCACCTGGACATCATACGTCTTTGCAAACCCTGACACGGATACTACCCAAGACAAGCGCACGTGGCTGTACCTGCACGATGGATATGTATTTGCAGCCGGCTATTACATCCGAGACTCCCAAGTTCAAGCCATTGTTCATAATGCAATACTGACGTACCAGGCAGATCCAGATAACGCGTTTGCGGCCATCGATGCCCTCTCCGAGGGAGATCCCACGGATACCTATCCGTTCGTCCTCAACGCGGAAACCTACGTGATCGAGGCCCATGGTGCCAACCCGGCCAGGAATGGCGATATCGGAGTGGCGCTCACCGAGGCTGACAGGACAGCTGAGGATATCTTGGCAGATCTAGAGGCTAATAGGGGCACGTGGTCCCACTACACGTTCGTGAACCCACTTACTGGTGAGGAAGAGCAAAAGCGTACGTGGCTGTCGCTGCACGACGGATACATATTCGGATCAGGCTACTACAACTTTAATGTCACCAGATAACTGCAAGATACCAAGTGTCGTCTGAACGACCACGCATTTCCGGAATCCGCACCTGTCCTTACAAGAAGAACCCCTCATAACCAAGATTAAATATATTGAAAAAAGAATAACTATGTGACAGGCGAAACTCAGAGACATGATGTAAAGTTCTTCTGTCAGAGTAGCGAGCAGATGGGGCAAGTCGCCGATGATACAATATCTCTTACTGTAACATCCCCCCCATACTGGAATGCCATAGACTATGATGCGCATACCCGTAACGCTGAATCGTGGTATCGCTCCCGAATGTATGCAGAGGGGTTCGATGACTATGATGGCTATCTGGCTTTAATGCAACGTATATTTGGTGAAGTCCTACGGGTCACAAAGCCGGGAGGATTCTGCGCAGTTGTAATAGGGACTGTATTGATGAAAGGTACCCATGTACCGGTACCATTCGATATAGTAGCGCGGCTAGTACAGGCAGGCTGGTTATTCCATCAAGATATAATATGGCACAAGACCACGGCTGGTGTGAGACGCGCAGGCGTCACCATACAAAGACCATATCCGGGATATTATTACCCGAATATCATGACCGAATATATCATGGTGTTTCGAAAGCCCGGCGAGCCCATCTATAACCAGATCAACGGCACAATAGAGACATCCCGTTTTGAGATAGACGAAATATTCAAGATGGATGTGGCCAACAATGTCTGGCATATAGCTCCTGTCCCACCTCGTATGTTGGACCACCCATGTCCGTTCCCTGAGGAGATACCACACCGACTGATACACATGTACTCATATCGGGACGATACGGTCCTGGATCCGTTCTGCGGTTCGGGACAGACCGCAAAGGTTGCCGTTGCCTTGGGACGTCGGAGTATAAACTATGACACAGAAAAAGATTACATCGACTATTCTATGGAACGCGTCTTTACCCCGCTAAAAATCAGGCCAAAACAACTCGTGGCAAAGTTTGAGAAAGTGTCGATTGATACCTTGGAGTGATGCCAACAGTATGGTAGTTCTGTGAACTTTTGTATGTGATTCCCAAAAATAACCGCTAACCTTCTGTTGATTTAAACAGAGCATGTTGCCAATTATAATACATGAGGATGCTACATGTCGTATCTATATTGCTAATTATAGCTGCGCCCATGGCGTATGCACACCCATTTACTGAAGAGTCACGGCCCAATGCAGATGAGAACGCCGAGGTGGGCACTACTCAGGTATGGGTACGATACTCTGAGGAGGTGGTTTTGGAGTTCAGCTCACTAAAGGTATATGATGGTCAGGGTAATCAGATAGACAACAGAGATACTACACATTACATAAATGATCACACACTGGTGGTAACCACACCCCCACTTGCAGATGGCATATACACAGTATCTAGTAAGGTACTCTCTGCTGTTGATGGACATCTAGTACCAGACACATTTCTGTTTGCCGTGGGAAGCTCGACCATAGATGTCAGTCTACTACCACAAGAAGAGCGGGAGCTGGTGTTTATACCCGAAGCTTTGACTAGATTCTTCAGTCTGGCGGGTCAGACCATACTGCTTGGAGCAATAATTGGCACTGCACTAGTCTGGAGAACCCAAGATAAGAGACCAATATCAAACCAGTTAAATCTGATAGACAATACACACCATAACAAATTCATGCTGGTAATTGGCATATCACTAATTGCCGTATTTGCATCTACCATAATGATGTTGGTGGTGTATACCATACGTTTAGGCTCATTCTCTGGCGATACACTATTGACGCCATTTGGTTTGACCTGGGTAGCCCGCATGATAATAGTTGGAGTTCTTTTGGCAGCATGGTTTGCCATGGAACGTCGTATGAACAATAGGTGGTATGTAGTCATACTGACACTAACCATGGGTTTGCTATGGACATCAAGTATGATAGGACATGGGGCTGCCACTGGCCAGATGGCTCCAATAATACTCGACTTTATACATGGTTTGGTATCGGCTGCATGGATTGGAGGCCTAGGATACATCTGCTTCATACTATACCCATCACTATTAAGGGCCAAAGAGGAGGGACGCGAAAAGATGATGGCCGTTTTGGTTCCTAGATTCTCTACAATATTCATCCTGGGGGTAGGTATAGTACTAATAACAGGACCCACACTCATGTGGTTTTTGGAGAGTGATGTGGGTGTAATAACCGAATCCCTGTACGGCAAATTGATCATAACCAAGATAGTATTGGCATCCATAATGGTGGGACTTGGTGGTTACCTACAACTAACTGTCTCCGGTGCCATAAAGAGAAGACAGATACAGGTATTCAAAAAGATGCGTCAAACATTGAGGGTTGAGTTTGCATTGGGTATTGTATTGCTAGGCGTGGTTGCTGTTCTAATAAATGGCACTCTGCCCAGTGGAGAGATTGAGAGTGATACCATGATGGACTCTGACTATTTTAGGACGGTTAAATTTACAGAGAATACAAAATTTGAGATAGAGTTGGAGCCATATACCATGGGGCTCAACGGCATATACGTCAAGACCAGTAACCTAGATGGCAGTCCTGTGGAGGGCCAAAGCGGAATAAACATCAAAGTATCAAACCCTGCAAGAAACATATTTCCACTCTCGATGGAGTTGGAGCCCTCCGTAGACGAGTATGCTGGTGAGGCGGTATTTGGATTTGCCGGGACATGGATAGTGGAGGTAGAGTCACAGAGAGAACAGGAGGGCAACGAATCAGTCATACTGAGATTACCCATCAAGCCTAGTATAGACAGAATAACTGCTACTATAACTGAGTATGACTTACCCCAGAGCGCAAACCCCCTCTACCCACTATATCATGATAATAAGATATGGATAAGCGACCCCTCGGCACCCAGACTTTGGAGCTTTGACTTGACTACTAATGAGTTTGAGTCATTTACATTTGATGGTAATCTGTCACTGTTTTTGGCTGTGGATGACAATGACAACATATGGTTCACCGATGCGCCTGGCAAACAGATAGGCTACCTACAACCGAATACTGGCGAGTTTACATTAATCCCTATACCCGAACTAGAACCAGCAAACATTGAGAGTGTAATAACCACCATACAGGTGGATCATAACGGCAATGTATGGACTGCCGTAACCACAAAAGATGTCATACTATACTATGATACACAAAATGATGTATTCCAAACGTTTAGTCTGGAATCAGGCTCGTTTCCATTAGCCTTAAGTGTGGGGCCGCAGGGCAACATCTGGTTTACTGCCGGAGGTAATGGGGATATAGGATATATACAGACAGAGTCTGGCGAGATTGAAGTGTTTACTGCGCAAGAACCATTGGCCAACCCTGAGTATCTGTTGTTTGATCAGGATGGCATACTATGGATATCTGAACATGAAGGTACTGGTTTGGTTAGTTTTGATATGGATACATCGGCGTTTACCCGGGTACCACTAGGTGTAGACGGTGGCTTGCCATACGGTACATCTTTTGATATGTATGGCAACATCTGGGTTGCCCAACATACTGCAGATGTTGTGGTCATGTATGATACAGATGCAAAAGCCTATAGACATATACAGATACCAACCGATGGCTCATTTACACAATTTATGACTGCTGATAACAACCAAAATGTCTGGTTTGTAGAACCGCAGACAAACAAACTTGCAAAGATAACCACGACCACAACCCCCTCCACCGAAATACCTCCTCGAACCACCGCAACTTCTACTGTATTATATACGGAGATAGCATCCCCCTTGATGGCAGCAGGCATACTGGCCTCGGCGCTGTTTTTTGTAAAGAGCGTTCAGGATAAGCGTCGTGCAGACCAACTACTTCTGAATGATTAAAATTACAACCAAAAAAATCATGATAATTGATTATAACAATTGAGGGTGTGGATCAGTCGGGTAAAACTGTTCAATCAAAGATGCTAACAGACAGGTTACTAGAGATTGGAGTTGAAGCCACGCTGTTCAGTTTTCCTGACTATACAACCGTACTAGGAAGAAAGATAAAAGAGAGTCTTGCAGCAGAGAGCGTAGATATTCAACGGATACATACGTTATTGGCCGAAAACCGCAGAGAGAGACTGCCAGATATACAACAGGCGCTATATCAAAACAAAATAATAGTAATGAACAGATACTATGAGTCCAATATGATATATGGAATGGCAAATGGTCTTGATGTACAATGGCTGAAAGATTTAGACTTTGATATGCCCAAATCCGATATGGTCATACTGTTGGATATATCGGCCTCGGAGTCGTTTAGACGCAAGCATACACGAGACATATTTGAGACGGATGTACAATTTATGGAGAATGTGGTGGATACATACAGAATCTACGCTGAACAGGAAGGCTGGCGTATAATCGATGGTACACAGACGCCAAAGTTGGTACATGATAGTATATGGGATACACTAAAACTAACAATCTCGAAATTAACTAATATGGGAGAAAGCTGAACTGTCATATGAATATCATAGGAGTCTTGGTTATAGGTGTCCTTGCTGTAACTTTTACCATTCCATCATCCTGGGCACACACCACTGTGACCATACCACCATATGATATAGAGGTGGGTTGGGGTCTAGAACCACCCGTCGTCGGTGTTAGGAATACATTTGTATTTCATGTAACAGAACCCGGCGAGAGTGCTGGCGTTAAAACCGGCATAATAAATGCCTTTCATAGTCTAACTGCCACTGCTAACTATGGCGGCATAACGAAAGTATTGGAGATAAACTCGGATCAGCGTCCAGGCTTTTACTTTTCAGATGTTATCCCCACAAAGACCGGTACAATATCGGTAACACTAGAAGGTGTAATAAATGATGTACCGGTAAATGTTGATGTACCCATTGAGGATGTCGAATCTACTGCACTGTTGGACTTTCCACCTAGAGATTCATCTTCGGACCAGAATGTACAAGCTCTAGAGGCCGCCGTTACATCAATGCAGTCTGAGATTGAGCAGTTGCGAAGCGGCTCTGATCCTGTAACTGACACTACATCATATAATTTTGCTGTCTTGGGACTGTCTTTGGGAGTCGCCGCTGTGGTTTTGAGTGTTTTGGCGCTAATTAGACGCCCCTCTGTATAGTGGGCCGGCAAATTCATAATCGACTCTGTCTTTTGTTCTTGGACAGATACAAGGTTTTATCGATAAGTTAGATCTGCACCCGCATACAATTCACCATGAATTGCAGTATTAACACGCCATGGCTAGACGACCAGCGCCTTTTTCAAATTTATTTTGTGTAGGCACCAAAATTTACACCCTACTGGAATGAGTATGTATGAGCAAAGACTCCCCCACTGTATGGCCTCTAAAAAGGAAAAAACGGCTAGTACCTTGGAATTATACTAAGTCTTGATTTAGTCGAGACAACTACAACTGATACAATGGCTACTGCAAGTATCAGCGCTGCGATGGTACCGAATTCAGGTACAACCTGTGCAAACACAATCTCTTCGTTGATCGGACCTGTCATTTCATCTATACCATATCCTTGGAATGTAATTGTTATGTCTACCGGGTCACTTGTAGGTAGGTGTGATGTCTGATGCGAACCCATTCCTTCATGTTGGTGGGCTCCCATTGCATTCAAGACCTCTTCGTCTCCTTGCATTACTACGATATCGTAGTTTACATGTTCACTGTCTTTGAACACCACATCTATTCTCATCTGTTCACCAGCCATGGGCTCAGTTGCCATAATCATAACATTAGTTCCATCTGATAGTACAGACATAGCAGATGCTTCCTCAAGTGTCATAGCCATACCTTTATCCATGTCGTCATGTTCTTTCTCCATATGATCATCGGCTGCTGCCTCCTGTACAACTACCATACCTGACATCCATGGATGGACAAGACAGAAGTATGGATATTCGCCTGGTGTGTCAAATACGTGAGAGAATTCGGCATCTGGAGTAAACAGGCCACTATCGAATATACCATCTGGACCACCATCGGCTAGTACACCACTGGTGACAGTGTGGGCTGCGTTGTCAACATTCTTCCAGACTACTTCCCCACCTATGTCTATGGTGACCGTGCTGGGTATAAAGCAGTCATTGGTCTCTTCACAACCAGGTACAGATGATCCTTCCTGATTTAGTACGGTGGCGGTACTGTGGTCTGCAAATGCCATGGGGGCAGCTGCAACACCTACTATGGCGCCAAGCATTACAAAAGCTGATACAGCGTTTATAATATTCATTACCGTATTTAATTACTCACACTAATAAAAGTCTCTCTTGACTTTTGAGAATTATGACTACAAAATCAAATCTAACCATATTGGCATGACCTGCAAATAGGTTTCCAATAGTTTAGCCCACAACGTAATCATCCATGACAATCCTCTATTACATATGTAATACAAAATCAAATTAGTATCATCTAGCGGGGGAGGTATAATCATTAGTATAAAACCTTCGGGGTTGCCCCCGGCGGCACTAAACCAGTAGTACAATTGGATACATCTGGGCCATGTATAACGTATCTACAAAGACTCGACTACAAAACCGTATAATGATGCTGTGGGCGGAGCGCAAGACGCCAGAGTTAAGGGTATTTACCTGTAGGGCACGCCCATCTAGCAGTGAACATTTTTAGATAGTAATAAAAGCAGTTATTTTATGGATAATATCGGAACAAACCAATGGCAGTCACAGGTACTTGACTCAAATGTGCCAGTATTTGTGGACTTTTGGGCAGAATGGTGCGGACCTTGTAGAATGGTGTCTCCCATACTTGAAGAGCTGGCGGCTGATTATCAAGACAAGATAAAGTTCGTCAAGGTGAACGTCGATAACGCTGGAGAACTAGCTTCACAATATAATGTAATGAGCATTCCTACATTGATACTCTTTAACAAGGGCCAAGTTGTGGATCAAAAGATAGGCGCTGCCAACAAGGACTCTTATCGTACAATGATAGACCGCGTACTAAGCGCATAACGCATTTTTAATTATGACACTTTTTGGCTCCTTTTGTGATGTATACTTATTGTGCTATGGCTAGGCGCTTTGCTTGACGTCGCAACCATACCAGTATTAGAATTGGTACCACCACATAAGTTGCAATGTTAAACATAATCACAAGAATACCATACACCAACACTTTTAGCTCCGAATCTGCATACTCCATTACACCTAATGATGTTAGCATGGGCTGCATTGACAACAATATGGTATTCTTTAAGACTGGACTCTCCCTCTGCATATCTGCAATTGTCGGGGAGAAGATATAGTATACCTGATTAAACATTGAAACAAACCACCTCCCTGAGTCGGTGGATAGAACCATCTGGTCTCTAACCTCTCGTAAATTTTGTACCTGTGGAGCCAGCTCTGAACCATACGCTGCAGTTGCTATCAGACACCCCCCTCCAGGCTCAGGGGTCTGTGCTGCCGCCATACCCACTGGTATTATGAAGGATGCCACTTCTCTCTTTATGGGTTGGAATAATATACCTTCAACACCTATCTTGAGATTGTATTCGCCAACAGTAGGAAATGGAACCTGCAATCCCCGGACTATGCCCTCTGAGGAGTGAATCATGGGAGTTGTAGCAATGACAGTGTCATTTACTGTCATATTGATATCATAATCGATATGTAGTTGAATTTTATCTGTGTTGGGGTTTATGAATTCAATTGTTACAATACTGTTTGTACCGGGCTCTATATCATCATAAGTAATTCTTAGGTCTAATATTCCTCTATCCGTTGATGTCGTCTGTGACTCGGCAAAGGCCAATGCAGGTATAAATAACAACAATACAAGTAACCACCTCACAGAAATTCTTGCTCTAGTATTAAATTAAAGGGTTCTGCTGACAGTGTTTCATAATTTGTAACCTAACGCAATCTGGATAGTCCGGCCGCCATGTGGATTCTGGACCGCGCGGGGTGGCGTTCTGTCCACCCCCGTGGTCTTGCGCATGATGTCTCGGATTTTGTTATACACAGCCATCTTTGTAGTAATCTCTATCATCAGATACTCGGGCTTTACCGCCCGCAGTGCCTCGCCCAGTAGTCTCTTGAACTAGATGTAGATTGAGGCTATACTTTGAGGGTGTCTGACATTCATGTTGGCCCAAGCAGACTGCTGATTACTTGCTTAAATTACCACATATCTTTGAGGCGTATCTGGATACGAACTCTGCAACTGTAAATTCAATTATGTTTATATAATTAGTTAAACTTGTTTGTAATCACGTGGTATATTCGATGCTTTGTGAAATATGGGCGTATGTTGCCTCTCTCTATTCATGTAAATTACAAGGTGAGTTTTACAGAGGTTTCTGGTCTCTTTTGAGCCCACTTTTATTGTTTTGACTGCGGTGTTACTACATTCTGAAATACTACATTTCACATTACAGGTATTTTTCAATAATTTAAAAAGAGCGCGTTTCATTTAATCTAATTATTTTAAACTAAGCATAATATTTCATTAAAGATTGAAAACATTAATTTTAAACTAGCACTATAGTACTATTATGCAAGCTTTTGATGGGAAAAAAGCCGCTCAAGACTACATGTCATCTAATTCAATGTCGTACTCTACACCCGAGCTAATATTGAATCGATTTGCATTTTGGCTGGGTGACACCGTTACTGATCCAACTAATAAGAACGAGTCAGTGTCCCGAGTGATGATGTATATGACTCGCGAAGTCGTTGAACCGCCGATTATCGAAGACGTATACGTTCCAAGTGGTGCTGTGTTAAACTCTCTGGCTACTGGTACGGTTGAACCCACCACCAAATTTTGTTCAGAATGCGGCGTAGAGCTATCTGCCACAGCAAAGTTTTGTAATCAGTGCGGCGTCACTCAATACTGACTTTTTTTCCACAAGAGGTGCAGAATTTTGCACCTTGTCTTAATTGCGCACCACAAGATGAACATCTATTACTCTGTGTTGCTGTCTGAGGAGTTGGCGCAGGTTGCGCAGCAGGTGCAGGTTGAGGAGTTGGCGCAGGTTGCGCAGTTGGAATGGGAGTTGGAGCTGGAAGCGTACCAGGCTGTGAAAAGGCTGACACCACATTACCCCCCGATATAATTCCTGGAGGTCCACCCATTGGATTTGCCCCCATTGGGCCTCCCATCATACCCGAGGGTTGAGTACCGCCACCTCCTGATTTAATGGCCTTTTTCAATTCAAAGAGTGCCTTTACTGCTAAAAACTCCAGAGCCGAATATGCCACAACATAGTCGCCTAATTTTTGGAAGAACTCTTTATCACTAATACCGCCACTCTTGTACAAGTTATTCGTGTCTAGAAATGACTCATAGTAGTCTTGGGATTCTGTTAGTAGCGCATCAAGTTTCTCAAAGAGTAAACTAAACGTATCAACTTCTCCAGGGGGAACAAAAGCCATCACTAATACTGTGATATTACTTTATTAATTGCTTTTCGCTACCCAAAACATGTTTCATAACCTGCCATCTCGTTAGAGCACCCTGAGACTAGTCATACGGAACTCCATCAAGCCGAGGATAAGCGTGAAGAGTTCAGAGAAGATTTACAACAGATATTCGATGAAGCAGTTGCAACACGCATAAACATTAGATAACATGACTACAATATAGAATTAATACAGAATAATCTAAATAATATTAAAATAAATATTGATTTACAAACAGGAACGTAGTAGCTCCCTGTCTGCAGCAATATTGTATCTCAATTGGGTTGTCTCTTCATTAACCTTATCGATTCTTGCTTGTATCCTATCATGCCCCTGGCACTGTTGTCTATGTGGCAGTATTAGCACCCAGAGAGAACTTAGGTTTGTATGTTGCACATGTAAAAATATCACATATTCCACAGCAAATGCTATAGTATAGTACAGTGGGTTCGACGCGCGCAACGCGCCACGAAACTATACGACAAGTCGTAGAAAGCTGGACTGGTCTTACGAGACAGAACATACCTCAGCAACCACACTACTCTGGTTACTAGTGCCAGATTGGCGCCCGCAGCAACATCACTGCATACCATACTGAATGGCGAACACCTCACTAACAGCTATATGCGGTGGTTCGGTGAACTTTTGTATATAATTCCCAAACGTTAGCATACAAATTTAGTAAATCCATCATTTCCAGAGATGAGTGGTCGTAATGTAGACATCTTGCATCAATTATCCTCGTTTATTTCAACTGATGCAGATAGTGGGCTCTAGACAGAAATCATTTAGCTTTGATCACAAAGCAGTAAACCTAAACCTTAAATTCTGTAATCTTTTGCGTAGTATATGTCGAATGAGTTTCGTCTTAAAAAGTTAAGAGGCTCAGGCGGTTTTATCATGGCCAATGTGACTGACGAGCAACAATCCCGAGGTAACTTGGGTGGTCCAGAGTTGTTCTTGGCGCCCATGGGACGACTAGATTCTGAGAAAATTACAAAGTACTATTGTAACCGATGCGATACAGAACATATCCAGCCACCAAAGATAGTTTATGAGAACCCCAATGAACAGGTCGCAGATAATCTAATACTTGTTGAAAAGGGTCAATATCTCTGTCACATTTGCAACTCTGCACTGGCGGAGTACAGAGAATTTAAAAAACCTGATCCGAACGCTGAAGCTGGTATGGCTAGAGGTTTAAAGACTGAACCAAAACCAGAACCAGCACCAGAGCCCACACTTGAACCAGAACCAGCACCAGAGCCCACACTTGAACCAGAACCAGCACCAGAGCCCACACTTGAACCAGAACCCATCAGCATATCACCGATTCAAGGATTGGTGGTCTATGATGACTCTGCTTGTAAGGTAGGCACTATCGCTGACGTAGGCGTGAGTGGTAGCCTGTCATTGGTATTACTGGTAGAGTCAGATGACGGTACAAGGCAGATAATACCTTGGAGTCAAGTGCGTAGAGTTGGCGAGATTGTAATTTTGAACAATTCTACAGCAGAACCAACACTAAAAACCACATCTGAACTAGAACCTACACCTGAACCATTAGAACCCGGCACATGTCCAGAATGCAACACTTCTAACTCCGATGATGCCAAGTTTTGTGAGTCCTGTGGAACAGATTTAGCAAAGTAATTTAATTGGGCATAACCTGTTTTTATAATATTGGCAAGCATATTTACCCGCAAGTTAGTTAAGGATGCTGCTATTGCAGGTGGAGTCATTTTAGCAATTTGGATAAGTTTGATGATTATATTTGGAACAAACAATCCATTTTATGTTGTGGCCAGTGGTAGTATGGTTCCAGTTTTAGAAGTACATGATCTACTTGTTATATCAAAGCATGAAAAATTTGAAGATGTGGCCGTTGGCGATATTATAGTGTTCAATCGTCCCTCGGATCATAACCGGGTCATAGTACATCGCATTGTTTCTGTCTTAAATGACGATCCATACACACTACGTGCCAAGGGGGATGCCAACCCTGCGTCAATCCCAGGAACTGACTCTCCTATCACTGAAGATGAGTATTTGGGCAAGGTCATTTATGTAATCCCAGAAATAGGATTTTTACCCAAACTTATCCAACCACCAATAAACTATATCATAATAGCTGGAATTGTAGGATTCATTATTGCTAAACAGATAATGTCTAAAAGAAAACAATCGCTATAATATCATTGATTATATCAATTACATAAAAGCATGACCGCATCTGCACAAGACAAATTACACTCTTATACGTAAGACCCCACCTAACATATCTTATTACACCGCAACTTATTCCACATGATGTATCTATTAGATACAAAACATCTGTAGTCAAGCCTGTCACAAAATTATGGATATGTCATTTCCGTAGACATAACAATAATGCACGTTAACTCTATAATTTTTCAAATGTACTGTTCAATCAATGGCATGACCATCACACGCCTCTAGAAATATTTTTTCAAATTTTTAATTATTTTTAATTATTACAATCCAACCCGAACATCTAATATTTTACAACCACTCTCCATAACTAAGACCGGATTCATATCCAATTCTTTTATCTGCGGGTTGTCTGTCACCAACTGTGAGACACGTTGTATGCATTCGGTGAGCGCCTCTAAGTCTGAGGGTTGTTCCCCTCGAGTACCCTCCAGTAATTTTTTAGTTTTTATAGAGTCTATCATTCCTCGTGCTTCATGAATAGTCACTGGAGCTAACCTAAATGTAACATCTTTTAACACCTCTACGTATATTCCTCCCATACCTAGCATCAACATAGGGCCCATACCCGGCTCTTGTTTACAGCCTATTATGATCTCTTTACCTCCTTTTACCATCTCGACCACAAGGCAACCCTTAATCTGGGCATTGGCATCATATTTTTTAGCATTATTGACTATCTCAACAAAGGCAGTCTTTACACTATTTTCATCAACTAAATTTACTCGTACACCCCCGGCATCGGATTTATGGATTATTTGTGGCGAGGCTATCTTCATTACAACAGGATATCCAATTTTTTCAGCCAACTTGACAGCCTCCTCTGGGGTTTGTGCCAATCCACTCTGCGGCAGCGGCAGGCCATATGCATCTAATATTCGTTGACCCTCTTCTTCCAATAAACTAGCACGACCTTCAGATGATGCCTCATCTAGTATCTTTTTGGCTATATCTTTGGACACATCAAACTTAGTTACATTACCAGGGTCTTTTCGAGTCCATTCAGAGAATCGCAGCATTGCTCTAAGGGCCCTAACGGCTCCTTCGGCATATGTGTAATATGGCACGCCCCCCTCCGCTAATATTTGTCGATTGGTAATACCCTCATCTAACCCCATTAGGCTTGCAAGAATGGTTTTTTTGTATTTTTTTGACATATCTACAACAACTCGTGCCAACTCATCATAATTGAGGGTACCAGATGGTGTGCACATTACAATTACGGATCCAACATTTTTGTGATTCAAAACACGTTCTAACACATTTCGAAAACGATTGTAATCCGCATCTCCAACTATATCTACAGGATTGCGCGAACTGCCCCAGGGTGGTATTACATCATCAATCTGTGCCCGTATGGATGAAATATCTGCCATGCTTATCTTGAATTTTGAACATGCATCTGTGGATATTATTGCTGGCCCTCCGGCATTGGACACTATTGCGAGGCCCTCTTCGGGTAGGGGCTGCTTAGAGAATGCCGTAGCATAATCAAATAACTCGTCCATGGTGTCAACCCGAATGACTCCCGCCTGTGTGAGTAGAGCATCGTACAGTTCATCAGAACCCATAAGGGCACCAGTATGAGACATTGCCGCCTTGGCACCTTCTGGGCTGCGACCTGATTTTAGTACAAGTATGGGTTTTTTGTAATCCTTTGTGACATTTTTACATGTCTTTAGAAACTCCTGCCCGTCCCCAATGTCCTCGAGATACATCACAATAACACGAGTCTGGTCATGGTTTGCCAGTGTTTTGAGTACCTCGATCTCACTGGTAGCTGCTTTATTACCTAGGCTTACCACTGCCGAGAATCCTATTCCCTGCGCACTGGCGTCCTCACACAGAGCTGCGCAGATGGCTCCGCTTTGTGAAACCAAAGCAATCGTGCCAGTCTTTGGTGTTATCTTGAGAAATGTAGAGTTCATCATGGTGTTAGGATCTAAATTCATTACTCCTAAACAGTTGGGACCCACCAACTCCATCCCGTATTGGCTAGAGATCTCCTTTAATCGTCTCTCTAATTTAGCTCCCTCCTCGTCAACTTCCTTGAAACCAGCTGTAATTACAATGGCACCTTTGATGTCTTTTTTACCACATTCTTCTAAAACATGTGGAACCAGCACATTTTTTACAATAATAACGGCCAGATCTATTTGGTCAGGTACATCAAGTACCGATTTGAATGCGGGTTTGTCAAATACAGTAGTTCGTGACGGACTGATTGGAAATATGCTTCCCTTGAAACCTGACATAATATTTTTAGTAATTGTGCTTCCAACACTGCCGATCTTATCTGATGCGCCGACTACAGCTATGGACTTTGGTGTTAGAAAGACCGATTCGGCCATACGCTCTTTGGTTGAACCTGTATTATAAAAATGTACATCCTGACTCCGCATCTTTGAACCATCTTATTCTCAACGAAAAATAAAATTAACATTCACCTAATAATTATAAAAATTATTTATTTTTATATGTGTAACATAAATTATAACATTTAGTAAATAATCAAAACTATTCAGTATGAGATAAACGGCGGATGGTTATCAGAGATTTTTAGAAGAATATACAAAAAGATGCATGTTAACTGCATTTACAGCAGTATCAATTCTTGCAGCTAAAAACCTCGCAGGCCAGGATGTCTAACTGTCTCCGGATGCTTACCCATCCAGTCAATCTGTTTTAGCATCTCTTTTTTGTCATGGGGAAACGTACCCTTAACGGTATACGCATTGGAGCCATGGTTGGCCCTGAATATAATATCGGTTTTTGTCTCTATGCCAGATACCAACTCTTTTAGTTCCTGCAGAGCTTCATCATCATTTAGACGCTCAAATTCTCCTGAATATTTGTTGATAAATTCGTCCTTGATACCATTCTCCAGATATAGTGTTAGTGCTCCCACGTAATTTGGCGAACATGCATTAATAACCTTGACTGTCTGGCTGATGTGTTCTTTTGAGTACTTTTTACCGCCAAGTCCTAATATTATCATACATGACATAGTATACTCCGCGGTTTTAGCTTTATTGACTGCCTTAATTATGGTGCTACCCAAAGCCCCCTTGGTAACTTTTCGCAACACAATATCTGAACCACTCTCTATTCCTAAGTACAACATACTTAATCCGGCCTTACGCATTCTCAATAACTCTTCAGGTTTTTTCTTTAGAATATTCATAGGCATGGCATAACACGCTATTCTCTCTATTTTAGAAAATTTGTTTTTCAGATATGTCACTATCTTTACAATATAATCTGTGTCAAGATTAAGCGCATCACCATCAGCTAAAAATATTCGTTTGGTGTTCGGCATATGCCTGGCCATGAGGTCTATCTCTGCCTTAACTTGATCCCAGGGCCTCTCTGAATACTCTTTAGAGCGATACATATCACAAAATGAACATTCGTTAAATGAACAACCCAATGTAACTTGAAATATCAGCGAGCGTGCCTCAGATGGTGGTCTGTATAGCGGCGGATCATACATTAACGACATGACTATACATGAAAAGAGGTGATTTTTATACTTAATCCACTAATACTAGGTTCCTAGTCTATCGGACACCCTCAAACACTCCAAACCCTGTACAACATTAGTTAGAATTAACACACTTGGTTATCAGTGATATACTTGTAGACAAAAATTACCAGAATTAATCAGAAATAACTTGTAATCTTTCTATAAAATAGAACGTTCATGTAGCTACAATATCATGTATGATTATGCTGAGCGTCTTAGTAAATGTCGTGTGTAGTGTAACTGGATATAATTACAAGTCTTTGTGTCCCAATACGGCCTTCATAATTGTTTCACTACTTTTTATTTACTGATCTATATGTTATAGACCCTTGAAGACTTTTTTGTACATTCTTGTAGAATACCTGTAACCGGCATTATTCAAAATCTAACTAAAAAGGCACTTTGATGCCTGACAGGATGCTACTCAAATGAATATTGATGGTATCTACATCAATCATCTTGTTTGGTATATTGATCTGGATTTTGTTCAAATGCCCACCTACACGTGGCGCAACAGAATCTATACTCTGTACCTTTATGTACTAATACATCGCCACCAGAACCTATCTCCATACCACATACAGGATCCTTCAAGATCTAGCCCTCTTCATGTAGTACCAACCAACAGGACTCAATATCATTATTGCAAGAATTCCGGGGATCAAGCTGGGGGGGATGATTACAGGTGAATCATGCGTATGTCTCTCCATTTGAAACTCTGGTGGTATTCCCATTACAGATACTAAATTATTCCACATTATGTGTATTATGGTGTCTTCATACCATTGGTGGCCACCAGGCAGGCCATTTATTATTAGAAATGATCCTATAACTATAAGCATCCAACCACTGACGCTCTCTATCTTTAGTCGATTTGTGGTTATTGTTTTGGTGGCATTTATTCCTATGATGGCCAGTACTGAGAGAAGTATTAGTGGTATTGCTCGGCCTAAACCATGTACCAAACCTAAACTAGATCCTATCTCGGCACTACCTGTACTGGCCACATATATCAAAAGCCAGTAGAAGAGAGGGTTGGGACATCCGACACCGGCATTTCCCAACAATAATCCCATGAATAATGCTTTGGCATAGTTACCACGCTTCTGTATAAATTTGGGACTACCAGAGTACGATGGTATATGTAAATTGATAAGATGGGTCTGTGACAGACCAAAGACAAATGCAGCTATCCCTGCTACTAAGAACATGTATGTAGATATGTCATCTAGGCCAGTAGCTCCACCCAAAACCCCTATACCTAATCCATAAAATGTTATGGTACAAGTTAGCCCTACACCAAATAGCAGTGCTATTACAAGACCCTGACGAGCTCCCTTACCAACACTGAGTGGTACTACTATGAAGACAAGCGGGAGTGTACACGGGAGTGCAATCATGGATAGTCCTGCTATATATGATAGTACAAGCCATGAGGGATATGTAACTTCAGAGTTTGCACTAACTGCAGTATCATAGGTGACCACAAATACTACTCCTAACAATATCAGTGAGAAGAGCATAAATGCCGAGACTGTCAAATATTTTTTGGCAACTAATGCAGACATAACTATACTGATACATCTCAAATAATAATGGTTTTACGATGCGAGGTTCCTCTTCACAAGTTTAATGATGAATTCTGTACTAAAAGGAGGTTACACACAAGAAAGAGGAGGCGCATAGTGGGGAACAGAAGATTGAAAATGGCGGTCACAAACTATTCAGCAAACTCAGATGCAGACACAACAAACTCAAAAAAGCAGAAAAACAGAGACGCAGTAAAGAATCAAATGGATCAGTATTGACAACATGATCATACAAAGTCAATCAAAGATGCAAGGAAGGGTAAAGTAGCTAAGATTTTGCGCAGACTGCAAGGTTTCGGCTAGTTTGGTAAAAGTCTGTCGCAATGTCATACGATCTCACTCCTATCTGGAGGGCCGGCAGATTATCTCATAAAGTGTAGACACTTTGTGGGAAGAACCTCATAAGAGTGGGTTCACGGGGATTTGAACCCCGGATCTTCGCCGTGTAAGGGCGACGTCATAACCGAGCTGGACTATGAACCCAAAGTCTTTGAATTTAATGAATCCTTTAAACATACCGTATGGCGGGTTTTATGCGTTGACGTAAACACATCTAAAAATGAACCATATTGTTGGGATCTTGCAGACAAATCCAAGTTTGTATACACTGTTAAACGAGATTATGTTGTCTGTTCCGCATATGCGAAAGCACTGCTGTGTTGCTATATGGGCTATACCCTATCAAATATGTGTTACATGAGGGAGTTCCTCCCGCACAGTCCGGGTGCTTGGTTATGTTGGAGGATTTAACCCACATATCATACAATTGGCAGAAGAATGGGAAGTTTGGACGCAGTATGCGTCGCAGGTTACATTCTGCCATGATGCGAAAGGCATCGGATTTAATTTATGAAAAGTCCCGGTTTTTGGGAGTGGAGGCATTACATATGCGTCCACACAACACATCCAAGCTATGTGCTGTATGTAGAACCCCACTAACTGGAACTTATCATAAAAAAGACTACACCCACTGCCGTACAGTTGGCGTAGATCGTGACGTCAACGCAGTGGAGAACATACGGCGAACAAGCGCCGTATCCCGGTATGGTCGTAAGGTTTCGGCCAGTCTGGGCGAAGTCCGTCGTGGTGTGGATGTAATCCTCGATCCCACACCACTCATACAGGGTTGCTGGAGCAACTGGGCTGACAGGCTATCCCGCATGGCGGGGGTGTAATCACCCGACTTTGCGGGAGGAACCCATGAGGGTGAATGATTCTGACACTACTCAAAACTATAACAGTAAAACTTCCAGATCTGAAGGGTGGCATATTTTGTTCTAACTATGTAATTCAACATGCTTTGTAACTGTATCGCTTAATTAGATCCTTTATACAGCATAATTGAGATGAAGGACAAGGATGACTTTCTAGTGTCTGAAGCAACATATGATCTCGGCAGGCAGCTTAGATATGCCATGAGACACAAGATTACAGAGCAAGGTGTTCTTGATGGGCATGTAGTGGATAAGGTGACCTTGGCCTCTGACATTATGAAGAAAAAGAAGTATGTAACTGCCTTTTATACCATGAATGGTTGGCGACGTGGTAAAAAGATTAAGGCATACAGAATAGATGGAAAGTTGTTTGTTAGAATTGACGACAACAAAGTATTTTATGATAATCTAGGTGACCTGCCTGAGGTAAGAAAGGTCGGATTTGAATCAAGTAGTATAGAATCAAGTAGCATGAAGTCATCGAACGAATCCCCCCTTAGCAAGCTCCGCAAGAGGCAGATAGAAAATGACAGACCTGCAAAAGATACTAAAATGTTAGAAGCACTAACTTATGCTGAACCACCGGACATATCAGCCAGTGATGTTCTCAAAGACAGAAGAGACCTTGACTTAAAACACAAACATACTTCATTTTCATCACAAGATGATATACTAAAAGATCTATTTGATGATATATCTGATGCTGACATCACCACTTATTCAAATATTCATGGAAGATTACAAATTAAGAACGAAGAAGATGCCAGAATACTGGCAGATACGATAAAGAGATGGGTTGCACAAGGCCGCCCTCTACCCACGCCACCAGAACCCGACACAAAAGACAAACCATCCTCTACACCGGGATTGTTGCCCACGAGTGATCCTGCTGTGGAGGCCGAACCCGATGCAACCACCGCGGTCGGCGCGGACATTACACCCGAACCTGCTACAGCTGCGCAAGAATCACCAGAACCAGAACCAGAACCAGAACCATCCTCTACACCGGGATTGTTGCCCACG
>VYCS01000015.1 GCA_009843815.1 Cenarchaeum sp. SB0675_bin_21 | reverse complement strand
GTGATACGTTAATTATTATCAACGGGTGAATACAAATAAAAAAAGTACCGATGCAACCCCTCATTTAAACAGTATTAAATTATATAATGTTTAATTTGTCTCAGTATCTTGAACATTACCTGATGCAGATATCTCTGGTTAAATGTTATAAAAGACAAGTGTACGGTTCAAGAGATACTTGATGTGTGATCATCCAACCACATAGTAGGAACAACACAATATATAAAAAAATATCATGCCAACAGACTACAATACAACTTTGCCCGGATTAAATATTGTATAAGGGTCAAACAACTCTTTGAGACGTAAAAATGCATTGTAATTCTTATCGCCGTACTGCTGTGCCACATAAGGGGTTCGGCCTAAACCATCGCCATGCTCAGCAGTTATAGTTCCATGCATCTGCATTATACTGTCCAGATACCATTTTGACAGGTGTCTATTGGCAGGGTGACGCACATGTATGTTGCCATTACCAATATGGCCATAATAGTATACTTTTTGACTTGACCGTCTCTCTAGTTCATATAGCAACTCCATGAAAGATGGTATCTTTTCAAGTGGGACGGCAACATCTTCTATTATATCTGGCGTGTCACGATAGTACGACATTGTGCGTGAGAGGGCCGAAGACCTGCGGGACCACCATATTTGAGCATCAGACTTATCTTCACATAGTATAATTTTACCTTGTGCTATGTTGTGTAATGTGTCATACCACTGTGCTAAAGGCACATCAAACTCCACAAACAGCACTGTATTATCATCATTATACAGTACGCCCGGGCCCATTATCTCCAGCGACAGTGGATTTAATTTTAATATATTAATGCAGTCAGAGGCGGCGCCATGTCCATCTGCATAAGATATTATGACAAGATAGACCAGTGATGGTTTAGTAAAAGTCTTTAAATCAACGGATACAATTACACCCAAGGTTCCCTCAGAGGCAGCCACCACTTTATGCGAGTCTTCGGGTGTGGTAACAGCATCCAGTCTGTATCCGGATGAGTTTTTTGTGGTACACGGATACATATCCAAGTCGACATCAGAGCATATATCATATATCATACCAGAATAATGTTCATTATCCGGAAGTGTAATTATGTCACCACGTCCATCAATTATGGTAATCTTGATTAAATTATCTATCGTACAGCCATACTTTAGTGAGTGACTTCCAGCAGCATTATTTGCTACCATTCCTCCCACCGTACAGTATGGGCCCACTGAAGGGTTTGGTCCATAAAGGCGCGACTTAGACTCCAATATTTTATCCAACATACCCTTGTACACGCCAGAACCTGCTGATAATACATCATTATTTAGTGCAAGATCATTGAACAGTCTCATGTCCAGTATTATGCCAGAGTTTAGGGCCCCACCAGTCAAACCAGTACCACCGCCCCTACACGTTATGGTGGTATTATTGTGTGTGGCATGATGTATAATGTGTTGTATATCCTCTAGATTTGAGGGCACATAGACAGAGTCTGGTATTATGGAAAATCCACTAGCATCAACCGAGTAAAATCTGCGGTATGGTAAATCCTTTATAATTTTATTCTGTAATAATCCCATCTCTCTGGATCAAACTTTGCCACAAATTCAGCTTCTTCGCGGTCTATTCTAGATTGTATTACATCACGCAAGGCAAAACTTGTCAAATATTTGAACATCTTTGTGTGTGCCTGCATTACAAAGAGGTGGCGCATCTGCTGACCTCCTCCCAGGCCCCAGTAACCCATGCGCAAGGCTAGAGGTTCTAAAAATACAGTATTATGTAAAGCATAATTTACATCATTAATTCTTGGATCCAAAGTATAACTCTCCAGAGGACCACCTTTGGCAAATCCCAATATCTCACCAGTACAGTTGTTTAGGCGCAATGTGTTTAGTATAATCTCTGGATCCCGTATGGATTGTTCAAAGGATTCGGGGCTAAACTGTAGTGGTTTTGGTAGCTCGGCAAATATATCAAAGAGTGTACTAATAAATTCTGGATTATTTCGTGCCTCCATGGTCTCTATGGTGGGTACAAATCGCAGGTTATCATATGTGTACTCTGCTTGTATCGTGATCTCTTTGGTGCGTAGATGCATAAACGACAGTACCGCATTAAAAAAATTCTTGCGTAACTCATATGGTATGGATGATAGTACATGTTGGCACATCTTTGACTCGTTGTTAAGTAGATCCTCAAAGTATGCTACAGAGCGCCTTACAATCAGTGATGGGTGCCAGGCTAGTGCATGTGCATTCATCTTTGCCAGTACCATAGCATGAGCAAAGTCGCCCAATGCATAGCCGCATATGCGGTCCACCACAGATAGGTACCAACCCAAATTCATATAGTGTTCCTGGAGCTCTACGTTGTCTCTAGTAAGTTCAGATGATGCAAAACACTCATCTATCTTAGCTTGTGCCACGTCCCGGGTTTGGCCGCTCCATGGATGTGTAGTTCGAAGTATGAGCATCTTTACGATATTTAAATCGACATCAGCTTTGCGCATCATATTCAAGACATCCTTGTTGCTTGTGATAAAAGAGAGTACACTCATCTCATGGGGCTTATCCATTATTTTTAGAGGATCAAAGTCGTGAAAGAGTGCAGCGGTGTATATATGACGAATATCCGATTTTGTAAAGTTCATCTTGTTCTTTGTGGTACATGTTGATAAAAGGGAGATGTATGTGACCGCCAGTTCATGATCTATGTTGTGATAGCCATAGTATTCTTTACCAAGGCCCATACTCTCAAACAACTCAATAGCGTAGTCTAACATATCTATAAGAGAGGGCTCCTGTAGGCCACTCTCCTGTAGTATCTTGACAATGTTGTCACGACTTGCCAATTCTGCAGGAGTCGTAACACTAGTCAGCGGCAACACAATTATACATTAGAATAACATATTTTTAAAAGATTATGATTTGCCAAAAATAGATTAATGGTTATGCAGCCATGCAGATATAATGCAGGGTGTAGAGTGCAGTGATGCAAATATCAATCTGGCTGCACGCATGGTGCAGCAGGGCAAAGTCATAGTCTTTCCCACTGATACTGTATACGGTATAGGATGTGACCCGTACAACATACAGGGCATAAGACGAATATACCAGATAAAGGGGCGCGATACATCAAAGTCCCTACCAGTACTGGTAAAGTCAGTGGATACAGCACAGCAGATGGCCATCATGACAGATTGTGCCAAAAGACTAGCAGAGAGATTCTGGCCAGGACCTCTTACAATAATACTATACATGCAGAAAGACGGCCCCAAGTATGTGTCACAGAACGACAAGATAGCCGTGCGCATGCCAGATGGACGGTGCATCCGAGAGTTATTAGATAGATGTAATTGCATAGTGGGGAGTAGCGCCAACATTTCAGGACATGGATCATCACGTACACTACAGGATATAGATGTGTCATGTGACATGGCATTAGATGGTGGTATCATACCCAAAGGTGGCGAGTCAAGTATTGTGGATGCAACAAGAGAGGATATTGTAATATTACGCCAGGGGGCCATATCAAAAGAGGACATGCTATGTTGAACCTCATAGTCACATGCTTTAGACATGCAGAAGAAGATGCCATCCTAGAGATGAAAAGATTAACCGATGATACCGTTAGTATGAAACAGACCAACATCTCGGGAGTATTGACTGGTCTGACATCTAAAGATCCAATAATGATATCACAAGGCATACAAGATATGGTCACAGAGGAGCCATGGAGTGTTCGGTATGTACGCCGCATAATACCCATACAGAGTGTGGTAAATACCGACATTGACAGTATAATGGAAGGCATACAACATGTACGACATCATATCACAGATGATGATACATGGCGCGTATCTATTAAAAAACGCAACACCTCATTATCAAGTCAAAAGATAATATCAGATATTGCCGGTATGATACCAAACAAGGTATCATTGGAGTCTCCAGATATTATTATACATGTGGAGATATTGGGCGGCATAACCGGAGTTGCAGCTCTACGGCCAGGAGATGTATTTAGTTTGGATAAAACAAAGAGATCACTATCTGAGAATTGATGCGCACTCCACTAAGATGTCCTCTAAATTATAGCCAGCACGTTTATGCGATTGTGCAAATCCAAAGGTCTGTTGGAGCCTCTCTACGTCTCCAGAAAATTTCATTGTTGAGCATTGTACATTACAGAGTAGTTGACGTAACTCTCTGGATTCGCCCAAAGATATTACCAGACACGTATCATTGGTAGGGGCGCCGGCCGTTTGAATGGCACTGGATATCTGTGTGGTCCCAGCCAGCCGCTGTATAATATCAATCTCTAAATTATTTGATAAGATGTCTTTGTTCTTCTCTGCCGTTATGGATATTTCAAGAATGCGGCGCAGGTGCGACTCACTTAGGACGTAATGGGGGTTTATGGCCTGTATACGTAGTGTCGGATAGGACTGTCGCATCTCATCCAAGTTTATGGCATCTGCTCTGGCGCAAAATACCAGAACTACATATGGAGGGATATCAAACCACAAACCACTAGAGCCTCCATGTATTATGGGTATTATAGAGACAACGTCTCCATCACGTATTATTGTGTTACGTCCATCTAGTGCGGATGAGTCTACTCCATTTACGGCTACCAATATATTTTTGGTGTCAGGTATGGGCGTATTTGGCGGAAGGTTCTGTACCATGTTATGTAATAATTTAGATATAGTTGTTTCAGATGTGTCTGGAGTATATTGTGGAAATGTCTTTTTTGCGCCACCAAGTAATTTAATAATTATCATATAATTTTTGTATAAATATGCGACAAAAAAACGTAAGGAATTAACTGGTGTAAAATGTTGTTTTAATAATTATGCTACTTTTTCATCCGATGTTGTAACTATAGGTTCCGCATCATCGGGTGTCGCGCTATCGGTGGATTCATTATTATCATAATCATCAACTATGACTTCAGTGTCTGTAACCTCCAATCGTGCCAGCTCGGCGGCCTCCTCTTCACGAGCCTTCTGGTCTGCAAGTTGCTTTTGCTCCTCACGGGCAATACGTTTAACTGTCTTTGTGATAAAACCAGCTATTTCGTTCTTGAGTTCTTTGGAGGTGATCGTAGATATTGTCATCAAGGCCTTTTTGTTATCCTCAAAGTTCTCACCAAAGCTGTCTTCGTATTTTTCAAGCAGATCTGTGGAGATTCGTCTTACTCTATTCACTATTTATTATGCGCCATGGAGGGGTAATTATACCTATAGATTTTGGTCTGGCGATGGTTTTTAGAGGTTGGATATCTATTACGGGTGGCCACATACTGGTCTTGAGTATGATATTGCAAGCCAAAGGTTGTGACATATGTTTGATGCGTAGTGAACTGAATTAAAATCCTTATATGATAGACAATAATTTCGGCTAAAATTAATACAAAAATCACATAAATATAATATTGTGCCAAAGACTCACAAACTGGATTATATCATAACGATATCTACGCAATTAGAATTACTGTACAGCAAACAGGATACAAGTGGGTTATACAGAATAAAGACATGTATATCCACCCCGCAGCAACTTGTTGCGGTAATACACCTAGGCATACTTAATGACTCTTAGATGGTCGTACATCTTGGCTAATTTTATCTCCCCTGTACAATATATGCAATTTATGGACTCTACAACCTCAGCTGAAAGTGTGTTGTTTTTGTCTCTTGCACTGCCCTTACTGGCTTGATCAGAACAACTAATTTATTCAAAAACCCCAACATATTCCCTTTGAGATTGCGGTATTTGATATACATTTTCGGCAGTCGAATCTCATGCTGCCCGCACATCTGACGATCAGAGCCTATGTGAAACCGACCAAAACACGGGCCCTGGCCCACCATACCGTCAAGTTTAGGTAGAAACATCTTCAGCGCCTCGATCTTTCTGGTGTCCGACACCCGGTTGGTACGTCTCCGTAGAACATCTGCAGGTGTATAATACTCAAATCTTTGTGCGGTCATTTGAGATAGTTACACAGATAGGATTTCATATTAGAGTGTAGTTGTTCTATCATATCCGCATAGGAGTATCGGAATGCTTCAGCAGCTACAAACGCCACACTAGGCAGAAACCCCAGCTGAGCTGGCATGTGGCAGAAACAGCCAGAGAAACTCACCGGGCCGTCTGTCTCTATCAGGAGCCTATCCAAATGTGTCAATGAGAGTAGTCTCTTTTTATCAGAGGCATATACTGAGAGGGGCCCATATGACACATATAGTCCCATATCCATAGCTCGACGCAGATTTGACTTGTTGCCATCAAACCAATGGAGTAGTGAGCGACACGAGTACGATGTTAATATATCAAGTATCATATCAAGACTCTTGCGAGAGTGTATGGATACAGGTAAATTCAACTCTTCGGCCATATCCAACTGTGTAGTAAAGAGTGCCTTCTGCGTCTTCATATCTACAGAGTATGTAGGATCAAGACCCATCTCGCCTACTCCTACAATCTCTTGGTTATGTATGATATCAGATATATGCTGTATGTCATCTGTATCAGCAAACTGTGGGTGTATGCCCACAAAGGGTAACACTCGAGGACTCATCCGAGATAGCTGTATTGTGTTTATAGAGTCCTCTAAATTAGTCGATACACAGCAGGCAACCATATTGGTGGCATCCATGCCTCGCAGAATATACTCCATATGGGGCGAATAGTGTGCATCAGAGAGGTGTATGTGTGCATCATATAGAGGAGTAGTTTGTTTCATTAGACATCTTTGTGATATTTTTTTAACTTTAATACTTATTTAAAAATCAAATACATGTATCATATGACTACAAAGAGTACAGAGTTTGGACTCTCACCTATGTATAGGATACTAAAAAAGAGTGGAGCCGGACGTATTAGTGATGAGTCTGCTACCGAGTTGCGACGAATTATAGAGGATATGGCCGAATCTGTGGCTAAAGGGGCAGTAGAATTAGCTACACATGCAGGACGCAAAACGATAAAAGCCGAAGACATCATATTGGCCTCAAAGATGGTCGGCAAGATATAGAGTTTAAATTATTCTTATAGTATGGTCTGTATGCGGTGAGGTGGCAGAACGGTTATGCGTGGGCCTGCAAAGCCTATACAAGAGGGTTCGACTCCCTTCCTCACCTCTCTTCTGTTACCAGTATTGTGCCGTTCATCCATGGATGTAATGTACAATGATACAGAAAACTTCCCACATACTCAAAGGTGTACGTGAATGTCTGATCATACTCCATGTGACCGCTATCAAATAAGTCTGTAGCGTTTCCATATACACCTGATGTCACACTATGAAATGCAGCGTCCTGATTCTCCCAGGTTATTGTATATCCCAAGGGTATAGATAATACATCTGGAATGTAGCAGGCGTTATCCTCCTCGCATCCGGGTCGTGACGACTTTGTGGGCATTACAATGTCAGGCTCCTGTATTATATCAGTAACAACTGATGGGGCATCTTCTGTATACAATGTTGATAATAATAGTACAGATACCAGAGATATCACTACCAGAGATACTACTACAGACAGGATTACAATCCTCAAGTGTGTTCATAGTTGTATAATACGCGCTTTATACATAGGTAGGGGTTTGGGTGGAAATTACATACTAAAGTTCATAGAACTACCGGGGGCATTCTACAAGGATAAACCCCCCAAATTGTCTAAACATATATCGAAAAATATAAGGATCATTAATTTGGAATATCAATAATGAATAAATGCGATCAAAAGACATAGGAATAATTCCAACAGTACCGCTTTACGTTCGTCTTGTTTGTTATCGTGCGAATTGCAGGTAATCTAAAGGCGCTATACTCGCCCGTAAAGCTGAAATCCAACATCCTATCCAAATCATATGGCAGTCATTCCTGGAGAGTGATGGGGCTATCGTTCATGCAGAATAAGGATGAGCTCGACCGGCACTATCAAAGTAGTAGAGTCTATATTTGCTGCCCTGAAGGGGCGGCGGGAAATGGGGAGGTAGCCTTCGTTCCCGTAGGACACACATTCAGGACAGGGAGGTGGCCACACAGACCATCTTGTACAATAGACACACCCCAGGCTGCGTGAACACTTACATCAGATTTTTTAATGAAGATATCGGATGGAACATAATGAAAGATGTGTGGCCGCTGTGGCCGTCTGGTGAGCAGTGACATGGAGCATGCTCCCATAGAGATAGACGAGGAGGTTCTAGAGGATCTCAGGACGGCGGTACGCGGGAAGGTGATGGTGCAAGAGTCGACAAGACTGCTGTACTCACTGGACGGAAGCTCATATCAGGTGGTTCCGGACGTGGTGATTGTCCCGGAGGACGAGGTGGACGTGGTCCGGGCCGTGATAATCGCAGGAGAGGAGGACATCCCGATCACGCCACGCGGATGCGGTACCGGACTAGTGGGCGGTTCATTGAATGTCGGAATCTGCCTTGACATGAAGAACCTCAACTCCGTCAGTGTGAACGGAGATAGCGCCACCGTAGGGTCTGGCGTAGCTAGAGGGGCCCTCGACCGGGTGCTGGGCAAGCACGGCAAGATGCTTGGCCCCAACCCGTCGGTGGGCGGTTTCTGCTCGATCGGCGGCATGCTAGCACACAACTCGGGTGGAAGCAGAAGCGTCAAGTATGGCAGTATGGTGGACAATGTGGCAAGGATCACGTTCGTCGACGGAACTGGAAGGATGATCACGCTTCCGGACGACGAGGATATAGGGCAGGATGTCATGAGGATTGCCAAGCTTATAGACAGGGACAAGTTCCCAAAGGTGACCAAGAACGCCTCAGGATACAGGCTAGACAATATAGGATCCATCGGCGAGACCCACAAGCTGTTGGTTGGCTCTGAGGGGACATTAGGGGTTATTCTCTCGGCTGATCTGAACATCGTCGACGAGCCCAAAAACAAGATGCTTTTCGTGCTAGGGTACGACTCATCCTACAGCGCAATGGCCAACTGCCCCAAGGTGGTCGGAACGGGTCCGTCGGCATGCGAGTTTATAGACCATCATATTCTCTCCCAGGCGGATCTGGGCCTGGATCCTGGAACAAACTGCATACTACTGGTGGAGTATGACGACGACCTGCAGGAGCGCGCCGCGATGCTCAGATCGGTCGTTACCGGCACCATAGTCGCCGAGTCTGGCGACCAGAAGGAGATGGACTGGTGGTGGGACCACAGGAATGCTGCGCTTCATCACAGCCTGGTTGCCGTCGACAAGCACAAGCGGACGCCGCACATGATCGACGACGCGGCCGTGCCGCTGGACCGTATGGTGGAGATGCTTCACATCCTGGACGGCATAAACGAAAAGTACGGCACAAGCATCATCACGTTCGGGCACGTGGGCAGCGGGAACATTCATGCCCGCTTGGAGATGGATAACACAAAGACCGACACCATAAGGAAGATCGCGAGCGCGTACTGCAGGGAGATCAACAAGCTTGGAGGCACCATAACCGCCGAGCACGGGGACGGATTCGCATCCTCGGAGTTTATCGAGATGCAGCACGGGAGTCAGAACTACAACGCATTCAAGGCGGCAAAGAGGTATTTTGATCCATACGAGATACTCAACCCGAACAAGAAGATCACCGAGAAGAGCACCATTGTAGAGCACCTCTCTGCGGTGCGCACCTTCCACGGAGGCAAGATGGCCCTCTCCGAGGAAGCCTACTGACTCTGAAGTCGCTTTGGCTCCTGGCAACATGCGCCACACCCGGATAGCCGGGCGGATGGCCTAGCCTGCGCAGAACCATCCTGATGCCTTCATGGCACGCATTTCAGGGTGCGGGAGATGCTGGGTAGGATCCGAGCAGTTTAAGAAAGTCGACTTGCTGCTTGATCTCCGAGATCATCTCTTGGACGTTCTCGTCCTGGCCGTGGCCGTCAAAGTCAATGAAAAAGTTGTACTCCCAAGAGCCAGCCTTTTTGGGGCGCGACACCATCTTGGTTATGTTTATTCTACGGTCCCGAAAGTGTCCAAGCACGTTGTGCAGGGCTCCGGGCTCGTCCCGGACGGAGACCGTCAACGAGGTCTTGTTACGGCTGACGGGGTCTGCCGCCTCTTTGGACATCATAAAGAACCGAGTGTAGTTCTGCGGACGGTCCGCTATATTATAGAACATCACCGGGATGCCGTACAGCTCGGCCGCCCCCTCGCTGGCTATGCAGACCGTATCTGTCCGGTTCAGGTCTCTTACTATCTTGACGCTGTCTGCCGTACTGAGTGCCACCATCCGCCGCAGACCGTGGCCCTCGATGAACTTCCTGCACTGTTCCAGCGCCTGAGGGTGGGAGTAGACCGTGCTCGCCTGTCCTATGTCGCCCAAGCCTATCAGGCAGTGTCGGATGGGGTAGTAAATCTCCCCCACTATGACCAGCGAGGTGGAGAGCAACAGGTCATAGGTTTGCCCGACGGCGCCCTCCAGCATGTTTTCTATCGGGATTGCCGCATACTCGGACTCTCCGCTCTCCACCATCCCTAGCGCCCCGCCAAAGGTCTCGGCGGGCATAGTTACGATGGATTCGCCAAAGAACGACTTGGCCGCGCTCTCGCTATAGGCCCCCCGCGCTCCCGGAAATGAGACGCGCGTCATTGCGCCTGCAGGGCGGCGGTCTTGCCGTCCACAATCCGGGCAGGCGTGATACGTCGCAGTGGCCCGTACGACTCCAAGCCTTGGCGAATCACGGCTTTAGGCATTCGATGCCTGTCGTCTGTACCGTGCTGCACGCCGGAGACCATCGGGCCTCCGACAGGTGCTATAGGGAGCCGAAATCGGAAGATCACTCTTTGTACTGGCCAGACTGGCAACATCATATGTTGTTTGACTCTTATAGTTTATTATTAGAGTTTATGCGTAGTTGCACAACTTGGCAGCATTACGTGGTCCCGGCCCGTTCTGGCCGGCACCGCCTTGCCCAACAAACGTATTCATGCCGCTTGCGGTCAAATCTGGGGCGGTCTGGCGCGGGTTTCTGCCCCTCCATAATGCCACATAGTGTGGTATTTTTGTCTCGTAGGAGCCTATTTTGGCAGCGCAGTTGTCCGTTTAAGCAGATCATAAGCCATACATGCCCGTATACGGAGGAGTGATGCCGGTGTTCTGTGTTGTTGTACTTTGGCACATGTAGATGGATTTAATATTCATAATACAACAAGAGCATCAATGATACATACCAAGTGGTCAGATGACTTTATGGGGATAGCGTATAGATACTTTGATCTGCGCATGAATATTGTTCCCTTACTGCCCCATAGAAAGAAGGCATTAAAGATGTGGCAGGATGTAATACATTGGTGGTATGATGCATCCATTCGTGTCAGGTTTATAGAGTATCCAGACCAGTACAGGTTTGTCATAGGTGCCGAGTCGCGAAGACCCGACTCGAATGTGTCATTTTACAAAATACTACACAAATCGCCACACTATGAGCGATTCAAGACAGGGTATGGTGATGCAGCATATCTGCGTCTGGGAGAGTACTCAACAAAGAGACTACAGGATGTAAAGGATTCAGATGTATGCAACTGTGGTCATCCGGCAGGAGACCATGCAGATGATGAGAGTACAGAGTGTCTGGAGGACGGGTGTGATTGTAATGAGTTTGTTCAGACGCAGGTGTACATGTTGCGGCGTAAAAAGACCATAACAGACATTGTATTCTTGGATTATACGGATATAGAAAAAGATCCATTATCTTGGAACTGTATAAACTCCAATCCTAGTTGAAGCGACTACGGTCACCACGACTGCCGCGGCCACCACGACTGCCACCACCGCGGTTATTGTCTCGGCCAGTGTCTCTACCAGTGTCTCTACCATTCCCTCGACTGTAACCGCCACGGCCCCTAGAACCGCCACGGCCACCAAATCCACCGCGACCACCAAATCCGCCACGGCCAAAGCGTCGACGACCCTGCCCATTTCGGGGCGGCCCACCTCTATGAGAACCCACAACACGCTTGAGGGGGTCGGGTATATTCACCTCTATTCCTAACTCTTTGTTGAGGTCTGTGAGTTCTACTTTTATCTGGCGCTTTATCAGATTCCAGTCAGATATTGACGAGTATGACACAAATGTAATGGCCTTGCCCTTTGCGCCTGCGCGAGCAGTCCGTCCTATGCGGTGAAAGTATATCAAATCCTGATTGGGCACATCATAATTTATCACCAACTGTACCCGGGGAACGTCTATACCTCTAGCTGCAACATCGGTTGCCACAAGGATCTCAGCCTTACCGCTACGAAATTTACCCATGGACAACTCTCGGCGGTGCTGTGACATGTCACCTTCTATGGCCACTGCGTCTAACTTTTGACGATGTAGTATTCTAACCACATCCCGTGTTCTATACTTGGTAGAGCAGAATACTATCTTTTGTCCTTTAGTGTCCGCTATAAAGTTGAAGAGATGTTCGGGTTTGTCACGATCTTTGAGTACTAGAAACGACTGGTCTATGCCCTCACCGCTGAGATCATCGGCATCCAACAAGAATTGTTTTGGGTTTTGTAGATACTCTTCAGACAATCGCAGTATCTCCACTGGCATTGTAGCAGAGAACATTGACATCACCTTCTCCTCGGGAACCAAATCCAAGACAAACTGTATGTCATCTATAAAGCCCATATCCAGCATGGTGTCGGCCTCATCAAGTACCACATGTCGGATATCGTTGAGCTCAATTGTGCCACGTTTTATGTGATCAATTAACCTACCAGGGGTTGCTACTAATATCTCAACTCCTCGTTCCAGAGAATCTATTTGCACGTTCATGCTCTGACCACCATAGATGGTAGCTACACGAAGATCTGTATACTTGCCAAACTTTCGTATCTCATCGGTTATCTGCATCGCCAGCTCACGGGTTGGTGCCAAGATCAGTCCCTGAATAGTTCTGTTGGGTGGTATATCCTGTAGCATGGATACAGCATATGCTGCAGTCTTGCCAGAGCCTGTATGAGCCTGTCCTATGACGTCCCGTCCAGATAACAGGACGGGTACTGCCGCCTCCTGTATGGGAAAAGCTTCCTCGAAGTTTATCTCATCTAGTGCTTTCAGGATAGTCTCGTTTATTCCCAGATCACTAAATTTTGTCATTCCCTACTCTTGTGCGACGAATTAATAACATCACACTACAAATCATTTAATTAAAATAAATTTTTGATACTCATATAAGCGCTTGTTATGGCTTGTAGGTGGCTTTCTGGCTAACTTTTGTCGTCTGTTTGTTAGATTAAGACGTTTAATGTGACTGAGAGTTCGATTTAGACTTGTATTATCCGCACCTGGTAGTGATTTACTGTACGGCAAGGTGGACTTTTGCGTCAGCAGTTATTCTAGTAATCTTTCTTGGAGTCGCCTTTGTTACTCTGTGGGAATGCTTTGTATACGTTCTATGGCCGTCTGGAATACCGAAAATGGTTGCGCACCAGATATCAGAACATATCCAATCTGATCATTGCCCACAAAGAATGCAGGTGTACCTGTCACGCCATACGAAACACCATCAGTATAGTCAGATGCCACCTCAGATATGTGGTCACCAGATCCAAGACATTCATCAAAGGCATCAGTATCAAGTTCCATATCAGCAGCATATGTCTGGAATACCTCAATGGCACTAACAGAGTCCAGACCACCCCACAATCCCATATTCTCAAAGAGTATATCATGATAATCCCAGTAGGCATCCTGCTCATGGGCGCACTCTGATGCCACGGCAGCGGCAACTGCGTTGGGGTGTATATTCTGTAGTGGAAAGTCTCGGTATACCAGCTTTGCCACGCCTGTCTCTATATAAGTGGACTTCAGATCGGGTAGAGTTTCAGTGTAGAATCGTGCGCAGAATGGACATTGAAAGTCCGAGAACTCGATTATTGTAATGGGTGCATCGCTATTGCCAAGTACGGGATCATCATCTGCACTAGGAATAATTGGAGGTGGGGCAGTAGCAGACTCTGGGTCGGTGAGCATCTTATCTTCCAAGGCCCTCATCTCATCAGATAGTGTATCTATCTTATCTTCTAAAAATAGAACTGCCTGATTCAAGTCCGACATCTCTATTGGGTCCTGATTAAGAATGGGTGCAGATAGTCCAGCAAAGAACGCAGCAACCCCCACAGTGGCTATGAGTGCAGCGTATAGACCCTTGTTGACGGGTCTGCTACCATCAGCATGTTGGCGAGTTTTTGGTGGATCATCATGTGTATCTTTGTCCTTAGGGGTAGTAACTTCGTCTTCGGGGGCAGTATCTTTGTCGTTAAGGGCAGTATTTTCGTCTTCAGGAGCAGTATCTTCATCTTCAGGGGTTGTAACTTTGTCTTTAGGGGCAGTATCTTTAGGTGTGATCTCGGCGGGTTTTGGCATATCGGACAATACGACTTGTATAAAACATCGCACAATATTAATGATAAAAGCCAATGACGGGATCCGAACCCGCGACCTTTCGCTTACAAGGCGAATGCTCTAGCCAGGCTGAGCTACATTGGCATGAGGCATTGTGTACATATTGGCGATTTAAATTATGTGGAAGATTAGTCGGGCATTATATCGCTGAGCAAGCACACGGCGATGCGTACTTATCGATATAATCTCCTCTGACAAATACATTAGTCTTTAATATCACGGATAGAATCTCGATTCAATGAGAAAGATTCCCAAAAAGAGGCTGCGTATAATCATGATAGTGTTTCTAAGTACGGGTGCCTGGGGCATAATACTAGGAATGATACTGCCATTGACATCGTCGTTTCCAATGTATATAACCATACTGGGTGTAACGCAGTTGGGCTTGGGCGGATTCTTTGGATGGAAGTATCTGACACAGGAGTCCGATGATAATGATGATAGTAAAAGGCAGCGACGCAGAAGGCGCCGTTAATTTTGTTTATATCATCAATTCAAGGACTATGACCTACAAGGGTTCGGTGGCATCATGAGGAATTATGAAACGCGGCTCCTACAAACTCTAGGTTAAATAAATGGATACACAGACGACATCTATGCTAGATTTAGTGGCCAAACATCTGTTCCTAACAAAGGGTAAAGGTGTTCATGAAGACAAGTTGACCAGTTTTGAGTATGCTCTGCGGGATGCAGGGATAGCTGGAACCAATCTGGTTCTAATATCCAGCATATTTCCTCCCCATGCATCCCTCATACCCCGCAGTGAGGGTCTAAAGTTGATCAAGCCCGGGCAGATACTATTTACAATATACTCAAAGAATCAGACCAACGAGCCACACCGCCTCTGTGGCGCATCCGTTGGATTGGCCAGGCCTACGGATCCCACACGATATGGATACCTATCAGAGTACGACTCTTTTGGTCAGAATGAGCAACAGACAGGTGATTATGCAGAGGACGTTGCCGCTCAGATGTTGGCATCATCGTTGGGTATCGACTTTGATATAGAAAAAAGTTGGAATGAAAAGAGACAGCAGTGGACAATATCAGGTCAGATATACAACTCATCCAACATAACACAGACCGCCAAGGGGGACAGGGATGGTAAGTGGACCACAGTCTTTGCGGCAGCAGTGTTACTGCTTTAACGCCTATATCCTTTTAGGTAGAATGCCGCAGCTGCGCCACCTGCAATCACCACTATTATAACCACCACCAGCGAGTCGGTCACATCATACGGTGTAGGTTCCATTGGTGCAGCATCAGATGTGGTATCGTCGGTCTGAGTCATATCATCCGGTACAGGTTTTGTAGTATTAGAGGGCGACATGTCCAGTGTTATGCGGGTCTCGCCAACACTGACAGAGTCCAACTCACCCAACAGAAAGGTTCCTCGAATCAAGCTTCCAGAGTCAGGATCAAAGAACCAGCCACGGTCAGTCACATCATCAGGTCTGCCATCCATACCAGGTAGTGTTGTAATCACATCAGAGATTGAGGGCGCACTACTAGAGGATATTGCCACCCGTACAAGTGAACTTAGCGGGTAAAAGCCATCATCAAAGTACGATGAACGATGTATGGTATCAACGCCCAGACGCTCTAATGGGTCTATATCATCAGTTAGCGTATCGACATACGACTTGGTGACTCGTAGCTGTGTTATAGAACCTGCACTCTCCACATCCATCACAAAGAGCAGAAACGAGTTCTCATCTGTGGCCAGTATCTTGGCAGCATCGACAAACCCGCCACCCTGTGCTATATCTTGTGGAAATACTGTGTTTAGGAACTTTTCATAGAGTGATAGTGTTGTATCATTCTGTATGGTATACACTACTGATACTGTATTATACGTCATTGCCTTGCCGGGCACACTTAATGCAGTATGTTGTTCATCATTAAAGTGCACAAATACAGAGTGAAAGTCTGCAGTTAGGCCAAGTGCACTGTTCAGTCTTGAGATAAATTGATCCCCCACCAGACGCGTTCCATTCTGCACCATGCCAATATCGGTCTCTTCGGGTATGCGTGCGACATTCACTATAAGACATGCCTCATCTACAACCCCCGGCACGCAACCATTAGCATTGGTGAATAGGACTCCCAATACTCGAGGGTGATCCCACAGATCCCGCTCCAATGTATTTGATATTATAGTGTCATCGATATTCGAGGTCATGTGCACGATTGTGGCAGTACCAGTGTCTATATCATCATACAGGACAACCTGAACGCTTTCTATATAATGTGAAATATCCATACTCTGCGCAGCAGAGGGTATCACAAAAGACAACAAAATCACAAAAGACAGCAGGGCAGCCGATGGTATCATCATGTGTCAACGATATGCTGTAAAATTATTAAACCATACGGAATGTGTTGTTTGTCAAGCAACCGTATAGTGTTACAGCATACAGGGACAACACAAATTTGCTTGTCCATATACTATACAGTATGGCACTAGTACCATTTTTGGATGAAGCTCTCACATATCCGATATTTTCCATAATTGCCATGGGCGGTGCAGCCTTTGTGGGGCTGCTACACGGCTACATAATAGGTAAGGCAATAGTGTCACGATTCGATATTGTGTATAGACACGCCAAACCATTCTCCATACTATTTGGGATACTATTCTTGGCCAATGCACTGCTTAGTCTGCCGCGATTTTCATCTCCTGACAAGATACGACTATCCGTACTCTTTGATTCGGCAGAGCCCAGTGTATTTGTAGATTTGATGTTTGATTTGATTGGTGTCGGTAGTGGCCTGATTGCAGTACTGGCCATATCCTTGACTGTACTAAGCCTGATACTGCTCAAGATAGCCCCCATCCGGGGAGCCGCAAAGGCATTTGCCATAATAGTGAGTGGTCTAGTTTTGGTACTCACAGTACAGGCCAGGTTCACATATCTGTCACCCAGTAGTTTTGAGATACTACTTTATTTTATGTATCAAATTAGTGTAGTAGCTGGAGTCATAGTTGGGATCATACGGTATAAGGTTCCTCCCGCAAAGTCGGGTGATGGTTGATGTGTTGTTGGATAGTGTTAAATACGTCATTGAACCGTACTATATGATGGCGCTTATCAAAAATAGCAGGACGGTAACACGTCAATACACAAAAAATTTGGGCATGCAACACGTGTTTGAGCATGTCAGGAAGGTAGTAGAAGTGGCGTACATTATAGCAAATAACACGGGAAAGGATACCTACGGTGTTAATGCATTGATGTATGGTACAATGCGCGGTCCTGACCCCAAAGTACGTTCATCCATAACGCAGACCGCCATACGGGACGGGGTTGCCGCCCATAAAACGTACAATACAAAGACTGCACAGGGCATGAAGGTATCTGAACCTGTATTCTGTAATCCGGTTGTAAAGTTAAAAAACCAAAATTGGAGGCTGAATCCGATAGCGGGCGGATATATGGCTATTGCAAATGTTGGCTCATCAAAACACCCACATATGATAGCAATTCCCGTCTCTTCAGATGTGGTACGTAAAATAGGGCAAAATGAGTTGGGCGAGTTGTGGATCACGCCAACCACATATACCATTACATATTACAACAAAGTGCCCAAGGTTGAAAAACCCCACCCACACGGCAAGTCGGAGATTATTGAACTGCTTACGGATGTGGGATATGTGGGTGGCACACCAAAGGATGTAATTGGCGTAGATATTAATGAAAAGAACATCACCGTAGGCGACAAGAATACAATGGTACGGTTTGATCTATCCGATACCATACAGGCCATTGAGGAGGCAAAGACCGAAGATGCAAACAATACGTATACACGTACACATGATAATGCCGCATATGCGGCACGTACCGGAAGGTGCATTACACACAAGAAAGAGGGGGAGCGCAGAGAAAGGCAACAAGTCACACATGGCGGTCCCAAACTACACAGCAAACTCAAACGCAGATACAGGAAACTCAAGAGGGCCGCCGAGATAAAGAAGCAGATGAGCAGATGTATACTGAGCATACCACATAACCACACAAAGTCAAAAAAGAATGATAAAAAGCGCAGGGTGGCCAAAGCCATGCGCCGCCACGAACACGTGCTGAACGTAATAGCGTTATGTATAGCACAGTGGGCCGCACAATCCGGATGCTTGGTTATGTTGGAGGATTTGACCCACATGTCACATAATTGGCAGAAGGGGGGAAAGTTTGGACGTAGTATACGTCGCAGATTATATTCTGCCATGATGCGAAAGGCATCGAATTTAATTTATGAAAAGTCCCAATTTTTGGGGGCGGAGGCACTACATATGCGTCCACACAACACATCCAAGTTCTGCGCTGCATGCAGAACCCCACTAACTGGAACTTATCATAAAAAAGACTGCACCCACTGCCGTACAGTTGGCGTAGATCGTGACGTCAACGCAGTGGAGAACATACGGCGAACAAGCGCCGTATCCCGGTATGGTCGTAAGGTTTCGGCCAGTCTGGGCGAAGTCCGTCGTGGTGTGGATGTAATACTCGATCCCACACCACTCATACAGGGTTGCTGGAGCAACTGGGCTGACAGACTATCCCGTATGGTGATGTGACATCACCCGACTTTGCGGGAGGAACCCGGCATAAGAAAACATAAATAGAATTTGCCAAAATCATATATGACATCGATTCAAACCGATCGGGGAACAAAGCTGGCAGTCAGTGCGTTGACTGTCAGCCCCATTATGTTATTGTATTTAGGCGGCTATACAAGGAGTCTACATAGTCAAAGCCTTCTCGCCAAAAGTTTGCCGAGCCGATGTCAAATCCATACTTTTGTAGTAGTGTCTCGGGCTTTTGGGAGCCGCCAGCAGATAAGATTCCCAAGTATGAGGGTACAAAGTCACCACCTTCTTGTTTGTATCTCTGAAACAGTGAAGCGGCTAACAGATTGCCAAATGCATACGAGTAGCAGTAAAATGGCGAGTGGTAAAAGTGTGGAATTGCCAGCCACTCGGAGGCAAATACATCATTGACCTGTACAGAGTCGGCAAACTGTCTGTGTAGTGTGTCTATGTATACATCAGAGATTTGAGCTGCTGTAGCGCCTTCTGATAGTCTTTCGTGTGCCTGAATCTCAAACTGTGTAAAGAATGCCTGGCGCAGTATTGTAGCGTAGAGGTCATCCATCTTGCCGGCCAGCACAGATACCTGCTCGGAGGAATCCATCATGTCTAACATTACATCGAACAGAAGCATCTCAGAGAATGTGGAGGCTGTCTCAGCCAGAGGCAGGGGCGCATGCTGCACCAGTATAGATTTGGAGGATGCGGCGATGCTGTGTATGGCATGACCTAGTTCATGAGCGAGTGTAAAGACATCCCTGGACTCACCGGTATAATTTAGTAGTACAAAGGGCGTAATCTTTGGGGATATGGTACTGCAGAACGCCCCACTCATCTTGCCCGGGTGCAGCTTAGAGTGGACATGTCCTTGGTCAAATACGCTCTTGGCATAATCTCCCACGGTATCACTAAACCTGTAGAATGTGTCAAGGACCATGTTTACTGCCTCATTGTAGGTGTATGACTTTTCTGAATTTGTCATGGGCGCATATACATCATATCTAGATAGTCTCTTCATGTGTAGTATGGAGGCTTTTTTGGTAAAGTATCGCTGAAATGTATCAGCACGCTCAGAGCAGACATTCAGCAAGGCATTTACGGTAGAGTCGTCTATGTTGCTGCCAGCATTCATCACCGATATTGGAGAGTCATATCCGCGCAGAGATACAAACTCGTTGCGATAGTTCAATACTACATTGTGGTATATCTCGCCTAGTACGTTACGACTTTGACTGTATTTATGCAAGAGTGCATCGTATGCTGTTTTACGTGCGGCATGGTCTGCATCTCGAACGTATACCATCAACTCTTCACGGCTCAAACTCTTCTGTTTGTCGCGTATGGTGACATCATAGATGTATGCGTTTGTTATTGTGTCGTATAGTTTCACCAAGGCCGAGGCGCCAGTCACATCTAGAAGGTTGATTATCTGCTCTTCGCCTTCTTTGAGTGAGTGTTTGGCCAGATGTCTCTTGTGTAGTAGCATGTTAGAGAGATCAGCTGATGATTTGGCTAGACGGTCAGCGTTATCAGTATCAATGTCACGCTTCCACCACAGATCAAAGAAGAGTATATCATTGTGTATCTCAGATGCTATCTGGCTTATTCGTGTCTTTAGGGCAGATGCCTCCTCAGATTGTGTGTCTTGAGCATATATCAAAGAGGTGTGGCCGCCTATACGGGCCAACTGCTCGCTTATCTCTTCTAACTTACACAGTATATTGCAAAACTCGGATGCAGGTATCTTTGGGTTCAGAGATGGTCGCATATCTGCAAATGTATCTGCACTGTGACGCGCATCGGATATCAACTGCTCAAGTGTCTGGTCTGCTAGTATGCCATCAAGACTCCAGGAACCCATCGTATATGCCATATTGGTAGTTACACAGACACGTCTCTAAATGTGTTGGTATATCTATGGTGTACGCTACAAAGTTGGGCCATGGTTGGAAGAGTTGATGCAATGATCTTTAATAACACTATCATGGATAATAGGCATCATGTAGGACATGACATCCAACTTTATACAATACCAGATATCATCTGAGAGCTCAGACTATCAGTGTATGATTGTGCAGGTAATATGCCAAAGATGTGATTCTACATTGGGCAGAAAGTGTCGTATAGTTATTTGAGCGTGTGGCGGTATCTCTTGTGCGAGTCCACAACGACTCTTTTGGCATCCTTGGATGACTTCCAGCCCAATATCTCCACTTTCTTTCCCTCCAAATCCTTGTACACCTGAAAGAAGTGAGCTATCTCAGAACGATAGTGGTCCTCGATATCGGTTATATCAGTGGTGTGTAGGTAGCGCGGGTCATTCATGGCGACGCATACCACTTTATCGTCAAGCTCGCCATCATCGGTCATCTGTAACAGTCCAATGGGGCGTGCCTCTATCAATATTCCAGGAAATGTGGGGTTTGTGACCAGAACCAGCGCATCCAGGGGGTCTGCATCTTCGGACAGCGTCTGGGGGACTATACCATAATCACCCGGATAGTGAAATGGGGAGAAGAGCACCCGGTCTAGTTTCATCATGTTGTTTGTCTTGTCGTACTCGTACTTGTTCATGGATCCCTTTGGTATCTCCACAATCACATTTATGATCTCGGGCATATCCATGCCTGTAATGATATCGTGCCAGTAGTTTTTACTCAACGTATACGAAACGATGCAACCATTATAACAAGTATTGCAAACATCATATCTGGATGGTCCACCCCAAAGACGTTCCGGTATCAAAGACGTTCACACTAAAGGATGTAACAGACGCCAACGAGGCAGTTGAGGATATGGTCAGTGTGGGGTTTGCAGGTAGAAAGGAGGGGTTCAAGGTGCTGATGCCTCGGGAGAAACGTATTGCAAAACGTATAGGATATACGGTTACGACGGGTGTATCGTATGGTCTGCGCAAGAGGGGGCATCCCAGAGATGTCAAATATTGGACGTACATACATGATAAAGACCACTATGCCATAGTACTGGTGGACTCGGCCGTAGCAGACAAGCTAGGTCTTTGAGTATATGCGGTGTAGTTTTGTTTGATGGGCCAGTATTCCCGTCAAAAGGACTCCCAAGATTATACCGGCTATAACATCTGTCGGATAGTGCTGCAGTACCAGTACACGACTTATCGATACTGATGCAGGGTATATGAAGAGTAACAAGGCGCCGCGCGGAAATCTCATAGATAACGCATACGCCAGTAGTATGGCGATTATGGTTGAGCGTATGGCATGTCCGGATGGGTACGATGCAGTTGCCCCGCCTTCACAGAATAGGGCGAATGTGTCTCGGCTCACTTCCACAGGTAGGTGTATCGCATCATACTGCTCCTGCGGTCTGTCACGGTCCACGCCGCACTTTATGTAGCCTGCCAGTATTGTGGATATTACAAGGAGAATCATCAATGTTATACCAATACGTCGGGTACGACGCACAATCAATAGTATTATGGCCAGTACCAGCATGTATATGACATCGCCGGTCTCTGTTGTGATTTGTATCAAAAAGTCAATTGTTTCATCGCCACCAGTATTCTGGGCTAATACGATTGCGGACTGATCAAGATCATCTGTAGCGCCAGACATAATTAGTAGCGTAATAGAGACAAACAGCGCGGCCAAGAGCACCGATGGGCGTGACCGCATTGGAAATATCCAGCCCTGCACAATGGCGCTACAACAACAGTATGTCTTTAATGTTTGTAAAGTCCTTGAGATATAACTCTGGCGTGTATGTAAGCGCATGATTATTCTGGAATTAAATTTTAGAGTCGCTTGATGCGGCATGGGCGACTTGGTGTGTAAGCCAAGTGGTTACACCCAAAAAATTAATGATTTTTATAGGAATTTATGCAACGGCATTTGAATTGGGACGTCACGAAAAGTGTGCATTGTGCAACGGTACAATAACAAAGATGTATGCTGCAATGAAGGAGTGGTCCATATCCGGACATCTGTGTGGTGCGTGCTATTCGGCAAAGATCAGTGAGCACTATCCAGGAGAGCATGTACGTATGAAGACAGATTAAATTCCAAGAGTTGTTATATGACACGTTATTTTACATTGTTTAATGGATAAGATAGAGTATGAGGGTACTGTCTGGGCCATTGATCACAAGTATCCAAAGCCGCTAATAGACCACAGTCTGCACAAGTTGGAACAATACGGCATAGACCGCCAGGATATCGTCCTAACGGATGCGCCCAACGATGTAAAAGTTGGTGCCATTGTGGTAGACATATGGCCGTATCATCTAGATGTGAGTCGTGTCAGGACCATTCGTAATGAATCCTTCATCAGTGGCACTGTAATGACCATAGAGTTGAAATTGGATGATGAGGGCAACTATACAGATTGAAGGTTGGAATCATTATACTACTAGTAGTAGCGGCAATATCTGCAATAATAGGACTAAACCAGTATTGGGCTGAAGAGACCCGCCAGCAGGGATTCATCTTTGGAAATGAGCTGCAACAGATACAACAAGATGTCAGGGATTTACAGACCAAATTTTATGCAGATATAGACATATGGGAGGAGGGTCAGATAAGCCGTACAGAGTTACAAGAGAGATTACAGTTTCATGTGGATGAATTTCATGATGTATTGACTCGATACGATACTCTAGAACCACCAGATGGTTTTGCCGGGGCAGTGGAGTTGTTCCGACTATCATCACAAGCACAGTTAGAGAGTGATGAACAGTACATACTGTGGATTACAACGTCTGATGAGTCTGCAAAGACACGCTCGGACCTACAGTTAAAGGAGTCGTTTGATTTAGAGATGTCAGCCTTAGCCGAGTATAACCAAGCAAAGGGTCCCTGAAGGTATAATAGTGATACAGAATATCGCCGATATAATGAATACTGTAAGAATTCCCAAGGTTATTAATTTTGGCGAGGATGCATTAGGCAACACAACATACCCTGACAATGCACTGATTGTAACAACGGCTCCACCCCCGCTATCGGACAAGTGGATCAAAAAGATGGGCATTAAAGACTATATGTTATTCGATAAGGTGACACCAGAACCATCCATAAATGATGTAAATCAGGTCATTAGTGAATACAAAGACAAGAATCCATCAGTACTGATAGGTCTTGGTGGAGGTAGTTCTATGGACGTTGTAAAGTATGCCGCCCCAGAGATGAAAAAGTCAAAGATTCTGATTCCCACAACATTTGGTACAGGGGCCGAGATGACAACATACTGTGTGTTAAAGTTTGATGGAAAGAAAAAGTTGTTACGAGAAGATAGGTTTTTGGCAGATATGGCAGTAGTAGACTCTTACTTTATGGATGGAACCCCAAAACAGATAGTGAACAATTCAGTATGTGATGCCCTGGCACAAGCATCAGAAGGCCATGACAGTAAACTAGGAAATGAACTGACTCGAATGTTCTGCAAGGAGGCATTCGACAGGCTTTATGATGCCATAATGAATGACAGGCCTCAAGACTACCCGTATGGTTCGATGCTGTCAGGTATAGGATTTGGTAACTGTTCGACCACCTTAGGGCATGCGCTCTCGTATGTATTCTCCAATGAAGGTGTACCTCATGGATACTCACTATCTTCGTGTACCACAATAGCGCACAAATTCAACAACTCTCCGTTCTATGAAAGATTCAAGGAATGCATGGAGAAGTTGGGCTTTGAAAGGATGGACCTAAAAGCAGATGTCGCCGAAGCTGCCGCAGTTGTAATGACCGACAAGGGGCATTTGGATCCCAATCCAAAACCCGTTACAGAGCAGGATGTCATACAATGCCTAAATGACATAAAAGCGTACAACCTCTAAAGATATTTTTTATTACACATCAAGCGTGGCTATAGTGTTGCGTTTTTACTGACCCCAATCTTCACCTATTGACTCGGCGACTTGTAGTGATATGGCTCCGTCGGAGTTTTGTAGTTCGTAACTCTGCCCACAATCCGGGCATGCAACAATCTCACCCTGTACCGAGTCAGCAGGTATAGGCAGTTCCGCATCGCATTCTGGACATAGTAAAGATCCCATAAATGTGAGATTTTACATTCCTTTATAATTGTTCTATTTTCTGATATTTGATACCACGCCTACAAGTTTGGGGGGTGGTTTAGGTAAAACATTACAAATCATCATACATGATGGCAGTTGAGAAGTTGATGAGGGATGAAAAACTCAGAAAAACGGGACATAATTAGGAAGTTAGAGTATGACCGTTGAACGTGAAGTATAGAACTGTTCATTCTTTCCTATTCCTCGGGATATTGATGTGCACCACGCCGCGTATTGAGCGGGCCGACCGTCATTTGCTACAGGCCGGTCAGGGCATTTGGGTGGCATAGGGGAGGGAGTAATTTTTTAGAGCAGGCGTGAAGTCTCAAACGTGCGTTGATATGACGCTTCTCTTTTTTGCATATTTTACGTATTATTATATTGGTATGAAATCATCA
>VYCS01000017.1 GCA_009843815.1 Cenarchaeum sp. SB0675_bin_21 | reverse complement strand
GTCCAGAGATTATGCACGTCACCTATGGTGCCATTATATTGTAATAACTCACATGTGAATGTAAATTACATAGCTAAATGCAGAAAGAATGGTTTTTGAAATTATAAAAATTATGGACGTATAAAAATATTAGATTTTTTCTGGGAATATTATACGTACACATCCCAATAACGGATGGTTTTGTGTTGTGTACTCATAGTCAAACTAGTATATGTAAGATAGTTTTAAGTCGATACTATAAGTAAATAACAAATGTATAGTAATTAAACTCAAATAAATAAAATATATAATTATCCTAGCTTGGCCCGAGTTGAATATGCATCTGTAATTATGGTATCGCCACCGGCCTTTATTAGCAGTGTCATTGTTAGTCAGTCAGAGACATTGACAGAGTTACTTATTTTATCGGTTATACCTTTTGGGTTCAATCTCAACTATCAGTGCCTCGGATAGACCATACGGGATACTCACTATCTTACCAGTGCTGGTATCTGTGACTCTGTGTTGTGTAGTCATAGTTGGCCGATACTACATTATTTCTATTTATCTTTAAAATTATATTTGTGCTTGGGTTTTAAAATAACTCAACACTAGATACCAATATCTTGTCTATTGTGATTTCATCTATTCGTGTCTGGCCGTTGTTTCGTAGTGTAGCGGTAATTCTTAATAGAACATTATATTTACCAGCATTGAGATTTCGTACATCCAGGGCAGAACTAGACTTGAAGGGATCAGTCTGGGACTCAAAGGTATGGTATAGTGTAGAACCCGCTGCAGCGGTAACTCCCACACCTATTATTATGCCCACAATTGCAGACAGTGCAGGTATGCTATTTGTGCATCTTTTCATTATACGGACATAAATAACTGCTTATAACGGTCCAGAGTACCGCCATGTTGCGTTATAAGCAGATAGTGACATATCTGGCATGCTTGAAAAACGCAGAGTCTGAATCCATAGGCAAGTATCAGACCATGTTGTTGGGAGCCATAATTGGGGCGTTCATAGTGTGGGCCATGCCGTATGTAATAGCATTTATCTTTGGGGTTGACAACATATTTGAGCCACCTCCTAACGCCAATATTCCAGCCGCACTTACTGAAAAGATAGACAGCTTATACCAGACATTATTATGGGTAGTGTGTTTGATCTTTGTATTTACCATCATGATTAGCGTGGTTCTCTTACGGCTACGATGATAATGCCATCATTTTTTTATTATCTTATGATATTGGCTTGTTGTTGCATTCTGTTAACCATACAAATTCCCAATAACATATTATTAATTCCGGTAATAATCGCATATAGCATAACCACAACACTGGACATATCTGGAACCATACGCTACAAAGACAGAATCATATGCAAACATGAATCTTCTTTATCGTTTGGTATTTTTGTAAAACATTTAGGGCGGGGTGGAGCCATACTGCCACAGATATCAATAGAGGGTACACTAGCATGGTTGGTGATGCCCATAATTTTAGAGCACCAATCGCCATCAGTGCCATTTTTGTTTTTAGCTAGTATTGCGCATCTGTATGGATTTTTGAATAATATTACATTAAAGAATCTGTCCTGAGTGTTTTTAATAATTTAAGGATGACAGTTAGATATCATGTATAACGATGTCCAGTTGTTATCGTCTATAACTGTACAGCCCAACACTAGATGGTTCCATTTTAGTGCTGCTTGTCGCGATTCCTTTGCAACCTGTGCAGGCAAGCTTATCAAGGGTGAACTATGGATGGATAATTTACATAATACACAAAATTACCATCAAAAAACTAAATTATCATGTTGGTATACTCACAGTATGAGGGTATTTGTGGATATTGGTATGGCTCTAGCAAATAGGGCTCAGGAACAGCTTCTCAGTGATGGTACACTTCAGCAGTTTGTGAATCAAAATTTTAGTTCGCTTTTTCCAGATCTTAAAATTATATCTCCGGGTTTTGGGGTCGGCATACCCATACGCCATATCGACATATTGGCGTATGATGAAAGGCAGAACTGTTTTGTTATTATATCATGTAAAAGTGAGACTAATGAATACGTGTTAGAGCAAATATCCAAGGACTATGATGCAATGATAAACAACAAAGGTACTGCGGCCAATGCACATACGCAAGGTAGTGGCTTCAAGGATCATACCTCGTATAATTGGGATAAAACATATGCAATTTTAGTGTCACAGAATTTGTCCAGTTTTGAGACTAACATGTGTGGTAAAGTCGCATGTGGTCTTCAGATCTTTAAATTATTACAATATGCAGGAGGAATAATATTAATTGACAGAGTATTTGAGTCAAATAAACAAACCAAACAGTCAGTAAATACCATTAAAGATTATCTAGATACAAAGACTAGCTCCAATACCCGAAGACTTTGCCAAAATATTATTCGGCATTTGCGCAGGGACCCGGGACTGAGAGTTACCACCACAAGTACTCATCTACAATTCAAGACCAGGCGTGGCATGATTATATGTTCATTATCTGCAACAAAGACTATTGTAAAATTAATATACAATATACAGGCACCAGACCCATCGTTTGAGGGGTATGATTTCATACAGAATATTTACGCCACACTGCACCGAAAATTAGGAGATTATGAAACAAAGGTTACCAGTATGTACATGTTTAAAAAGACCATCCCATTCATCAAGACTGTACTTGAGTCAAAGAGCTCCAAGGAACCACCAAAGTCCAAGGCTGGTAAATTCGACGATTGGGTTGCACTATCCACCAATATAGATATGAACAAAAGACCAACTATAATGATGTGTCCAGATGGTTCCACAGTGACAGTCAAGTCATGGACTGACCTTGTCTTTCGCATGGTTGTATGGTTACACAAAAATGATAGCCTTGGATTAAGACATTGTCCCATAAAGGGAGGACAGAGGTACATACTCTCAGGTACTGCCATTCATCCAAATGGTAAAGCCTTTGCCAGACCCAGACAGACCGGACCACTATACATGGAGACAGATTATGACTCCAAACGTGTGGTACAATATGCTGCCAACATTACAAAGTGTGTGAAAAAAAATCTGAGCAACTTTTGGGTACGATCATGATTTAACTGTGATTAAAATGCACACTACATAATAATATACGTTGTATAATAGTACAAATTTAGACTCAGGTAATACAATATGTGTCTAGTATGATATATCAGCAGATTTTAATAAATGAAATAATTATACATTATTGGAGAATTTAAAAAAATAAAATTTAATAGATGATTATAATTTTTACATTTCTTCTTTGTGATCGTACTTATATCTATGCGTATTTATTCAGCCAATGAATGTGTTTTTGTATATATCATATATAATAACAAGAAGTTTTACAGGGTCGCATCACATGAGAAAACCATTCAATGGTTTTTTTAATTGAGTATTGCTATAAAGTACCGGTGTAACCTCGTATGAATCAGTATTATGACTTTGCCAAAACTTGCCAAGGTTTAACGGGGCAGATTTAGATATAGACTAATGTCGGACTATACTGTGTAATAGTCATCTAAAACTTCTCTCTTATACACAAGTATTCAGTGTATGTATCCGCACAGTATATCGAGGCTACTTTGTATAGGATGGTGGTCCGCATACAAAATTCTCCAATATCAAAATGGGTACAGTCAATCTCCTGGGCTAAAACATAACATATAGTCATGATGCGCTTGTATATTGTGTATTATATTATGTGTGATTTTTGTATCGAGTTTAGCTGAAATTACCATCATAATGTAATAATGTTCATTAAATTTACAGTAGTGACAGATACAGTTCACACCCATGGGCCATCAATGGCTGAACGTATCCACCCTTGCCTTGCGCAGCTCAGACTACATACCCCTTGACATCTCACTGAATAGTATATTTGCTGCCTTGTGTGAAATGAGTCTTTTTAGAAGTACCGCTATACAATACATGACATCATACAGTGACAAGACAGCGTTATGGTTTCACAGACCCACCGCCTTGAACCAGCCACTATTCCAGATGCCCGTACTAGGGTACATTAATGGGTCTCAAGCATTACTGCTCTTTGGTGTGGGATTGCCCACATTGTTTGGCATGATGAGTATATTTGATGTGTGGATATCTGTAATACCATTTTGTGTAATTGTTATATTATCTGTGATACGTCCGCCCGTACTAGGATACGAAGGTAGACTAGCTATGATGATTCTATTCCATATGAAGAGGCGACAAAGTACACCAAAGAGAAGATGTGATGCACTAGTAATACCAAAGCGGAAGAAGATAAACAATGTATCAGCCACAAGAGACCTTCACCAGTGAAAAAACCAATGGTGAGAAAATCGTCAGGAAGGCTTGGTAGAAATAACCATGACGCTTCTTACTAAAAAGAATTACAACAACAGAGGCAAGGTTCGCGTACTATTAGATGGTACAGATATCAAGACTGCCATACCCTCAAAGTCTGGTTAGGTCTGCATCCTTTGAGCCTACTTCCCGTAATTCATACAGGTTGGCCTTGGACTGTGAGGGCGCCTATGTCTTTTCATCCATATCATCCATTACAATTCCACACTTTCTGTATACTATCTCAGAGTCGTCTGCTACCACATAGTCATGGTTACACCAGATTTTCATGTATGACTCTGTATGGTATCTATTTAGGCTTGTTCTGCCATAAACCGATATTATTCCCTTCGGTGTCAGATACTAGCGCATAGAATCCATGCTTGCCTATCTCCATCTTTGGTACAGTTACAGAACCACCTGCTTCAACGACTTGTTTTAGGCGCTCATCTAGTGACTCTACGGTTATTACAATTGTGGGTATGGCTCTGGGGTCCATCTTGCGTAGCATGCCGCCGTTTATTGCGCCCGGCTCCTTTGGGATTCCTGTTTCGTGGTCTGTATCAGTAGCATTAATCCAGTAATAGTCCATGTCCGGAAGTTTAGATATCTGCCATCCGAATATGCTCTGGTAGAATTCTCTAGCACGCTCTATGTCGTCGGCGGGAATCTCAAAGTGACTTACACTATCCATGTGTGGACTAATCATGCCCAAAATATAAGTTGTTTTATAGTACAGATCCTCCAAGTTGGAGAGAGCTAACTCAAATCATTAACTATCTGGTTATAAAATAACCATACAGTCGCCTATACACAACATATGATAGTACAGATATGATAATAATTGGTATGGCGTATGAGCCAAACTCAGTTGCATACTGCTCAATTGTACCAAACTTTCGTATATCAGACTTGAGCGGTGGCACTTTGATTGTGAGTGTATCGTTCCACTCGTTGTGTATAATCACGTGTGTGGCATCCCTTTGTATGTCAAACCTGCATGGCGTATAATTGCAGTACTTGTCATGTATGGTGCCAAATTCAGATGGTACCACAACATGCACCATATCATCATGATATCTGTATATGGTGACATTGAGAGGCTGGCCGTGATATATGGTATATACATACGGCACATCAAACTCGTATGGCATTACACGATGTATGGTCCGTATGGTGCAATGTATGATTATACATCTCAGATAGATGCATATCAAACATTACGGTATTGCCGGTGTCATGGAACGTCTTGTTCCATATGTACTGGTGTATGGGAATATGTGTGCCGTGGGGTGGCCATATGTCTACATGTATGGTATGGTTTGCCTTGTTTATGCGAATAAAGTTTGCAAGCTCGGTGTGAGGGTATACATACGTGTATTGTATTATCTCATTCTGTCGGTGGCCTGCCTACTCGGATATCTCTAGTGCACCAGACGGACACATGCGGACGACCCGTCGTATATCGGCCTGGGGGGCGCCCTCCTGCTCAATGATAAACTTACCATCCTTGACCATGAATACGGCAGGGAGGTTCTTTACGCATTCGGCTGAGTGAATACATTTGTCTTGGTTCCATTCTACTTTCATAATGTATCATACTAGAATGGAGTACAAAAGTGTTTTTTTATTGTAGATTTCTGTATAATGATAAGAGATCATCATGATACAAGAGTAGTTGCCGCAGTGTTGCATCATTTATTGATACTAGGTTCTGCCTGCCGACTTTGTGTATCATACCCTTTGAGAGTAGCTTACCATATATCAGCCGGGGGCTCTTTACCTTATACGAGCGGAATATTGCATAATCTTTGATGGCAAACTTGTTGGTTGTATAGTAACGGAGAGCAGAGTTGTCCCACGCGTCCAGCTGCGCATAAATCGACGATACTGCTATCAGCTCCAACATAGATATGTTCAGCGTATTAGCTATATGGTACAAGCGTCCTTGTGGCGTCAGTGATAGTGGGTGTTGTACTATAAGGTTGTACTGTATGGCCCTATTCATGGATACTAGAAGGGTGTTGTGTTTTACTTGTATCATATACTCTAGTTGGTCCTGTGTTACTGTTCTATGAAATAAAATATCGACAATCTTTGATATGGTACTGCCGGAGCGTATCATGTTATATCTCTTCATTGTACGATTGCCATGCACGTAGGAGGTTCTTTAGGCCTGGTTCGGATATCTGCGCAGCAGTCGCTGCTTTACTTTTGGATATGCGTGTACCGGCCAGCACTATAGCTGCTGCCGCCACGCATTGAGGCTTCTTGCCATGCGTAAAGTTACACTTTTCCATTGCATTGAGTATCGACAGGGCCCTTTGGGCATCATATATGGACAGGTCCATATCAGTGCATAGCCGGGATATTATGGAGTGTGTATATCTGTCTGGTGTAATACCAGATACATACTGTATCTCTCTGTACATCCTCAAGATGCGACGCATCTTTGTTGATATGCCGGGTATCTCTTTCCACCCTAGCACACGGCCATGTAGACGACAGGCCAACATCGTGGCTGCGGCCGCAATTACAGTCTTATCTTTACCGGTGGCAAAGTCACCATACACCAATCTGTGGCACAGTGAGTATGCCTCAAGCCGTATAGTCGTGCCCACACCTATACATTCTAGCATCTGCCGAAGCTTTACAAATATTCTTGACAGTGTTATTGCTTGTGAGCTTCGACGTGCAGCTAGCCATTAGCTCCGTACTTTGTCTGGGGCAGCATAGTCCCGACACCATAATCGTCCCGGCCTTCACTCAAGACTGCTGTGACAGGTGCCTGTTCTGATACATTGCACTCTAGGACTATCCCGCATGAGATACATATTATTTCGCCGCGTATGCTGTCTATTATACTAGTTGGCTGCTTGCAGAGGCAGTTCATTGTGTATGCTCTGGGTTATACTTTACTAGTCTGCAGGGCTGCCGGTTTGTGGCCGCCCATTCGTGCTGTAATTTTTTGTCCATGCTACAATATAGTAGCATTAGTATTTAAGGTTGTAACACTATTGTAACATATTCACCAGATGACTCTACATATATGGTGCAACCATGTTATATAAAATTAAAAAAGAAAAATTCAGAATGATATCAGTTTTGTGCACATCCGTCGGTTTCGGCGGAGTCATAGCTAATTTGAACCAGTATTGAGGAGTTATCAACTAGATCTCCAGTTATAGTCAAGTCACTACCACTGAATTCAAATGGTAGACTAGATTCATCCTCTACTATGGACGTATTGTTCGCAAATGTGAACTCTGCTTTTGTATCCTTTCCAACCTTCAACTCCATGGTAACGAAGTTGTTAAGGCCATCAGCGCCACTAAGATATCCTACTACATCTGTAATTCTTACTGTGTTGAGATCACAATCTAAAGTTTCAGTATAATCTTGTACAAGACTAGTACTGCCATCAATATCATTGATAGACACGAATGCTACCTGATCGGTCTCACTTAAAGCCGTAGTTTTGCTCGGGGTTATCACACATTTGGGATCCGAATCCGCTGAGAAGTACTCTACAGTTACCTCATATGCTTCGACACTGGCTAGTTGGGCCTTTGTAGCATTACGCTGAGCATCATCAGTACCAGCAATAGGGGTTATTGCATCAATCGCTAGGTCAGTACCAGCAGCAGGTGTGAAGTATACAGCTGGTGCTGAATTCTTTGTTGCATTTACAATTAACTCCAAGGGTCCCCAAGCGTTAGTACCACCACCCTGTTCAATATTAGTATCAGGATCATATACAGAAGATCTGAATTCAACAGTATTGCCTGCCTTTAGCTCCATCACATTGTTGTGCACAATATCACGATTGTATATTACAGGAGTTGGTGTACCATCAGTTGCTACACCAGTAATAAAGTTGGAGGCAAATAGGGTCTGACCATTAGCAGTTAATGAGGCGCGGTTCAAAGTAGCATCGCCGATGGCACCACCATGAAATATTGGGTTCGCTATATTTTGTGTTGCAGCGCTGCCATCGCGTTCGGTGTACGAGAGTGCGGCATTTGTTTGGCCACCCAAGGTAGTAGTTACCTTTTGTATAAAGACATCAGATTCACAGACAAACCTAAAGTTCGCAGTGTAGTATCCTGAATCGCCTTCAGTAACACCTTCACCACCGGTAGGTATCTTGGTAAGTCCCTGAGTGTACCAGGATAGCAGGACCTTTCCGGTCACCTCACCAGAATCCAAATTAGTGGGTGCTGGGCCGATTCTGTTACTTACAGACTCTTGTACAAGTCCTAACTCGCTTTGAATTTCACTAACATCCTCCTGAAGTGTAGTTATACTAGATGTGAACGTACCAATTTGTGCCTGTAGGGCATCAAGTTTGTCAGATATGGTATCAAAGGATGTGTCAGCATCATCAACAATTGTATCCACAGTACTTTGAATGTCAGGCAACATGTCGGCAAGGTTATCATAATTTGTTTGAGCCTCTCTGGTGTTCTCTGCATCGGTTGCTACAAATTGATCGAATTTGGATTCAAGATTATTAATCTTGGAGTCCACCGCCATCACATCACTAGACACCTCAGATACTTTGTCAGACACCGTAGACAACTCATCAGATAGATCATTTATAACACTCAGGATTGGTGTAAAGTTGCTATCAAAGTTTGACCATAAATTAACTAGGTTTGACACCATTGTGTTGGTGTCAGCCGTAGTATCAACAACCGTAATAAGTCTCTCAGTATTAGTTTGCGCAAAAGCATCATTAATCGTCATTGCTCCTGTCACCATTACTATAGATAACAGAAGTGCATGGAATGTTTTATCTTTCATTTTAAACACATATTCCATGTAATTTATATAAACATAATGGATCTAAGTTGGGGAATTATATGCCTGGGTAGGCAAGGTAAGTCCTGTAGGGTACAGGTTTATAAAGTATTATGATGTATAAACTACATGTATCGGTCTTATAGCTTTCGCATAGGCCTGACACGCTCTCAGGCGCGTCACATATCCAAAATACGGGACTCACAGCGGTTCGTGTACAACTGGGCCGTGGAGCGGCTGCTTACTAACCCCACACTCACTACATATGACCTCTCCAGAGAGTTCACCAAGGTGAGGCGTTCCGTATCGTGGCTGCAAACAGTGGAGCGCATATACCAAAATACGGCCATCCATCAGGCCCGCACTGCTGCGGATGTCTCGAACAAATACGGCAACGGCGAGCTGAGTTTCCGCGCCAGAAAGCGCGATAATACAAAGGCAGTATCATGTGATGTACAGCCGCGATTTGTGGACAACAGGCACGCGTCATTGCCGGGCCTTGGTGTTGTTGAGTTGTGCGAGGAGCAACCATATCAATTTCCACACAACTGGCTGTATGGCTCAAGGTCTTTCCGTTTGGTATGTGTAACACCAAAGTCGTGGGGGCACGTCAAGTCGTGTGACCATATCTACCGGCTGCACATAACATATGACGTGCCGGTACCCGAACGGCGCGCCAAGACCGGTGTTGTTGCCGGCATAGACAGAGGGATAACAAATCCGACCGTCGTGTGCAAGACAGACCATAACACCTCAAATATAACATCATACGATACCGCAACCGCATTCCGCACGAACCGTACATGGAATGATGAGACGCGCCGTACTATATCACACCGCAATAAACACTCCAACTCGACGTGTAAAATTAAACGCAAGCGAGAAAAGTACAATCGTGGTAATGCGAACGACCGCGAGTATGCAGAGTGGTTATTGGCCAAGAAGATATGCGAGGGCGTGGATGTAATATATGTCGAGCAGCTCAACCTTGAGGCCATGAGCAGGCGCGGTGGCAGGCACAAGAAGGGTCTGAACAGGGGAATGAGGTTTATTCGGCATTATGCAATACTGCGAAAGATCCACACCATCGCAGAGCGGCTGGGCATCCGTGTAGTAGAGGTAAGTCCAAAATACACGAGCCAGGAGTGCAGTATATGTGGCTACACATCCAAGGAGAATCGAAATGGGGAGACGTTCAAGTGTTTGAGATGCAACCACATGGTAAACGCCGACGGCAATGCGTCGGTGAATATAATACAACGGGGGACCGGTATGAAGGTTCTCGCGGGGGAAGGAATGGCCCTCGAAAGGCGTGAAATGGGCCGGACCCGGAAGCCACCTGTTTGTGCAGTTCCGGACGCCAGACGGCGGCGTGAGAATCAAGCGTGCAATCGACCCAAAACATCAAGCGCCATGAAGCACCTAGGAATGTACGCGTATGTTACGCGTGCATACCCAGGTATATAATTCCCCTAAGTTGCCATCGCTAAACTGCTGGTTGTGAACAGGTAGTCCAAAAGTCGGATACACTAGTTAGTAGACCTATAGAACCTCCGACTCGTGGAAAAGGGTTCACAGTGGAATTGTCGACTCATCAAAGATAAACATTTGAGGAATAAACAATGACCAAAAGACGGAATATAAACAAGACGTATACGTTGATGATCAGAGACAGTCACCACTCTAGAGGTGACAGATATGTTGTAGGTCCGGCCCATATCTGGGGCAGAATCTAGATCCCCCGGCCTCCTCTCAATGCTGGTCGTGCCGCGGTACCGCCATCCGCATCAAGCAGACACAAATGCACCGTAAGCCAGTTTGGAACGATGATAAAGTCAGACAGTGTGTAGATAGATATTATACCGAACAGCAAGAAGGTATGCGTGCACGAGCCGACGCTGCCCAGATCCGCACAAACAGACACAAAGTCGGCATATAGTTCTAAAAATAATATTAAAAGAGGGGTGCCTGACTACATACTTTAGATTGGGTATTGTGCGTGGTGTGTGTAGTCTAGGTTCTTTGGAGCTGCGTAGCCCCGTCATACTAGCGTCAGGTTTACAAGGAGACACTCCTCAAAAATTAAAAGAGGCCTATGATACCGGAGTCGGAGCCGTTGTAACAAAGTCTGTTACAATGGAGCCTCGCTCAGGACACCCAGAACCAAATCTAATTAAAAGAGAAAATGGTGGCTGGATTAATGCGATAGGACTAAAAAATGTTGGAGCAAGACGATTTGCCGAAGAGTTGGGGCGGCCTACTTATCCGGTTATAGTGAGTTTAGCTGGCAATGATCCGTCTGATTTTGTACGAATGATCGAGATGTTTGATGGTGCTGCCGCCTTTGAGATTAATCTATCTTGCCCATCTGTTGTTACCTTTGGGTATAATGTTGGCGATGACACATCACTAACTACTGAAATCATACGCGCAGCAAAGTCTACCACCAATGTGCCGATATTTGTAAAGATTGCATATACAATGTTACAGTCCGTAGATGTGTTTGTAAAAGCCGGAGTCGACGGTATAACTGCTATAAATACAGTACCGGCCATGGAGATAGACATTACCACCGGCAAACCAAAACTTGGTAATGGTATGGGCGGGTTATCTGGGCCTCCAATAAAGAGCACTGCCATATATACAGTACATAAGCTATCAAAGATATATGACATACCAATAATGGGATGTGGCGGGATATCGTCGTGGCGTGATGCTGTAGAGTTTCTTTTGGCTGGAGCTGATGCCATACAAGTGGGTAGCGCTGCAATGGATAATGTATCCGTATTACGTGACATATCCAAGGGTGTCGAGGATTGGCAACTCGGTCATCACACATGATGGGTGGCATTTGGACAGATATAGAATTTTTATTAAAAACGTACTATTTTTTCGCACATCTCATAGGCTTCTGTAAGGGAATTATACAGATAAGTACACAGCCACAGCTGCGCGCTTGTCCCTTTTCTGACGGCTCTTCTGTATGGAGCGGAGCATGGCGGGTGTTGGCTTGTAGCCCTCCTTATGCCCCGGCCGTCTTAGGACGACGTTCCCCGCCGCCCGATGTAAGATATTCCAGGCGGCATTGACATCCGCGTGGAATACCCTGGTACAGTTAGTGCAAATGAATTTGTCGCGTGGGACACGCGACTTGGCATCGACCATGCCGCACACATGGCACGTCTGGGTTATTATCGTCTCTAGTGCATCAAACATGGGTTCATGGCAGATACGATCACTATACAAGTACTGGAATTTTCATCCGACGAGGACTATATCAGTTGGATACTCTTGTTCGTATCTATTCAATTCCTCCTGTATCTACGTTTTACATCCTGCATTGGGGCTACTTTGTGCAACAACTAACTGTCGTATCAGACCAGTCAGTGATCCTAGTACATCTCCAGATGCATCATCCGAACCCGAATATCTTTTCAGTAAATCTAGTAGCTCGGTAGCAGGCATCTCCTGTTGTTTTCTTAATGTAGATATCTCCTGACGCATACTATCTCTTTCACGTCTCATATCAGCCACATCTCTAGAAAGACGCTCTAAAGTTCTATCCATCTCACTCTCTAATTTTTGTACATTAGATGCCATCATATGGTTGGATTGTCGTAGTCTTTCAGTCTCCTCTATTGTGAGGTCAGGCACGACCTTGGTGTACTCTATTGCCAACTCCATCAGATTTGTCTTAAAGTAGTTCTGGTCTAATGATACAAGACCCCGATGTCCCATCATGTACTCTTTTTTGATAAGAGAGGCTAGTGTTGAGTCTCCAGATGCAGCCTCCTTACATGTCTTGTTCCAAAATCGACGAAAGCCGTTCATTATAGGTACCTCGAATCTTTTGGATGTTTTAGTGCGGCGTAGTCCTGCCTTGGTGGCCATCCTGACCACACGGTCCCGAAGTATTTTTGTAGATGCGCTTCCATACGAGCCTCTCTGCACCAGAAATATCGGATCTTTTGGGTTTGGTGGCTGGCGTCTTAACTCGGCCCATGTACGACCATACACCTGCAAGGCATCAAACGCCTCGGGCGTAATGAATGCAAGATAGCTCTCAGGAGATCCCCTATACACGCGGAGTACTGCACATGCTACGCTACCATCATTATTTGCTGGGCCTAGTACAAGACTGCCATCATTGATGCGATATATTGGTGTCAAATCTTCCCATATTAGGGTCAAACCTCCGGCACGCATGCCCGAGCTTGCCAATACCAGTACCAAGGCCCGATCTAATGGGCCGCGTGCGTACTTTAGCATCAAAGATATCTCGTCTCTGGTCCAGCCTCTGGACTCGGACATATTGTCTCTCTCTGGATAGGTGGCATAGATTCTCTTCCAGGGTATGGTCACATCATTCATGTCGAGCAACTTTTTGATTGGCTTAAAGTAGTTTCCAACCGAGTCGGGGTTTAGATAATTAGTATGCTCTGTGGGGAGTTCTGTTCTCTCACGCAACTTCCTAGAGAGACTCAACAGCAAGTCGCGCATCCATCTGGGTTCATCCCTTCCTATATCGACCATCTGTTGTGCACGTTCTTCAAATGTGCCTTCTAATACATCTTCGAGAATCTTGCATGTGACCTGTTTGAGTACTTGTGTGTACTTGTCGGCAGTCTCCTTGGACTTGATACCCTGCTTAAACAACTCCAGTGGTGAGTCGTCTTCCACTCGTACTATTTCGTCTCGGGTTAGCTTCACATGTAAGAATGTCAAAGAACCTATAAAAGAACAGTTAATCATGTAGAACTCTGAGAATCTAGGTGTCGTTCAAGAGACTGTAGCTCCAGACCCCTCTGCTACTGCAATACCATCTCTGATGAACGAGGTGCAGAACAATGTCATTAAAGCCAGCTTTTACGCAAAGCAGTTTGCCGCTTCCAATAACGAGGGAGCCATAGATACTTGGCCAAAGCCTACCGACAACGACGCTTATGGCTTGGAGTATGACTTTACCTTTAGCTGTGACAAGCCTGTCCTAATCGACACGGTTACGATTACAGCCGAAGGGCCATTGACGGATGCACCTGCTATTACTACAACTACTGCGACTAATGCTATTTCTTCTACAGATGTAGCATATGGCCACCCTGTACTATCTCAACAATATAAGGACGGCCCTTCTACTGTTGCAACTCTAGATCCGGCAACAACAATCAAGGTTAATGGCCGCACTCTAGTAGATACCAACTTTGAGGTCTCTGAAGGTAATAATGTTGCATATATTCAACCAGCAAACTTTGAGCTCATGCACCTAAATCCAGGACAGACACTGAACTTCAAGACCGAGGTAAACTTTAGAGCATATACTGATGTTGAATCTCCACTGTTTAACAGTTTCACTACTCCTGGCTCACTCGCTGCAACATATGGCTTATTAAATGCTACTGCTGCTGACGCTGCTAATATTCCACACTATCCTCGGGGCGGCTCCACAAGTACTGACGCTGATAATACTGCAGACACCCCAGAGCTTGTGATAAACACATACGCAAACCTAACCAATGGTAATGCAACACAACTTGAGCACTTTGACTTTGACATATTCAAAGTAAATGTAGATTACATATCACTGACTGGTAGCAATGCACAGTGTGCACTAAGCTTGCCTGATGACCCCACAGTCTATCCAAAGACCGATACACTACTAATCAACTTGGCGGCTACTGGTGATGGTTTAATAAAGAACTTTGAGGCAATGGTGGACTGTAATGACCGACCTACTAGAATTGTAGGTTCAGAACTCAGGGCTAGTCATGCGGTGGGCGCTTCTGCGGTAGCTGCATCTAACTTGAAGATAGAAGCTGGCGGAGAATCAATGTCCTTCAAATTAACCGAGAGTGAAGCCCTAGTCAAATCTGATGGTCCCAACGTATTGAGCTTTGACTCTGGCAACATAGTGATTAGTGGTCAAGTACCACAAGTTTCAGGTGTGTTACTGAGTCTCACGTATCATACAGCTACAGGCAACACTTGTAGTATAGTTACACAATAATACAGTTTTTTCATTTTTTATTGTATAATGCCCCTTATGGTGGCATAGCCCCATGTGGCGGTCTAAATCTATGATGTAAATTCAAGCAACAGTGACGGTGGCACCCGTCAACAAACTACTAATCATACACGCGGTAGATGTCTAACCCGTCTATGACGAACTCCTTGGACTTCTTGCTGGCAACCTACCGTACCTCCTTCAGCAGCGACCTAGCGTTGTGCCGGTTCTTGGAATCGGCAACCTTCCGCGCCAGGACGAAGCGCATCTCGCCGCCCACCATGGCGAACAGATACTTTATGTTGCCGTTTATCTTCACCCAGACCTCGTCGGCGTGCCATCGCTCCCCGACCTGAGGCCTGATGGTCCTGAGTAGCGACACTATCAACTCGACGTACTTGGCAAATCAATTCCTCGTCCCTCGCAAACTCGCCACCTAGAATCACCAGTTCTGGAAACAGCATTTCAATGTTTTGTTCAACCATGTCATGTAAATTGCGCTATGTCGAATTCAACCTCGCACAGCTCCCCAAATCTCAAGGAAACTTCTTGAACAGTCGGTGCGGTTAACCATAGAATTCAATGCGGATTTGATTTTAAAGTATTTCAGGATCTGAGACTATGTCCTAGGACACATACTCCTTCAAAATCATAAGGCGCAATGATCAGCTGATCACGGCCCCGGCCAATGACCACTACCTAGTCAAGCAATTGCGCACCATATGGAGCTATGCCACCATATGAGGCATTATGCAATAAAAAATGAAAAAACTGTATTATTGTGTAACTATACTACAAGTGTTGCCTGCAGCTGTATGATACGTGAGACTCAATAACACACCTGAAACTTGTGGTACCTGACCACTAATCACTATGTTGCCAGAGTCAAAGCTCAATGACGCGGGTTGTGTAGTACTAGCTCGTTCTAGGGTTTCATCAGTGGTTAATTTGAAGGACATTGACTGTCCGCCAGCTTCTATCTTCAAGTTAGATGCAGCTACCGCAGAATCGCCCACCGCATGACTGGCCCTGAGTTCGTTACCTACAATTCTAGTAGGTCGGTCATTACAGTCTACCGTTGCCTCAAAGTTCTTTATTAGACCATCACCAGTAGCCGCCAAGTTGATTAGCAGTGTATCTTTCTTGGGATAGGTTGTGGGGTCATCAGGCAAGCTTAGTGCACACTCTGCATTACTACCAGATAGTGATATGTAATCTACGTTTACTTTGAATATGTCAAAGTCAAAGTGCTCAAGTTGTGTGGAGTTGCCATTGGTTAGGTTTGCGAATGTGTCTAATGAGAATGTATCATTAACGGCGTGGGAGCCCATCGTAGGATAGTATGGAATGTTAAGACCTGCAACATCGGCTTCACTTATGCCATATGTTGAAAGGAGTGAACCGGTAACACCTGATGCATTGTTAAACTGTGGAATTTGATAGTCAGTATATGCTCTAAAGTTTATCACAGTCTTGAAGTTCAGTGGCTGTCCTGGATTTAGGTGCATGAGCTCGAAGTTTGCTGGCTGAATATATGCGACATTGTTATCGGCAGAAACTTCAAAGTTAGTATCTACTAGAGTGCGACCATTAACCTTGATTGTTGTTGCGGGATCAAGAAGTGTTGCATCAGTACCATCATAATATTGCTGAGCAGTTATAGGGTGACCATAACCATCATTAGCGTCAATAGAATTGTCGGTAGCATCAGTAGGAGCTGAAACATCATCCAGCGGACCTGCGGCCTCAACCGTAACCGTGTCGACTAGGACAGGTTTGTCACAGCTAAAGGTAAAGTCATACTCCAAGCCGTAAGCATCGGCATTCTTTGGCCAAGTACCTATGGCGCCCTCATTATTGGTAGCAGCAAACTGCTTTGCGTAAAAGCTGGCTTTAATGACATTGTTCTGCACCTCGTTCATCAGAGATGGTATTGCAGTAGCAGAGGGGTCTGGAGCTACAGTCTCTTGAACGACACCTAGATTCTCAGAGATACTACTCAACTGAGTCTGAAGTGCATCAAGTTTCTGGTTCATATTCTCCTCTAGAGCGTTAAGTCTAGCATTTGTACTAGTACTCAGATCATCGACAGTAGCCTGCAAGTCACTGCTATCACCCATTGACTCTATATGTTCATCTACATGCTCAACAGCATCCTTTACTGCATCTATCTCATTGGCTAGGTTATCAATGGCAATTGCAAGACTAGCTCCAGCCGCCATAGCTGCCTCAATATCACTCAATTTGGATGTTATTTCAGCATTTGATGAGCTAACATCAGAACTCAATTGGTCAACACTGCCAGTTAGAGCGTCTATAGATGCCATGAGACTACTCAAGGCCTCCTGAATCATCTTTACAACACTATTAGTATCATCAGTAGTATTTACAACAGTTGTTAATTTTTCAGTATTTGTCTGTGCAAATACGTCACTTATCGTCGTTGTACCTGCAATCACTACTATAGAGAGTAGAAGAGCAGGTAGGAATTTACTTTTCATTGTCATAATTCCCGTTCAAGTTTATTTAAATATTTCTAAGAACGCATGCTACTTTGATAAGAAGGCATTCATCATTGTAGTGCGATCATCATGCGTGAAACAGTTGCGCCACACCAGTAGTTCAATCGATAGACCAGTATCTAGGTCCGAGTTGCGGCCATTATTCATGGCAATCTTGGACATCTGAACACCCATTGAGGAGTTTTTGCATATCATATCGGCCACACGTTTGACTTCATCCATCAAATCATCATGAGACACGACACGATTCACTAAACCCATCGACAAAGCCTCATCGGCCTTTACCATCCTACCAGTATACACCATATCTTTGGCGTGCGCTATACCCACAAGGCGCATCAGTCTCTGAGTACCGCCCCAACCCGGGGGTATTCCTATTGTAACTTCAGGCTGGCCTAGTCGTGCCTTCTCTGAAGCTATACGTATATCACAAGACATGGCCACCTCACAACCACCACCCAAGGCAAAGCCGTTTACAGCGGCTATTACCGGTTGGCGGGTATGCTCTATGGTATTTGTGACTTTCTGGCCCAATTTGGCATATACGACAGACTCGTCTGCAGTTATCTTTGACATGTATGAGATGTCCGCGCCCGCAGAGAATGCCCTATCACCACTACCAGTCAGTATCACACACTTTATCTCATCATTTGAATTGATATCATTGAACGTTGCAATTAGCTCGTTGGCCACATCAATATTCATTGCATTTAGTTTGTCTGGGCGATTTATAGTAACCAAGCATACACCATCAGATATCATATCACGCAACACCAAGGACATGACTCATGACACCTCCTGAAGCTTGCGGCCCCACTGGTATAATGCCGAAGCGGCAGCTACCCAGTCTCTCAAATCCGAGTATACAGGTATGTTGTGAGATTCTATCATGGCAGTGACTTTTTGCGTGTATGGACCACCGTTTCCACCAACCAGTAGCGGCTTTGTACCGTTGCAATCTTTCAAATAGTTTACAATCACCTCATCTAGAGGGTCATCTTGAAAGACAAACCATGGCATCACTATATCGACGTTCTCATCAGCTAAAAACGTCTCTATTACAAACTTGTAATCTTCGGCAGACGCGCCACCAGTAACATCGGCAGGATTGCCACTTCCTATAACATAGGTGGGAGGAAAGTTGTCTACCATCTTTTGCCTAGACTCATCTGTAACAGTAGCTAGCTGTAGTGATAGTCGCTCAAACTGGTCTATGGCACCAATCATTGGGCCAGCACCATTACTACATAGAGACGTACGGTTTCCTGATGCAGGAGGCTGCCACGACAAGGCCTTTGATACGGCGACCAACTCTTGGTAACTGTCTACAGATATGATACCCGCCTGACGCAAGGCACCCATTATGATATTATTGGTTCCGCCTAGAGAACCGGTATGAGAGGCGGCCTGCTTGGCACCAGCGGTACTTCGGCCACTCTTCCATATTATTATAGGCTTATGTGTCTCGGCCATCACCCGCTTGGCGGTATTTATGAATTTGCGGCCATCTCCAAAGCCTTCCACGTATAGTGCTATGACACTGGTCTGCGGGTCATGCGCCAGATACCATATCATGTCGGCCTCGTCCACATCCGAACGATTGCCATAACTTATCATTTTAGACAGGCCAAATGTATCAGCAGACTCTAAAAAGCTAATTCCCATGGTACCACTCTGTGATAGTAGAGCCACATTGCCTAATTTGGCCCGAACCATTCGTTCCTGGCCCTGAAATGCACAGTCCAGTCTGTTGGCTGCATTGAACATGCCTATACAGTTTGGTCCTATAATACGGATATTATGTTTAATAGATAGTTCTTTTATCTGGGCCTCGTACTCGGCGCGCTCACCACCTAACTCTTTACCGCCACCAGATACTATGACAACACTGTGTATATTTTTTTTAGCGCACTCCTCTAGTATGGGCGGGGTTCTAGACAAATCGACAGAGACCACCACCATATCCACATCGTCGGGAACATCAGAGATGGACTTGTAGCAGGGTATATCAAATATGGACTCTTGTGATGGGTTGATTGGATATACCGTACCTGTATAGTCATAGTTTACTAGACTGTCCAGTATGGAGTTACCTATCTTTCCTTTTTTAGATGAAGCGCCCACCAAAGCTATAGACCGAGGAGTAAAGAATTGCTCCATGTGGTCTTTGTTTGGTTCGGCAACAGATACAGAGTTGTGTCGCATACCATCGTTCAGTATTATCTTAGCATCTACGACTTTGTATGATTTAGGATATACCACTACAGGGTTAAAGTCTATACTGTTTATGTAGTCGGCATTGTCGATGGCCATAGTACCTATCTTTACTAACATATCACATACCATATCAATATCTACAGGTTCACTACCACGAAAGCCCTTTAGCAGTTTTATACCACGCAGCTCCTCAAGCATCGACTTGGCATCTGAAGTATCAATGGGCAACATACGGAACGAGACATCCTTCATTATCTCGGTCATTATACCACCCATTCCCACCATTATGACAGGACCAAATTGGGGATCATTTTGTACGCCTACAATCAATTCGATACCACTGGGCACCATCTGCTCGAATAGTATGCCCTTTACTGATGCCTTCTTAGAGAGACGCTTGTTCATATCTTTGAATACGTCTTTGGCCTCGGAGGTCTTTTGTATGCCCACCTTTACACCTCCCACATCGGTCTTGTGTAGAATTTCAGGGGAGACTACCTTCATCACCATCGGAAAGCCAACCTTTTTGGCGGCGGATGATACATCTTTCTTTGATGTCACCAAGGCATACTTTGGTATGTCAACACCATACTTTTCTAAAATCAGTTTTGATAGCTCTTCGGTGATTACCTTGTGATCTGTCTTCATAGTCTCTTTGAATATCTTTTTGACTTTCTTCACAATGGGGCGCATGTGTGGTTCATATATTAAACTATGTGAAAGGTTCAGAGATTTCATAGTCCTGAATTCAGTTCGCTATTTAAGACATAGGCTCGGCAAGCGATACGTATGGAATAGAGGAAAATGTTACAGTATTATAACAAACCTTGATCCAGTCAAAGATACATCATGCGGCAAATGGAATTTGGAAGAAGCACCAAGGAAATCCCAGTGGCGATGAGCACCTCTCACTTTAAGGCTGAGTTCATACATGACAAGAATCGTAACTACTCAAAATTTTATGCCTGCTCATATATCTATACGATACAACTGCAACACCACACGCCGCCATGACTAGCATAGCTGCACCAAACTCGGGTATTACATGTGTGCCCAGCACGGTCACTGTACCACCTGGATGCTCAAACTGTATCACACGTGTTGTATCATTACTCATCTCTTGATGAGTCAATACCACATCCTGCTGATACACCACAAAGGGTCTATCTTTATCTTCATCTTTAGAGTCTAATATATCTCTGGGTATGGACACCACGACCTGCCCCCCTCCGCGTATCTCCATTGTACTGTTGTGTTTGTCCAAGTATAGTTCTGTCACATTCTCCGTCTGTATACAATATGCACCATCATTACCTGCATCCAGATATGTCCCATTACAGTCAATCTCTCCTATGCCTATATGGATGGCATACGGTGTAGTATCAGTACCTGCGCGCGCAGTAACCGTGTATACGCCATCATGCCTCCAGTATGGCCCAGATATGTGCAAGTCTACAGAGAAGGCACCATTCTCTGCCTCGGTCTGATCTACGGCGGCTATATTCCCAGCAGGATTCAATACTAGAACGGTCACCGGTTCCATATGTGTCGTATGGCCCCATATAGTTACTACAGACTGGCGGTCATGGTAAAAACCATCAGTCCATATCATTACCCCCTCAGGTATATCCTCGGGAGTCTGGGCCGATGCAGGTATTATAGCAATCAGTAAGATTAAGCAGTACTTTAACATCGTTACATGGAACTAACTATTCATATTATATAAAGCGAAAATTTGTAAACGTCTTGTTATTTCAAGTCATACAAGTATACGCAAAACACCTGATAAGCGTGAGGTTGCATATCGTATAGTACGCATAAGCCCACAGCGACTGAATACACGCAATATATCTACAAATACACCCAATACAACTATACCCAACCATTCGGTAGTAGTATTTCAGTCAAAGTCGTCAACAGATAGTTTTGCGCCGACATAACAAGACGCAACAGCACTGGATTTCATCTGTTATGTATAAGCCGACTATGGCAAAGACACACGGTATGGGCCCGTCCATCAATATGGTACAATTTTGATCATCGTCCAAACTTGTGGAAGAACCATTACCCTCAAGATTCATAAGTAAAAAAATAAAATTGATTGAAATCATGTCTGTCTCAGATACATTTGGTTCTCTAGAGTACGTCTTGGACAAGTTCTCTAATACATGGACCTGGAAGGTGAAGGGGGCACGTGCAGTTACAATGTTGTCAGACCTGGTACCAGAAGCGTGGTACGGGGACGACATAAATGAGGCGATAGTCCCGGACAGACCCGAATGTATAGAGAAGATAAAGTGGATATTGGACAGATACCCGCTGGAGATACGCTCAAAGGCCGCGTGGCAAAAGAAGGCCAAGCCCACTAAGACGCACAACATCACACATACAAAGCACAAACTCAAGTTGGCCACACCAGGAGACCAGTTTCGGGGAGAGTTACTAAAGTTCCAAAGAAAGGGTTTGGACTTTTTGATAAAGTCTAACGGAAATGCATTATTGGCTGATGAGATGGGTCTGGGAAAGACGGTTCAGTCATTGGCATATATAGCCACCGAAAAGAGGGCGTTCCCCGTACTGGTGGTGGCACCGCTTGTTACACTCAACAACTGGCAGAGAGAGATTGCAAAGTTTCTAAAAAAGAAGAGCCGCAATGGTCGTCTGCTTGCAGATGAACATCCCACATCTATTATCATACGGACCGGACGTCAAGAGGACTTGGACAGATACGACTTTTACATCATAAATTATGAACTGTTGTACAAACGCCAGACAGACATTGCCAATGCCAACATAAGAACCATCATATGTGATGAAGTGCATAATTTAAGATCAGTTAGAACAAAGAAGTACTCAGCATTAAGAAGATTAGCATCGCTACCTTCGGTGACACGAAGGATTGGCCTCTCAGGCACGCCCATATACAATAGAGGTTCAGAGATATGGCCCATTACAGACATACTAAAACCGGGAATGTTGGGTAGTTATGCTGAGTTTTGCGAGTATTTCTGTTATGTCAACGACAAGGGAAAGGCAACGGTACTAGAGAACAAGCGGCAGACGTTGCGCAAACAACTACAGGAGCATGTCATGCTACGCAGAAAAAAGTCCGACGTACTAAAGGAGCTAAAAGAGAAGGTCAGATACAAGGAGATCATTGATGCCAATACAACCTACTATCAGAACGAACTAGACAGAATATGGAAGAAGATGGAAGAAGAACAAAGGGAGGCAAAGACCGAGTTTATCAGATCCGCATCATACAGACGGGCCATACAGGGAGAGAGGGTTGCAGCCGGTATGGCAAAGATACCACATGTCACAAACTTTGTTCGAAACATAATGGAGATGGAAGAGAGTGTAGTAGTGTTCTGCCACCACAGGGCAATACACAGCATACTGCATGAGAATTTACAAGAGTTTGAGCCTGCATCAATAATAGGGGGCCAGACAGATAAAGTAAGGCAGAACAACATAGACAGATTTCAAGAGGGTAGTGCAAACATGATGATTGCAGGTCTGCGGGCAGGTAATGTTGGAATAAACCTAAGTCAGGCAAAGTATGTGGTCTTTGCCGAGCTAGACTGGAGTCCTGCCATACACAGGCAGGCGGAAGACCGACTTCATCGCATAGGCCAAAAGGAGACGGTCTTTGCATATTATCTAGTAGGAAATGGTACATTAGATGAGCATGTAGCCAATGTACTAGTCGATAAAAGTTATGAGATTGATGGAATTTTAGACGGAACCGCTGAACCCTACGAGAATCATGAAAAGGCGCAGATGATACTGGCTCAGATTCGCGATCAGTTATCCCAAAAGACAGATTAGCTGCAAGTAATCAACCTGTGGGTGCATAAAGTATACAATGTCGGTATCTGTTAGCGTGTTCAAACTGTTGCCATCAGCTGATGGATGCCATAACCAACTTGTTTGAATCAAGGGCATTCTGCGCATGTATTCCGTCCCACAAGAACGTATCAATGGTATATGTACCAGAGGTGGCAGGGGTCCAGGATACTGCAATATTTAACCGCTGGTCCGGTCCCACCTCACCGCCAAACCACTTTAGCAGTACTGTGGAGCCGCTCTCATCGGCTATCTGTACTATATATACAAACTGTTGCGCGGTATCACCTTGATGGGTAAGTGTCGTGGCGATGTAAAATTTTTGATTTACATTTATGTGTCCAGATATGGGCATGCCATTAGCGTCTACAAGTGTAGGCTCGCCCAAAGTTGTACCAGTAGCTTGTGCCTGACTCTGCATGAGTAGTGCAATGCATAGTAATGGTATGGCAATACGATACATTACATAATACTTGTAACTACAGACTTAAGGATGTTGTTACCTGATGGTTTATTATATCATATACAGCCCGCATAATATCCATCAAAAGTTCTGTATGTACTCAACTTTTACATCAGCATATGTCCTAGAGATCACATACTAGTTTTGTGGTATTATGGATATCCATTCTAATAGTTATACAAGATTATAGTCTAGGTTTTTTAAAATATCGTTGGTTATGGTAATCTCTCCGATTATACGCTTGAGATTTCCTATCTCTTTGGAATGATTTTTGGTTAGTATCCCTTTGTCTGCAAGAGCTTGCTTCTTGAAGGAACTTTTCATTCCAGCTTTGAAACATGGTCGGTGAGACGTTGTGCTTGCGACATATTTTGGCGACAAATATGCTTACATTAAAAAATTCTATGACAATATTGGATGTCTCCTGCGAAGTTTGTTTTTTAGTCATGTATTGTTTGTATTCCTTGCATCAAAAAACATTTGGTACAACGGATCTCATTATAGTGAGGTCATCACCAGATCAGATAATTTATTAGAGTTATTATCTTGAAGTGTTATGATTTTTTTTATAATTATTTTTAGATGTGCATATGCAAATAAGTAGTGCCAAATGTAAAAAACACAGATAAATTTGTATTTTGGAGACTCGTATAGAACAAATTTAAAACACTAAAAGTCAAATAATTATATTTATCTTCATGCCAGATATTATAGCAATCGTTTTTGCCTGCTTATGAATAATGTCTAGTATTCAAAAACACCTTGCTTGTATGATCCAAACACATCTAAAATAAGACATCTCTCTCTTATGGCGTCCATCATCACTTTATGTTGTTGTATATGACCCTCAAAGTCTACAAAAAATACATACTTCCAACCAGATATTGGTCGCGAGGTTATTCGGGTTAGATTCACATCCCGCATCAAATTTAGTATTGTGTGTAATGATCCTTTGTTATGATGTAATGTAAAAGCTATTGTGGTCTTATATTTTATATCTGGTTTATACTCTATAGAGTCCTTTCCAATTATTAAAAATCTGGTAGTATTGTCTTTATTATCATTTATCTCCTCCATTATTATCTTCATGTTGTATAGTTCGGCGGCATCCCTGCTAGCTATGGCTGCAATGCTCCCATCTCCTGTACGTTTCACCATAGAGACACTTGCTGCGGTATCATAATACTGCGTCGGCAGTAAATTGTGTTTTTTGAGGAATTTTTTACATTGGCCAAGTGCTTGGAGATGAGAGTATACCTGTTTTATGTCGTTTAAATCTCCACTATTCCCAATCAAGCAGTGTCGTATGGGCTCGTACCACTCGCCAATTATGTGCAGACTGCTTCTAGCAGAGTAGATGGCATCATTGGAGTCTGCAACCTCACCATAATGTGAGTTTTCTACAGGTATGACAGCTTGGTCGGCATCACCAAGTATGATCATGTCTAATGCAGCTTCAAATGTCATTGCACTTATTGGTGTACCAAATCTTTTGGCCACCGTATATCCGTATGCACCCGCCTCACCTTGATAAGATATTTTCATGTTATACACTCTATCCATCACCTAATATAAGAGAGATAATTTAAAATCGCACAATTTAGTATTTAATCTTTAGAATACCACCAGTTATACGATATATCGCCAGTGAGGCCATCGTATGTGCCTATACGGGTCCCATTCATCGGCTACAACACCCCTATACCGTATTGTATGACATGTTTAGTACCATTATACACCAACCCCGATAATGTTGTGTGATACGAGAGTGCAGCTGGCATCACTGCATCCATGATATGAGGGTTCGTACTTTGGGACAACAACAGTGTATTGCCTAGAATCCAGACTGAGTCATATGCCAGATAATGATATAATTTCGTATCATCACCATACTTTTCACGTATAATATCAGATGTCAATGTATAAGGAGCATCCGGGCGTACGCCCACAACATTTTGCGCAAACGTACTTTCTAGTATATCCATCAGGCCTATTACAGAGTCAGATACATACCAATGTATGTTGTGTAATGTATCATATTGTGATGATTCAACCAAGACGTGATACTCGCTACCACTACCTAGTACCACAACCCCCACATGTTCTACGCTATATTTATCAGACATACGGGACATCTCATATATGATACGCTGTACCTGTGTTTCAGTATTATATGATACCGGAACCGTCTACATATCATTCAATACGGATGTTAAATTATTCAGTAGGTGTTTGGTTGCATCATTATATAATATCACCATACCGTATATGTCATCATCATATATGACAGCACTAAATGCAACAGCGGTACTTCTGTCGGATGGGTACAAGTCGCGCATTGTACCAGATGTGCAGCAGCTTATATCAAACACATTATACTCAAAATCGGTAATCGGATCCAGTATTAATGAAATATTATTTGGTAGAGTATCGTTGTAGTGTATGGGCGTCACCTGAAGAGACCATGGATGGTTTTCTGCTTCTAAATGTTGATTAAAGTCATTTACACCTAGCATGATGGCATCTTGCACTTCATTAGCAAGGTTGCGCAATATATCATCATCAGGTAAAACCAAGCCGACCTGCATTATGCCGTGTAGACCTTCACGAATGACGCATTTACCATCTGATGTATACGTCATATCGATACGAAGGGCGGTATTATTATACATTAATACGGGAATTATTAGTGAGTGCAGAGCATGCAATACTATAGGAAAAGAGTCAGGTATGGTATTATTTGGTCCTGAATGGCCATCATATATCGATATATCATGTATTAGTGCAGCATCATCACAGTGTATGACAACCTAGTATTCGGTGGTATTAGATGGTACTGTAGCAGTGTAGCGGGCGGCATATACCTCAAATCCATTGGCGCTTGCAAGTGTAAATGCACATAATATTCCCACCATCACAAGTTGCACTCTCATAATACCACAAATATGCAACCACTGTTAAATATAGTGTCCATATAAAATCCAAAAACTATCAAAACTTTAATAATTTTTTGTCCTCATGTGGGGTACTATATTGAAATGTCAGGTGGCCTACACTGTTGTTGTTAATCTTTGTTACATGACACGTATTTGTAAAATTTTCTATTATGTCAGGGAGTATGTGATAATTTTTTAATTTTGCAGTTTGTTAAATTGTGTCATATTTTTTACTATATAATTTAGTTTTCAAATAATTTTTGTGTAAAATTATACCATAATAC
>VYCS01000025.1 GCA_009843815.1 Cenarchaeum sp. SB0675_bin_21 | reverse complement strand
CGCCTCCTCTTTCAACCAACCCCTGAACTCCTGGAACGTCTCCTCGGTGACCAACATGTGGTGTATGTTCGCGTACGCTACCTCCTTCAACCAGGATCTCTCCGCCTGGGATGTCTCCTCGGCAACCAGCCTAGATGGCATGTTCTGGGGCGCCACCTCCTTCAACCAGGATCTCTCCGCCTGGGACGTCTCCTCGGTGACCACCATGAGCCACATGTTCTATAACGCTACCTCCTTCAACGGCGACATCTCTTCCTGGGACGTCTCCTCGGTGACCACCATGAGCCACATGTTCTATAACGCTACCTCCTTCAACCAGCCCCTAGACACCTGGGATGTCTCCTCGGTGACTAACATGACCAGGATGCTTGACTTTGCCGCCTCCTTCGACCAGAACCTTGGTGGCTGGTACGTTGTTATAGACAGCGCCTCCATAGACAGGGCGGATGTCCCCGGCGCAGTCGGGACGGTATCGGCCCAGAACGCCTTTCTGGACGGGCAGAACACTACCTACCGGATAGAGCCCGGCGGCGACTCGGATCGGTTCGTTATTATCGACGGCAACCAACTAAGCATGGTCTCGGTGGATGCCGACCAGACGACCTATATAATCACCATCACCGCCACAGGAGACTCGGCCTTTGGGAACGGCGATAACCGGCGAACCATCACAGTGACCTTGGTGGGCGATCCCCACGCGTAGCAGGCGCCGGACCAGCGCCCGTTTATCACCACCTGGAAGACCGACACCGCCAACCAAACCATCACCATCCCTCTGGTGGATTCGGACATGACCATCTACTGGGGCGACGGCGCCGTCAGCGCCGGCATCTTAGGAGCCGCAACCCCAGGGTAAAATACGGCGAATCACAAGCGCGCAGTATCCTTAGGTCTCTTGGCTTTACTATACGGAAGACTCTCCGTATACCCGACCGGATTCCGTCAAGAGAAGATCTCAAAATCTGGCAGAAAGATACCACAAATGAGTTAGAAACACTGGAAAAAGACGGATTCACGCCTATAATGTATAATGAAAGCCACCAAAATTTGAGCATGTTTGGCAGCGGCGCAGTCTATACACGCGGTGATGCCATACCGGTACAAACGCCACTCGGCAACCAGCGCCAGACCATATACGGCTGCATCACGCTGGACGGGCAGACATGCTATATGGCCGCTAGCAAGGTCAACGACAGGTCCTTTATCAGGTATTTGAACAAGATGAAAAAACGGTTCGGTAGGGTTGCCGTAATGGTACATAATGCTGCATATCACAACTCTAGCCGCGTAAAGCGATACTTGAAAAAGAATAGTGATTTCGGCAAACTGATATTCTTGCCTCCGTACTCGCCGTTTTTAAATCCGGCCGAATGGTTATGGCTCAACGGCAAGGCAAGTATACGGCGAACTTTCAGGCGGCCGGCCAAAAGATATTTCCGAAGAAAAATCATGCTGATATACGAGTCACTGGAAATAAAGTTTGATCCGCGCAATATTCTGTTCAGAAATTTGGACAGAATCCTGCCGGTGTAAAACTGGTGTCGGGTTATTTATGCACCTAACTATAAATGGACGCACAATTGTCCACAGATATGGCTAGAGGTAGAGACAGGCTATGCGCACTAGATATTCCCGGCCTCACGCAGCGATTATGTCGGTCATCCTGACGGACCGCACCTCTCCGGTCTCAACTAGCCGGACGACGGCTTCCTCCAGATCATCTATAGTCGTAAAGTACCTACAGGCCAGCTGCTCTTTGATCACCTTCCACTGTATATCAATCAGGTTCAGCTGGGGCGTGTAGGGCGGGAGGTGGTACAACACGACATCCCCTCTGGTCGACATCAGGTAGTTCTGAACGTATCATGACTTGTGGTACGAGGTATTGTCCGTGATGAATGTCACCTTGCCATACTCCAGATATAGGGCTTCTAGAAAGATCTTGAACATTGTCAAGTTTGCTGCTCCTGCGGGCATGACGTGTAGCCTGTCCCGGCCCAGTACACCAAACACCTTGATTGACTTTTTGGAGAATCCTGTCTTGACGGTCGGATTGGTCCCACGCGGTATCCATCCCCGGGCCGATACAGCCGCCAGCCTGAGGGTCATCTCGTCCTGATACAAGACGGTGTACCCGGCTGCGGCCTGCCGGTCGACTATATACTGAGTCTCCCTCTTGAACTCGGCCTGTTCCTGTTCTGATGCGGAGTTGTGTGGAATGGATCTTGGGTTTTCTGAACGAGATGCCTGCACGTCGCAGTGCCCGCCTCAGCGTTCTGGGATGTATATTTATGCCCATCTTGTCGCGGATCATACTGATGATCATAGATACCTGCCAGATACCGGATTCAAACTTATAGTCCTGGGGGAGATCCGGACACCCACTCCAGAATTAACCTATAGGCATCCTCGTCTAGTATCCGCTTCCTGTTGGGAGATGGCTTATCAACTCTCCCGTCCAGTCCGCGCTCGTATACGCGCAGCAGCCAACCGTAGACGGTGGCGTACGGTCGGCCCACATCCCTGGCTATGCCGCTGATACTCCCACATCTCTTCCTTTTTAGAACGGTCGTCAGTATGAGCAGTTCTTTGGGGATCTCCTTGCAGCTGGGAATGGCGGTAATCATCGATTCCAGTTCTGCTTCTGAAACGTCCGAAAGGTATTTGTCTCCAGTGGGATTTTTTTGGTTTTGTTCGTGCCATGAGGGTATGGGAGAACACCCATGATCTTAATGTTTCGGTTGATTGTACCGCTAGCCATTGAATATCAGGCAAATTCGTCGATCCGGGTCATTGAACCCAAAATCTATCGGATCCTATTGTCCGCTAGTATGCAGTGGTAAAAAGCCAACCACTGACGACTTCACGGGGATAACCTCCGCCCTTTTCCCCGGGATGCGTGGGGGATTTTGCGCATTATTATTTCCGATCCACCCACAATCTACTTGTGACATACACCCAAACCGCTTTGGATGGGGTTTACATACTTGACAATGCCGTATTGGTATCCTCATCTTGCGAAAAGGTGCCTCTAACACTTAAAAATCGGACAGTCCCATACCATTTGGACCGAACCAAATGTATTACCAACACACAACATCTATGGGTTTCAGCAACTCAAACAAATGGAAGTTCATCCAGTGATAAACATTTAACAATATTATGTTTCAACATTTCTATGATGAGTTCGCGAGACGAGATGATAAAGACGATTACAGAGCGTACAAAGTTGATTGATAGGTACATAGACGATCATCCCGAGTGTGATACCAAGATGGTACAACATGCATTCCAATCAGGCAAAATTGAGGCGATCAAAGTATACGAACTTCCAAGAAGCCTAGTTAGACTGAATCCAAATAATGGTAGATTTAAAGCAGAACTTGATATTATTACGCAAGAACGCAAACAAGAAAACAATCCAACTGAGCTTAATCCCGATCATCCCGATGATGTAAAGACGTTACAAGATATGATCAAGGGAGAGTATCCGCGAAGCTCAGAGCGTCGACGCGCATATGAAAACCTACGAGGCAATATACATGAAGTTGCACAGAAAACAGGAACCAATGGTCAAGAGATACCCGGCCTGATTACACATGACGGAATTCTGATCAATGGAAACAGGCGCTGGGTAGTGATGGAAGATCTTGCTTCAACGGATCAAGAAAAGTATCCGAGAGAACCACTAAAGTATGATAAAATCCACGTTGGAAGGCTAAAGAAAGACGTTGACAAGTACACGTTGTGGAAGAACGAAGCAAAAGAGCAGATCAGTCGGGACTCTCGTGAAGAATATGATTATGTAAACAGCGCATTAGAAATAAAGCGCGGGTTTGAACTACTCACTGATCAAGGCATGTCTAAAGAAAGGGCCAAAGTCGAAATCGCAAAAACAGTCTACGGCAGAGACAAGAAGGACATCACGGCATATCTGGACTTTTTGGATATTACTGATTTATTCCTGGAATACATCGACAAAGAAGGGCAATATACCCTTGTCCAAGAGGCTGGAGATGACAAAGGCATTGTGACAATTCTGCAAGACATTTCCAAGGAGCGCATGAAGAATGTAAGATCTGGAATGGAAATAGAAGAGACGGACCAATGGCTCAAAACTGCATTCGCATTTTGTCTGTTTTCCAAAGAAAAACCAACAGTAAAGCAAGATGGGACCGTCAAAAAACTGTCATTTGGGCATAGAGAATACCGACAGTTTCAGAAGAAAGTTCTAGATCCTCCAAACATTCGTAAGGAATTTTTTAAAAACCCCGGTGTCCAAAAAATCGATCTTGCAAGCACTAGCGTTGAAGATGCGGCAGTATTTTATCAGGCAGTGCGAGATGCACAGACCAAATATGACATAAACGAGGACATAAACACGCCAGTCAGCCTTCTCAAACGCGCCGTGATCACACTGAGTAAGATAAGCCAAGATCTAAACGGCAGCCGAAAGGAAGCCATGGTAAAACAAATCAAAGACGGCGGGGGGATGCAGTATTTGTCAGACATTACAACATATCTTAAAGATATTAATAAAAAAATACAATAGATGTTATTGATGGGAAAAGTAGCCCTAAGAGTATCTGATGACGGAATTAAAATAATAGACAAGGATCAAGTTTTGAGGAGACGACACGTGATTGCCCTAAAGGCGTTTGGATTTACGAAGAAACCGCCAAGCAACGTCTACACAATCAACAAATCATCCCATGATATGTTGATGGGAGTAAGCGATTATCTAAAGAAATTTGGTTATAGCATAGATTCTGATTCGGCCACCCTGAATGAACTGGAAAGCATTTCCAAGGTTCGAGAGAATTATAACATTGCAAGGCAAAAAGGCGAACAAATCAAACATAACGAATCCCTATCGCTGTTGCAACCCCCTAGCTTTGCCTCTGATGTCAGGATCAAACCGTATCAGCTACAGCCCATTCATCACATGATCGAGGTTACCCACGCAGCCAATTTCTCAGTGCCAGGTTCAGGCAAGACGTTGATGACATACGCGGTGTTTGACATTCTGAGGGATCGTGGGGATATCGACTCTATGATAGTAATGGGCCCAATCGCGTCGTTTGGGCCCTGGGAGCACGAATACAAGTTCTGCATGAATTCCAATTCCAAAGGGCGTATTCTCCGATATCATGGCACAAATAGAAAAAATCACCTAAGAGACCTACAAAAATATAATATTATCCTTACATCGTATGAGACGGCATCCAACGATGCAGACTGGCTGAAGCGGTATCTATTGCAAAAAAAGAAGGTTATGATGGTAATTGACGAATCTCACCATATCAAGAGCATTAGTGAAGATGCAAAACACGCGTCAGCAATGATCGATTTGGGCAATCATGCAGTTCGACGCTACATACTTTCTGGGACCCCAGTACCTCACAGCCTTGCAGATCTTTGGTCACAAATTACATTTTTGTGGCCCTCAACCAAAATACTTTTTTCTAGGGACAAATACAAAAGAATGCTGGAAAACTATGGCGTACAAGATGAAATATCTGGACGCATTAATTTTCTGTGGACTAGAGTAACCAATAGTCATCTGAAGGAGGATATGCCACCAATGCTGCCAGAGCAGCAGGTTTATGTAAAAATGAGTGCTGCCCAAGAGGCCATCTATGCAGCCGTAGAACGGGACATGTGGAAAGCTTATGAAAAAGGCACTTCTACATCCATTGATCTGTCCAAGTTTCGAAAAAACCGCATACTGCGACTGCTGCAGTGTGTAAGCAACCCGCATACCATGCTGTACAGGGACTCTGATTACAACTTGGATAAATTCCTCTCCAGTGATCTGAACACCAATGCCAGCTTGGACAGATATGACGAAATCCCGCCCAAAATCACCGAAGCGGCAAAGCGCGCGTTGGAGATCACCGGGCGAAATGAAAATGTCATAGTATGGACGGTGTTTGTAAAGAATGTCGAAATGCTGTGCGACGAAATCAAGAAGTTAAACCCAGATGCCCAACCGATCGGAATATCTGGTGACGTTCCAACCTCGACTAATTCACAAAGTGACATTCTAGACAGGGAAGCACGAATCGATCAATTCAAGCAGCGCACAAACGGAATTCTGGTGGCAACGGCAGGCTCCATAGCAGAATCGATCTCATTGCACAAGACATGCCGGAACGCGATATATCTAGAGCGTAACTTCAACGCGGGCCAATACATGCAGTCGTTGAACAGAATTTACAGAATTGGCTCGGACAAGAAAAAACCGGTGCAGTTTGTATTTCTGAAAAGCGTCTTTTCAGACGGGGTTACTGAAACCATAGACGACAGAATAGACATAGTTCTGAAGGAAAGAACAGAACAGATGCACAGATTGCTAAATGACGAGTTCATACTTCATCCGCTGGAACTGGACACCTCCAGCAGTGCAAAGGCACAGTACGGGGATGGGGAAACTGTAGAATTCTATGACGATGCTATGGCCCTGATCAGGGAACACAGATCACAAGGCAAGATATGATGCGAAACATAAACGATCTCTCTGTCATATTGTCAACAGTAGGCAATTTTGGTAACGGCATACGCAAAAAGGATCTTTTCTCTATGCTGTATGACAAGCACCCATACATCCAGTGGTATATTCACCCTAGAGAACTTTTAAACACTGCCATACGACTTGACCTGCTAACTGCAAGCAATGACCGCATATCTTTAACCAATCACGGCAGGATTATACAAAGCATGCAAAAGCCACAAGTCATCGATCTTAGTAAAAACCAGTCCATGTATATTGCGGAAAACTGCATACTGACCAACAAGAACTTTTCGCACCTGGCCAAGTTCCTAAAATCATTCGTGTTTGACAGGCAGTACAGGACCATGATTTACAACACGGCTGACTATCCAATGTCTTACATGAACGACATGGAGATGTTGACACAGTTGGGAATAATCCGCAAGAAGAACGCAGTCTGGCTGTTAAATCGTAAGTATGTAGGTTTTATCGATGAGATTTCATGCCTGCAAACACAAGGTGGCTACGACACAAGGGCGTTCACTCAGGAATGCCTGGAGAGGATTCTGAGGGAACAGAGAGAAGTCGGTAAACTGGCAGAGGAACTATCAATGAAATATGAAAAAGACCGGCTCGGCAAAAAATTACTGCATGAGGAATCATCCAGAGTCAGGCAGGTAAGTACCGTCAATGCTGGCATCGGGTATGACATAGAATCCTTCAAACAGAGGACATCGTCTATGAGGCACGATCTATTCATAGAGGTCAAGGCCCGCAAGCACAGCCTAAACTCATTCATAATGTCAAACAACGAGATCCAAGTGGCCAAGAGGTTGGGGACCAAGTATGTGGTCTACTTTTGGCACGGCCTGGCATATGGCAACCCTGCACAACCAACGCAAATAATAGAGGATCCGTTTAACACGCTTGAAATCCGCGAGTGTGACAACTGCCTGTCATATATAGTCGATTTAGATAAATATGAACAGTTAATATAGATTAAAGAGTTGATTCCAAGAGACATTGAGATACGGATACGGGATCATCTTACGAGCTTTTTAGCCAGGAAGATTCAGGCCGTCAGGGAAATTTCCGTTGCCGACATGGAGATGAACCCGTTTTTCATAGCGGCGATTCGAACACAGCTGGCCATGAAGACCCAACACGACTTGGCAGAATGGCTGGTAAGACAGAGGGTGGAAAGGAGTACGGTGACAGGGTTTGGCAATACACTTCAGAACATTGCCAAGGAATTCTGCCATGAGAAGCCCCTGACGAACCTTACTGCAAAGATGATCAGGGACGGAAAGACATACAACCTGATAATCAAGTCGGGACCAAACCACAATACGCATGTTGCTAGCGGAATACAGCGGTCCTTGCTGAACTCGAAAAAAATCGAACCTGACTCCGTGCCTGTATTTGGCATGTGCTATGGAAGCCGAGACTCGGTAGGCACAATAGTGAAAAAATACGCCGGAGATATAAAACAGTCAGTAGGCAAAGAGTTCTGGGAATTCGTATCGAGGGATGCCGACTGCTATGGTCAGATTCTGAAGATTGCAGATGAAGTAGGCAAGCATTATAAAGATAGCATGGGAAATTCACTTGATCAGGCCATGGAGCAAAAGATAGAATATGTCGCAAAGGAGCTTGAGAAATCATACGGCAGAGATCTGGATGTATTTTGGAAGAATGTAGTGGAGGATATGTATTGAAGCGTGACGTGATATATAACGACGACTGTCTTGACCGCCTGCAAAAAATTCCCGACAAATCAGTGGATCTTGTGGTAACTTCCCCACCGTACGCAGATAACAGAAAAGGCGTCTACCACGGGGTGTCAATATCACAGTATGTGGAATGGTTCCTTCCGATCTCCAGCGAGATATTTAGGGTCCTGAAAGACAACGGATCGTTTGTGCTAAATATAAAGGAGCGTACCGTAAACGGCGAGCGCGGAACCTACGTCATAGAGCTTATTCTCCAGATGCGCCTGCAAGGATGGTTGTGGACTGAGGAGTACATCTGGCACAAGAAAAATTGCTATCCTGGCAAGTGGTCAAACCGCTTCAGGGATGCGTGGGAGCGTTGCCTGCACTTTACAAAGCAGAAAAAGTTCAAGATGTATCAGAGTGCGGTCAAGGTTCCAATGGGTTCGTGGGCATCCACGCGGCTTGTCAACCTGTCAGATACTGACAGGGTTAGGGACAAAGCAAAAAATGACAGTGGATTTGGCAAGAACGTATCCAACTGGATTGGGCGCAACACCGTGTATCCCACTAACGTGTTGCATATGGCTACAGAATGTGGGAACGTGAATCACAGTGCAGCATTTCCGATATCGCTTCCAAGCTGGTTCATCAAACTGTTTACCAGAAAAGGGGACGTGGTACTAGATCCGTTCATGGGAAGTGGGACGACGGCGATTGCGTCAATACAGCTTGGAAGATCGTTTATTGGGATGGAGGTGGAGGAACAGTTCTACAGGGAGGCGCTACAAAGAATACAAAAGCTGGGCAAAATGCAGGAAAGTAAACCAAACAACTCCATGAAACATCCGCTGACCTAGTACATACAATAAACGGATTGCGTCGAGTATGCTAAACGAAAGTATATTTTGATCGTGCTGTAGCATGGTATATGAAAATAATAACACCGCAAGATCTCAGAAGGATGTATGGAAAAGAGGAACGATCCAAGAATAATTCAAATTTTACAAGCAATCATCCCATTGTATCACAATTTTTAAGTGGGCAGAATATTAAGAGCGTGCCCTCTGAATTTGCGCCTAAGAACAGATACATATACTATGCGTAAGATGGTAGGTATGATAGCAAAATCTTTCATTTCACATACTGAGAACGGAGGAACTGGTCCAGGTAAAACTATTCAGGACCAGTTAATTCATACCGAACTCGAGATGGAGACATTTCTTTCCCAAAATAGTATCAAAGGTGGAGACCATATTCCGCAGAAAATACTCGAATTTTTATTGGAAACTGATGTACTTTTTGTTATTTTTGAACCCTTAGTGAGGAAAAGTAGATGGGTTCGATGGGAATATGAATTTTGTAAAAACCGACACATAAGAATAATTCCTGTCGTTGTAGGTGAATTTTCTAATGTTATCGGTAAAGAAATTGATTGGATTGAGAGTAATGACAAATATTTGCTATATGATTTTCGTGATGAAAAGCTTAGGTATGATGCTTGGCGCGCTATAACCAACATTAAAGATGAGCTGGAACAACGAGCCACCGAAAGAGTCCGGACCGTGCTAGAGGCTGATGTTAATAACGCATTTTGTTTTGAACAAGATACAGTAAAAATTTCTGGGAAGGTAGAAAACGCCCTAACAGGAAGAGCATGCATGTACATTCCTTCCCTACGGGACGATTATCCGCCAATCATAACAAACGTGATCGACACGCCAGTCATCCCTGACGATAAAGGAAAATTTGAGTTGGAGTTTAAACTTCCGCCTTCGCCTATTGCCATGCTAAGCCCCCAAAAATGGTTCATTGAAATCAAATTTGGTAAAAAATCGAAATTAATTTCAATTTCAGTAAACAGACGGGATGATAATAGGAGAGATTTCATCGGTAATCTCCCTGATGACTCAAATGTCTTAGAATCATCAAAAAACGATGGCAAAAACTACCAAGCAATTAAGAAAAAAATCGAAACACTCAGCGAAGGGAATGTTCAGAGCATACCTAGAAGAATAAAGGAAAAAACTATATGTAGAGATGATAAGGTTTCAGAGATCGTCAATATGTTAAACGATAATGATCGTGTTGTCGTTATGGGTGACAGGGGCTCTGGCAAAAGCGTACTCATGTGTCAGTTATATGAAAGACTGAAAGGGCAACGCACTGTTCTTTTCTTGCGATGCGATGATTATTTAGGTGTGGAATCCTTTAAGCGCTTGAATGATGACATTATTCCAGGATCTAATTTTATTGATCTGGTACAAAAGATTGCAACTGAATCAGACAAATTAACTATAATTCTTGATTCGCTGGATGCTATAAGCAGGAACGAAAAATCAATGAATATTTTTAAACTGTTCTTAAAAAATATCTGGGGGACCGGCATAGTGCAAACAATTTTATCGGTACGCACATACGATTACGAATACTCTCCAAGCATTAATACCACTTATTGGGGTACAAAATACGAGTTGGGGTCGCTGAATGCAGAAGAGATTGACGCAGCGTTAGTAGAATTAGGCAATCCAAGAATCCCAGACGAACTAAAAAACATACTTGGTAATCTATTACATCTGAAGTTACTGTCATTAATACTAGAAACATCCCCCGGTGCGGATTTTTCAGACATCAAAAATGAAATTGAGTTGTATGACAAGCATTGGAACGAATACGTAGAAAAGTCAGCATCACCATCTGAAATACGTTCAACATTGTATGATATTGCGCAAAAAATGGTATCCCTTCAAAGAATCACCATTCCTTACGACGAATTTAACAATCCATCAGCTATGAGTCAGATTCTGAGCAGCAGCATTATTTTACGGGGCGGATCTGGTGATATGATTAATTTTTTCCATCACGCATACTTGGATTATGCCGTATCAAGGTTTATTCTTGCTAAACACAGTGGGTTTGTAGACTATCTTCAAGAAGACGAATACAATGTGTTTTTGCGCCCTACTATTGTTTTTGCGTTATCCATTTTAAACAAGAGGGATCCCAAATCGACTATCATGGTAATTGAAAGCATACTCGGTTCGCAATTAAGGTATTTTTGGAAGATTTCGGCGCTCACTGCACTTGCCAGAGTCGAAAGAGACAACGATCAAAATTTTACAGGCTTGGGAAACTTTCTAACTAAAAATACAGTATTGCAAAGACACTTCCTCATAGAAGTTCAAAAACACCAAAATGTTTTTTGGTTTGACTTGTGGAACGATTCGTTTTTTGTAGAATGGTTATCAGACAAAAATAATTCCAATAGCGGATTTGTGATGGATTACCTAAAATCAATAACAGGGCTTGCCAACCATCAACATGTTTTTAGACTGTTACAACTACTCGTAGCAAACAGTGATCATCCTGTAACAAAACGGAGGGCTGTAGAACTATCAGCGGAAGTTAATGCAGAAGGGAAGGCAAGTTGGCTCTGCGAACTGTCTTCAAGCAAGGATCCGGCCATTAGAGATGGAGTGGTGGGAACACTATCAAAATTGGTTGAGTCTGATCCAAAAGTCATCCCGGATATTTTCTGCAGTTTATTTACGTATGATGAAACATCCGACGAACAAACCACGATTGGTACGTATGGGACGCTTGGTATGACGAGCACCAAAAGACAGGATAACAATATGGTCATTTGGCGTGCAGGAGAATTGTTCCCGGAGTTGTTGTGGAAGAATCCCTGCCAGATGCTCATAGCTGCCATCAGGATTTTTGAAATTCTCAGAAAGGCGGAATTAGACAAATACGAAGGCAGTGTAATTGAGGACCACGCATATATCTGGTTTGCGGGATCAGCAGTTAGTTACGCACGTAGTGAAGACAAACTTCTTCACTCCATCATATCATACCTAAAGGATTGTTCTGAAGAGAAAATAGCTGAACTAATACCCGTTTTCCAATCAACCAGACTTGCCATATTCCATTCGATATTGCTTGATGCTCTAGTACAAAGAAAAAATTTGTTTGTTGATAAAATTTTTCAGCTAGTGTCAAACCCGCAAGTTTATAAGATTTTGACCATGAAAAAAAGCGTCAGAATCGCAATAAAAGAAATTTGCCAATCGTTAAGGAAAGATCAAGTTGAAAAATTGCTACACACTGTAATGAACATAAGACTGCGTAAAGCATTGAATGAAGACAAAATTTTAAATAAAATTAAAGCAGAGTTTTTATCAGAGTTTTCAGAAGATCTGCTCCAAACACAGCACCTCAAAATTCTTGACAGTTATTCAGAGCCAGATTTAGAATACAGGCCAGCACTCCAGTACAAGTTTGAAATTGGTAATGCACTTAAAGATGTGATACATACAGATATCAAGCCCGAAGTAGTTATCACCAACAGTCTAAATAAGGAATTAGAACACAATCAGAAAATAGATCTCTTGGAGAACATATCCAAATATCTTGGAGGGAAAGCTGAGGAAGTAGACGAGACCAAACTCCCATCCATAAAGAAATTCCTGGTCAAAAGCAAAGACGATCCAGATCCTCAAGATAATGCTGAAGATGGGGATGGTTCATTCCCACCACACCATTTAACAATTAGAGGACTGGCTGCAGGATGCTTGGTTCAACTATTGTATCATTCAAAAGATGAAACTCTTGTTCCTATGATAAAGGAATTATCTGATGATCCGATAAATACGGTTAGAGAAGAGATATGCAAAGCTCTTAGATATCTATTCCACTATGATTATGACTTGACATACTCGATAACCAAACAATACAGCCAAGATTCAGATTTAAGAACATTGTATTTCTTGTTCGACGTATTACGATTCATACTGCACAAGAATACAAAACATGCAACATTGATTGTTACAAACATGTTGAATACGCTGCCAACAAATTATAGGCAAATACAAGGCGTTGAAGATTTTCTAATTTATCTTGCATTTCATAAAAAAGAAAACGGTGCAATAAACCTGCTAAACAAAATCGTAGATGACAAGACGTTCTCGCCTGAAATTCGTAGCAACATTCCTTTTGTGTTGAAAGAGAATTATCTGTTTAAAGATGTATTTCAAGACAAATCGTTAGATCTATTATATCGTCTGTTGGATGATCCAGATCATCAAGTACGTGAAAAAGCTGCTTTCTTTACATTGCATTCTTTTGAAAAAGATGAAACCGTGAATAATGACAAATTTGTAGAGAAAATTGAAGGGCATTTGGATAAAATTGTCTTGGAGGTGGATATGGCTGGTAAACAATCTTGGGATGCTAGATTGATTGAACATTTAGTACGGTTTTTAGGGAAATTTTGGTACGTATTGCATGAAAAGACTATCTATTACTTGGAAAAAATAACTGATGAAAAAATTGTAGAATACGCTGCATACCAGCCAGTTTGGGCTGACGCATCAGTAAAAATACTGACGGGGTTATTCCAACACCCAGATTTATCCAAAAAAAACAGAAAAAGATGCCTGAGTATTCTTGATAAATATGCCATGGCGGGTTGGCCAAAAGCATTACAACTACTCAGTGCAATGGAAAGGCCGAACTAGAATAGAGTTTATGTGTAATTAACGATCTTAAAAACAACTTACTACAATTTTCTTGACCATCAGTTGAATTTTCTAATTTGGACTGTTAAATACAATTTCGATAATACAAATCATGGATGACACATCACTGGAGATAGAGAACAAGCGGTTGTTGGAAGTTTTGGCAGGTAAAGCTAAAGATCTAATAGAATCCAAAGGGAGGATGGCAGAGCTGGAGAGACGAGAAGATAAATTCTGGATTACTGATGCCGGTAAACAGCGGCACACATACGGACTGCTCCTGATATGGTACAGATGATGGAGATTATGAACAGAATAATAGGTAATAATAAAACATTGTCCCGTTTTACACGGCTTCGCAGGGGCGAGTTTGAAGAGGCTCTTGCCAAGTTCAATAAAATAGCTAAAGAGGGTTCCGATGCGCCCCATTTCAGAAATGATGAAAGCAAAAAGTCTGATGCTGAGAATCAATGAAGCCTACACATACGACACGTCTTTTTGAGGTCGCTCATACGGCGAGCCCTCAACATGCCACAGCTTATGCTGGGTGAAATGTTCAGAATAGACCAAACCACAGTATCGTGCTGTCTCAAGTTTGCGGTCACACATGATGATTATACATTACTGGTGACCCCACACAACATTACAAAACTAATAAAATCTGCTAGAACCATCGAAGAATTAAGAGATACTGCCCGGGCGCAGGGTAGTGAGATTATACCGGACGGCACACTGGTTGAGACGACCCGTCCTGAAGATAATGCCGAGCGAAAAAAGCAATACTCCGGCAAGGGCAAGATGTTTACCATTAGTACAACCGCTCTAACCAACAAGAAGGGTTACGTGGTGGGCATAATTGATTCCAGAGAGGGAATCTGTTATGATGTTACAGTATTCAGGGAGAATATGCCTGATTTTGACAAATAGCTGGACAGAATGCAGGATATTGAAACCCCAAGGGAGGAACGCATACAGGTTGTCGGGGACAGTGGCTATAGGGGCTTAAGCAAGTACTTTGCCGATACAGATGAAAGGGTACCATACAAAAAGCCAAAGAATAAAGAACTCTCAAAGACAAAGAAAGCATACAACAAGGCCTATTCTAAAAGAAGAATAAAAGTTGGGACTGTCTTTGCGCACGTCAAGAACTGGTCGCGCATATCCGGCAGGTATGATGGTATGACTCAAGCGTTCAATGACTATTTTAATGCCATATGCGGCATGTATAACATGCGCAAGATGCACAGGGCTGGAACCTACCGGACCTGGAAGGACAAAATACTTCGCATGGAGTCATACAAAGAGACTTAATGTATGGCGGTACTTGGTACCACCTGCTTACATAGCGGACCATGATTCAAATGCACGAGGCTGCGCACGACTTTTGGGAATATCAACAGACCGTCAGTATTACGAAGACACGTGTTGCTAAAAGATTGACTGTAAATCTGTTTCATATAGTATAATGCCAAAATTCGCCTAATTTTACTATACATTTAGAATATTTACCAAATAGTGTAAATTGATCATAACTATTTATATAACATGTATGTCGATTACGCATAAACTCTATTATGTCATTTTTGAGCAGCTCCAACATTTGAAATGTGAGCGACCCGTAAAAATACATGACGACTCACGCCTTGTTACGTGTAAGACTTGTTCACAAACCTTTGCCCTACAACATATAACCAGCTCATATTTTTGCGAATTCCATGCAGTGTGTAAGATTATAACCTATAATGAATATACAGTAGCGTGCTACCAAGATTAGAGTCCATACGGCAAGTACGCCAAAAATTGGGCGTTACACAAAAGAGACTGGCCCGAATGTGCGATGTCAGTGCATCAATGATAAACCAGATAGAGTCGGGCAGAAGCAAGCCCAGTTATGACACAGCAAAGAAGATATTTGATAGTCTGGCCAGCTTGGAGGGCAAGACAACGTCCCGGACTGCAGGCAGCCTGTGCAGTGAGGATATAGTAAAGTTGGATGAGCAAGACACGCTACAAGATGCAGTAAAGCAGATGCGACAGTACTCCATAAGTCAGATACCCGTATTCTCCGGCAGAGATCCTGTGGGCGCAATAACCGAGGACGGTATAGTGAAATTTTTGGCCAGTGGTAAAGAGTCGGATCTAAAGAGCATAAGACTGATCAGCGCCATGGACCCAATACCTCCCATTGTAGACCATGATACGCCGGCCGCATTACTAGTACCACTTATTCGATACTCAAAGTGTATACTGGTATCAAAAAAGTCCAAGATAGTGGGAATAATAACGGCATCTGATGCGCTAAAGATAATGGAGTAGTGTCACTTTGGGTGTGCGCAGAGCTCGGCTAAAACACCATGCAATGACTTGGGATGAATGAAGGTCACACGGGTTCCCGCAGAACCAGGCCGTACTTCACCAAGAAACCTGATACCGCAGGAGGTCATACGGGACACCTGCGAATCTATGCCCTCAGTCTCCAAAGCGATATGATGCAGGCCCGGCCCCTTCTTTTCTAAAAATTTTTTAATCGGGCTGGAATCTCCAATGGGCTCCATCAGCTCGATGCGACCATTCTCCAGATGTAGTATGGCAACTGAGACACCTTCGGACTCAACACGCTCGTACTCTATATCGTCCACCTGCAGAAGAGTCGAATATGTCTGAACTGCCTCTTTTAAATCATCGACTGCAATGGCGATATGATCAATCTTCATCAGAATACCTCCTGTGGCCTATACTCCCCAAAGACCTCCCTAAATGCATTGCTTATCTCACCGGTGGTAGCTCGTGCCCGGGCTGCATCAATTATGAGTGGCATCAGGTTCTCATCGGTGTCTGCTGCAGCCACTAACTTTGATAGTACATTCTTTACATGCGTATTATCTCTGGACTGCCGTAGTCTCTTTAGTGCACTATTTTGTTGCGTCTCAACTGTATCGTCAATGCGTAGTAGATTTGGTTGCTTTTCGTCTGCGTCGACATACTTGTTTACTCCCACAAGTATACGATCGTTTGCATCCGCCTCCTTCTTTAGTCGATATGCGTTCTGACGTATCTCAGACTGGAAGAATCCTCGCTCTATGGCCGCAACGGATCCGCCCATCTTTTCAATACGGCTCAAATAGTCCCAGACACCCTCTTCAATATTTGCGAATAGGTCCTCCATATAGTAGGATCCCGCCAGCGGGTCTACAGTCTTTGTAATTCCGCTCTCGTGCGCCACTATCTGCTGTGTTCGCAATGCTATTTTTGCCGACTCTTCAGTGGGAAGTGCCAACGCTTCATCTCTGGAGTTTGTGTGTAGGGACTGCGTTCCACCCGCCACAGCTGCCATGGTCTGTATGGCTACTCGTACTATGTTGTTGTTCGGTTGTTGCGCCGTCAGTGATTCACCACTAGTCTGCGTGTGGAACTTTAACTGCATCGATTTTGGGTTCTTTGCGCCAAACTGCTCCTTTAATATTTTAGCGTATATGCTTCGGGCAGCGCGAAACTTGGCCACCTCTTCAAAGAACTCTATTGTACAACAGAAGAAGAATGATAGACGCGGGGCAAAGTCATCTATATCTAAACCTCTGTCCAGACACGTCTGTATGTATGCAATGGCATTGGCCAGTGTAAATGCCACCTCTTGAGTAGCAGTACAGCCAGCCTCCCGCATGTGATATCCGGATATTGAGACCGGATACCATGATGGTACCTTCTTTGCGCAGTACTGTATCATATCTCCAATGAGTCTCATGGAGGGCTTGGGTGGATAGATGTACGTATTGCGGGCAATGTATTCTTTTAGTATGTCGTTCTGCGTGGTACCTCTCAATACCTTGCTGTCAAATCCTTGCGACTCTCCTACCACTATATAGTAAGATAATAGTGTGGAGGCAGTCGAGTTTATCGTCATGGATGTGCTAACCTTGCCTAAAGGTATGCCATCAAAGGCGGTCACCATATCATCAACGGATGCTATGGATACGCCCACTTTGCCCACCTCGCCTTCGGCAGGACCCGAGTCGGGATCATGACCTATCTGAGTGGGCAGGTCAAACGCCATCGACAGTCCTGTCTGACCCTTCTCCAACATGAACTTGAATCGTTCGTTGGTAAGTCTTGCATCGCCAAAGCCAGAGTACTGTCTCATGGTCCAGAATCTATCCCTATACATGCCAGCATGTATGCCTCGCGTATACGGATATGTACCAGCATCCTCAGCATCTCCATATATCCGCTTTACCTCAAAGTTTGAGTCTGTAAATATGTCATTGGACATCATACATCACCTCAAGAGCAGCCCTGTTATGTATTCGGCTGCCTTGTATGGATTTGAATCTCCTGCTTTGATTAAATCTACCTGTTGCGCAACACGATCGTCTTTTTGAACCATATGGTTCAGCTTTCCATATAGGTTACTTAAAATTATATCCACAAGTTCGGCCTTTATTCTGTACTCTTGCCTCTCTTGTGAGTCCAGGTTGGAGTGTAACGTCTCTTGTATTATACGTGATAGCTCATCTATGCCCTCGTTGTTCTTTACGGATGTCAGTAACACATGTGGGTTGCGGTCAGACTCCCCTATAAAATCTCGCACAGCATCAAAGAGTGCAGCACTTCCAGGCAGATCAGACTTGTTCACTACGCAGATGTCGCCTATCTCAGTAATTCCAGCCTTTATCGTCTGTATGCTATCGCCGGTATGTGGATTAAACACCACTACAGTTACGTCGGCCAAATCTGAGATGTCCACCTCTGTCTGGCCAGCACCCACACTCTCTACTATTATAGGATCAAAACGAGCATACTCTAATACGCGTATGCTGTTTCTCAGAGACCCAGAGACAGCCCCGGTGGCCCCCCGGGATGCCAGACTACGTATATACACGCCCGAATCTGTTGATTCGGTCATACGTACACGATCTCCTAGTATGGCGCCACCGGTTATGTGACTTGTTGGATCGACTGCCAATACGGCAGGCTTGCTGCCTGATTTTGACAGGCGTACAGTCAGCTGGTTTATCAGCGAACTCTTTCCGGCCCCCGCAGGACCTGTTATGCCCACTATGCCTGCATTTCCTGTATGCGGAAATATCTCTTGAAGGAATTTTTGGGCATGTACTGGGTCATTCTCGACTAAAGATATGGCCCGGGCCACACTTCTACGGTGACCGTTGCGCAACCTCTCTAAATCCATATCTAACTATTATACGTCAGGTAATAAATTCTTGATTGTCTCATTGATTTATCGAAGGGTGAGCCGGGAATTACATACACAGGTTTCCCTGACAGGAAACCACACACTTCATTCACAAACTGCTAACAGCATATCATCTTTGCCCCTGCGCAATGTCGGTCAGGGCCCTGCCGCCACGCGGCACATCCATTATCATAACATACTGCTCCTCTTCGGTGACCCGCTGGAAGCATACGGTCATTATAGATCTGTTCTTTTCAGACGTGCTGTGGCCGGGCTCGTGGGGCAGGCCGCGACGGCTGGGGATGGTCCGACCCTCGCCGTTGATGTCCAGTGTCGTGTTTTTAGCGTCAATTTCAGCTGGATCGACACGAAGAACGTGAATACTCCACTCCAAACATAATCTTAATATTCATAGTTGGATACAACGTATGCGTGAAATTTCTATGGGTGGTTGCAGGAGTGTTGTGCGTGATGGTGACCTGGCTGGGCGTGGGCTGGGCCGAGCACCAACTAATGTCAGAAGATTTGAGCGATGAGGAGTTGGAATTCTTTGAACAAAGAGCTGCTATGCCAGATGCATCTGGTCATATTGAAGGCGAGTATGGTGACTGTCTGTTGAGTTTCGTCAGTTCTTCCATTTTTGACCAGAACTCCATGGTCGACATATCCATGAATTGTAAATTTGGTTATGGCGGCGGAGGAGGTGGAGGTGGCGATGAGCGGTTCTATCATAATCTGCTGAGACCAAATTTCCACGGCCCTCCGTCTGACTTGTTAGCTTGGGAACAGGACAGTGTAGAGTATTGTGACCTGCAAGCAACCAACAAGGCGCGCTATCCAGGACACGGCCCTACCACCCTGACAATTGTCATCAACTGTTGGTGGGAGGATGAGGTGACAGTCCTCAATGCCACCATAGATGACCGCCCCATTGAAAAGTTGGCAGCGGATGCTACCCATGCCGTATTCGGCGTGGTGACGCGAGTTGACACTGCCCTATACAACGCGACCACAATAAACGGAACCGCGATTAACGGAACCGCGATTAACGGAACCGAATCGGTCCGCGAGACGATCTTCACCGAGGTGACTGTTGTCATCAACGAGGACCTAAAAGGTGCCTATAATGCCACGTTGATGACGCTTCGATTCGAGGGCGGCGCCATGGACAGCTTGAGGATAATCAACCCCGTGGCTCCGCAGTTTGAATTGGGCGAGTACGTGTTCGTTCTAGTGGGCGAGCCGGATGAGGAGGGATACTACCCAATAATAGGCCAGGTCAACGGCAAGTACACAATTGAGGGTGAAAGCGCCAGAACGACCCACTATGAGCGGTTCACCACGGTCAATGCGTTGCGGACCCTGTTCGCCGAGGAGCAACCCTGACTGGGCTGACTGACACCGTGCCATACTAAGTTTTAATGTGGTCGTCCAACACAGAAGGTTGCCATGGCGGCGCGCAGTAACAATATTGCACCATCGCATTTGTGAACTGCTAGCGTGCGATCAGCTTCGCCTATTAGGATCTCTTCGGTAGCCTGCTCATGGTCTGACAAATATGATGTCGGCCTGTGGTTGACCCAAATCTCGAAACTCGGTCTTGAGTGTTATGTTGCCTAGAGTATCGTGTGTAATGTGTAGCAGTATGGGGTGAACGCCCCACCCATACTGTGGTGGCGCACCAAAGTGTATACTGTCAGTAAAGTTGTATGAATCATAAGTTCTAAAGAACGTCTCCTTCATCCCCTGTATCTCCATTGAAACCTGATGCGTGCCTCTGGACTTGTCTGTAAACTGCACCTCTACTGTGGCGCCATCATATGTGGCATATACATCAAAGTCTGATGTGTACTCTGTATCGTTGGACGGCAATAACATAACTACCAAAAGAGCAATTACAGGTATAATCAACAGTATCTTTTTTGTCAATGCAATATATCTTGCGCAGCTCGCCGACGAAAGTTCGAATATAACTTGGTCAAATCCAATAGGTGTCTAACTGACCTATCTATACTGTCTATGTCTCTCTGCTTGAAGAATGCATCCATCTCTTTGTATTCGGAGCCATCCGTAGCCAACGCAAGACCAGACACAATTCGTCCCAGCAGTCCGCTTTCAATGCCTACCTTTGAACTCACCGCATCCCAATTGTCGCGAAGCCACGGCCACAACAAGCCTCGACTGTTTGGGTTGGATGCTGTATGTATGATAAAACTATGAACGTTCTGTGGCCGAACCTTGTTACTTATGGAAAAGTCTAATGTACGTCTTAGTATGTCCGGCGTGTTAAATTCACACAACCCCACAACTATACGCATCTGCTCTTCTGCAGAGTCTATATTTGTAAACAGTCTTGATAGTTTTGAGTGTATGCGGATATTACCATGACGGGCCACGGCTGCAAACATGGGATTTCGTATGTCGGGATGAACCGTGTTTGGATCATCAATATATGCATCAAACATGTCGGCGGTCTTGGTAGATATCTCTCTGTCCAGACGCCCCATGGACATTATGGCCATTGCTCGCAGAAACGAGTCTGTATGGGACTCGTTTTGTCGAGGCTTCCAGCCGAGCCAGCCCAGCATGCCCTCAAATATTGGAGTGGATACATCATGTATCTTTTTACTCCAATCTTGCATATGTGACATCTTCAGGAGCAGTGATAGGTTTTCGCCAACATTTATCAGCGGCATATATTGCCTTTCGTCAGCATATGCGTCCACCAAGTCTAGGTAGTCCAATATGCTGGCTTTACCAACCATGCACATTGCAAAGAGATCATTTTGTATGGACCAACGATCCATGCTGACTATTGTCTTCTTCCGAATCGACTTTTTGATATTAGCAAGAACATCTCCCTGATACAATACACGATAAAAGCCCATACGTTTGGGATTCACGATAAATTTGCCTGACAGTTTTATCTCTCCTGCCTCTGCCTCCATCAAGAAACGCTTGTTGGTGTATTTGCTTTTAATTATAATTGGTATGGGCCATGTATCAGATTTGGCTGACTGTTTATGCGCCCGGAATGGATATTGAGTAAGTTTGACCATGCCCTGCTCCTGGGTTACGTGTACCATTGGGAAACCACTGATATTCAGCCATGGCTCCATTATTTTGCGTACCGATACATCTGTAATGTCTCTCTGCGCTCGTTTAGATATTCCATTCTTTATGGAATTTTGTACTGATCTGTCAATCGAGTCCCATAGGTCAAGACCAGTGGCATTTTGAAATTGAAAGTCTCTAATGTATAACCTCAATCCGTCTCTGAATGTTATTTTTCCCACGTAATCTTCTATCATGCGCAACAGGCTGCCGCCTTTTTCATATGAGATTGCATCAAAGATCTCTCGAATCTGCGCTGGAGACCTCACCTTTACATCTATGGGATGGGTGGATGGCAAAGAGTCCATCTCCATTGCAGTTTTTGATGAACTATTAACAAACTGATCCCAGAGATTCCAGGTTGGGTACAACCAATCCAGGGTTTTTGTAGCCATAAACGTCGCAAAACTCTCATTTAACCACAAGTCATTCCACCATTTCATTGTGACTAGATTACCAAACCACTGATGGGCTAGTTCGTGCGAGACTACCTCTGCCACTAACTGTTTTGTGCTACTTGAGGAGTTCGCCTCGTCGTATAACAAGAGATTCTCCCTAAATGTTATAGCTCCCCAGTTCTCCATTGCTCCAGAACCAAAGTCTGGTAGAGCTATCAGATCTAATTTTGGCAACTGGTAAAATTTTGCAAAGTACTGCTCATATAACGGTATGAGTCTCTCTGTCAACTCTAGAGCAAATTTACCATGCTCCGACTTTCCAGCAGTCGTCACTACGCGGACTCTACCGTTGCCATTCAAATACTCGAATTCACCGACTCCCAGATATACTAGATATGTGGACATCTTTGGAGTTGTCTCAAAGACAAACATCTGACCATTATTTGATTCATCTGTGTGCTCAACAGGCATATTTGAGATGGCAGTCATACCTTTTGGCGCAAATATAGATATGTCAAATGTGGCTTTGAGGTCGGGCCTATCAAAACATGGAAAGGCGCGTCGGGCATCGGCAGCCTCAAATTGCGATGTCGCTAAATACTTTGTTTTGTTGCCAACCTTGTATGAACTCTTATAAAATCCGATTAACTTGTCGTTCAATACTCCCTTATACTTGATGGTCAGTGTGCAGCCATCATTGATTGTATGGTGCGTATTTATCACCAACTGACCATCATTTATGGCATATGTGGGTTGAACCTCTATACCATCTATATTACATGAACACGATTCGATGGTTATATCTTCAATGTCCAGCCTTATGGTATATGTGGGCTGAATGCAGGTGATGGTTATCTCGGCCACACCATCAAATACAAAATTTTTAAAGTCTGGAATGAACTCCAACTTGTAATTTTGCGGTATCGTCTTCAAGTATGATTCAGGTTATTGTTGACATGTATTTATTCATATTGTTAATGATCAAGTTTGAAAAAATAAACTAACTGAATTTATGATGTCTTTGGCCCACAAATCGTAACTAATTTAGGCATGATGTGTGGTATGTATGATATGGTTTTTGGTTGGGGGAGGAAGAAACCTCCGGAGGCACCACAAGTACATGCTATACAGTTGGATGAGGCTATCGAGATTGTAAAGAAGACGCATCGCATGCGTGCAGAACGTACAATAACTGAAGCAGGTAATCTGGTGCACAGGACAAACACGCTGATTCGTGAACTAGTTCAAATACGTAAAGATCTAGAAAAAGATGATCTGAAAGAGGAGGAGATAGATGCAAGGGTAAAGCCTCTTGTTATCAAGGGCAAGAAGATGCTGATGGATGCTCTCCGTATGAATGCTGTGGAGATAAAACCCATACATAACTATGAAGATATGGTTAGGGCCAATGAGGAGTTAGAGCACCGCCTCAAACGGATGGGGAACATCTTGGGAAAACAGACACGAATAATACACATATTTGCAGAAAAGTATGCCATTCGACTCAAGCAGATATTAGAGGAGGTAGAAGAGAATAGAAAGCAGGTGTTATCTGCCACCACATGGCATAAGAATGATACAGAACTAGCCGAGACTGTGACAGGAGGCATAGAGGACGTACACAACATGGAGGCACTCATTAAGGACAATGAACAAAAGCTTAGCAACTCCGAACAAGAGCGCATAGATATAGAGTCTGGCATAGAGAGTGCGCAATCAAATATAATACAATTCAAAGAGTCGTCTGAGTATAATGACTGGCTGACACACCGCAACTCATTGGAGCAGTACAAACGCAATAGGTTGGAACTCAAGACGGATATATCAACACAATTTACAAAGATATCGCGGCCACTAGGACGATACTCGCGCATTTCTGCAGATAAGGAGCAGTCTGCATTACTAAAAAAGATGATCGATGATCCATACGATACGATACGGTCAGCAGAAGGCAAAAGTGTCTTTACACTACTAGAGGGTGTACGCAAGGCTACATCGTCCGGTTCAATATCTGTCAAGGATGTTGGCAAGGCTTTAGATGCAATAACGCAGACACAAGAAGCTGTAAGCCAATTTATAGAAAAGATAAACGATATAGAGACAGAGATTCAAAAGACCATTAAAGCTATCGATGAGACCAAACCCACTAAACTATATCTCCTAGAAGAGGAGGTACACAATCTTGAAGAAACACAAGAGCTGACACACAAAAAGATAAAAGATATACACAGTTCTACTGAAAAAACAAAAAAGACCATACCTCTTGAGATAAAAAAGATACACAATGCACTAGAGGCCATTACAGGTACTCGATACGATATAAAATATACGACACTGTGAGAGGGAATTACATAAAGTTAACATTGTCCTAACGTATATGTCGGCCTTGTCGCCACTATCCAATTTTTCGGTAGTGATCAAATCTTCCTCCACATGTTGTATGGCATGATTCTCAATCCTCGCCATACCACATCGCTCCATGCCTGCGCACCGAATATTGAACGGAGCTGACCCTGTCCTCGGCGCCTGCAAACAATGACTGCATGTTTACAAGCACATCTATGGGAAGCATTGAGCGGCCAGTTCCACCAAAATGTTCACCGTGGTTGCCTAGCAGTCCGTACCGTCTGGTATGTAATTTCTCTATGAGAGATTTATTACGTATCGTTTGTCTGTAAGTTACATGTTATTCAAAAAAAAGGAGATAAAACGACATGTTACCATAAAAAGAAAGGCCATGGACGGCATCATATCATACTGCAAAATCAATCATCCTAACGAGGCCATACTGATACTCAAGGGCAAATCTAAAAGGGGAGCGATACTAGTTGAAGATCTGGTCATTCCTCCGTTCAGTCATTCAGGCCCAACATTTGCTGGATTTCCCCACTCTTTCCTGCCTTTTGATTTGAGTTACGTGGGAACCGTTCATTCACATCCGGGAGGTTCTGCAGAACCATCTGTCACTGATTTGAATAATTTTTTTGGTCTTGTATCGGTGATAATAAAATGGCCATACAACGATGAAGATATATTTGCATGGGATAGTAAAGGCGGATCAATAGAGTTAACCATCGAGTAATGTAATATGTGCGTATCAACGCCAACTGTTTAACTAGCAGCGTGTACAGGACTCGATCAGAGGCCGCCCTGGAGCAAATGGGCGGTGGATGTAATGCTGTACTGCTAGTCAAAATAGGGATGGCCAAACACAAAAAGCACCAGATGGAGAGGGCCGGGTACAACAGCAGGTGAACTGTAGAAATAGTGATATCTTTGCTTCAGAGGCTGCTGAGCGAGGCGCTCCGGGCGGTAAAGCCTGAGTGTATAATAATGGAAATTGCTACAAAAATAGTCATGTATAATAAAACCCGGGACGTTATGCGCAAGGCCAGGGGGTGATGCGTATATGATACCGCCCCGGGATCCATATGGCGACCGGACTGTTCAGGTTACGTTAGGTCACAAATTATGAAACGCTGTCTGTGCCAATCCCAGATGGAGTCGTGCATCAGTAGAGTTACATACATCTATCGTTTTTACCGTATGGTGCAGCGATACCTTATAACGGGGGATGTTTTTGGTTTAAAACATGAGACAAGTTATGAGCATACGTCAAACTTTAGATGATCAAATCGATGATTTGAAAGGTAGTCTCTGGCGTGATTTTGTGCATACGCGCTCCCGAACACTACGACTAGTTGCGAATCTAGAGATGGATGACTTTGTGGTTCAGACAGCCACATATATGAGTCCACCAAAGTGGCACATTGGGCATGTCTCTTGGCTGTATGAGGTCATAATGAGTAGAGTGAACAAAGAGTACCAATTTTACTCAAAAGAGTTCTCGGAATACTTGAACTCATACTACAATCAATTCGGGGAACCGCACCAAAAAGGAAGGCGAGGAACTGTATCAAGACCCACATTAAATCAAATATTAGACTATTATATGGAGATAAATGGTAGGGTTCAGACATTCTTGTCTGAATACGATACAAGTGATAAAGACGTAAAAAGCCTCTTTGAAATGGGCTTAAATCATGAATGCCAACACCAAGAGTTATTGGTGTATGATCTGCAACATCTGTTGGCAGATGTATATGTACCATTAAAGAAGGTAAGTCCTCCCAGAAGAGCGACCGCAACCCCCTCCATGATACCTGTAAGGGGCGGCATGTATCGTCTGGGATATGGTGGTGATCAGTTTTGTTACGATATCGAGTTGCCTGAGCACAATACGTATATGGATAATTATTCGTTGGGAAGATTTCCCGTGACCAATGCAGAGTATATGCAGTTTATGAAAGATGGTGGGTACTCGAAGTTTGAGAATTGGTTGTCAGATGGGTGGAAGGTGGTTCAGGAGAATGGCTGGACCTCGCCAATGTATTGGGAAGAGACGGATGGCCAGTGGTGTATAGTAGACTTTAGGGGGCGGAGACCCATAAACCCCACTGAACCTGTAGTACACGTGAGTTTTTACGAGGCAGATGCATATGCTAGATGGGCCGGAAAGCGCTTGCCTACAGAAGCAGAATGGGAGAAGGCTGCCTGCTACGATCCCACAAGTGATACTAAGAGCATATATCCCTGGGGAGATGAGCCTCCAGATTATACAAAGTGTAACCTGTTGGAGTCAAACATTTGGGGGTGCACCGAGATAGGCAGCTACCCAGAGGGGGTCAGTCCATACGGGTGTGAGCAGATGATTGGTGATGTTTGGGAGTGGACCTCTTCGGAATTTGTAGGATATAGGGGGTTTAAGTCTACCTTTCGCGAGTATAACGATAAATGGTTCACTGGTCAAAAGGTGCTACGGGGAGGCTCATACGGTACCCCCTCCATGTCTATAAGGGGGAGTTACAGGAATTTCTTCAGATTAGATGAGAGATGGATGTTTGCTGGATTTCGTCTAGCCTCAGATATTTGATAATATAGTTACATTGAAGTGATATGCAGCATTTATGTGGACATTAAAGTTACTGAAAATTTTTTGGTAGCATCATGCCAAATCCGTTTAATCTTTAGATTGACACTGTCTGCCATTGTCTGTATATGTGGTATGGTATATTTTTGTGAGTTTTCAGTATGGATTAACTCGTCTTTTTTTAAATATAATGTGGTATTGGCCCCGGGTATGTCTACACTCTGATCCTTCTCGGACTTTAGATACATCTCTATTCTTTTTTCACTTTTATTGTATGGGGCGTAGTGTGAAAATTTTGAAACATCAAAATTAGCATTTAATTCACGATTAAGTCTATGTAATATATTGAGATTAAACCTGGCAGTTACTCCTTGAGTATCGTTGTATGCCGCCTCAAGCGTTGCGACATCTTTGTCCAGGTCCAGACCAAGTAATAACAGGTCGCCATCTTTCATGGATACTCGTATGGTTCTCAAAAACGAGATGGATTCAGACGCGGACATGTTTCCCAAACTCGAACCTAAAAATATGATCAAATTGGGCGAATTAGTCATATGGCGTACTATGGATAGTCCGTGCTCATATGTATCCACAATGCCTGTTATACGCAACTTTGGATAATCATCTAGTAGGGATCCGGCACCACTCTCCAAGGCATCGGATATGTCAATTGGCACATACTCTGAACCCGCTCCCGCATCTTGCAGTGAATCTAAGACACATCGTGTCTTTACAGATGACCCGCTGCCAAGCTCAACCAGACGAAACTGCTCATGTAAATATCTGGATAACTCGTATCGTATGGCGCGCAGAATTGCGGTCTCGGTACGAGTTTGATAATATTCGGGTAATGAACATATCTCTTCAAATAACTGTGAACCTACATGATCATAAAAGAACATTGGGGGTATGGAGCGAGGCGCATTGCGCAGTTTTTTTTGCACCGCCTCAGCTAAACTATCTTGCTTAAGGTTGTTTGCTAACCTTGTGTATCTAAAGCGCTCTGATACAATACACTGTAGGTGGTTCAATAACACCAAAACAATATGAGCGCAATAAATCTCTTAAGACATAATTTTGAGCATCTAACGCAGAGACTTCTCTGATAGAGTACAAGAATTTGCATAATGGACCTCGTCCCAGAAAAATTATTAAAAAATATCTGTCTGGCCAAACTCAATCTGATGACAGTTACAAGTTTGACTATGTATGAGGTATAACTTTCCGCACTATAACCCAGATGGTGACATGTGAGGCATTTTACATTTGAGTACCCATATGCAAGAACCAAAAATATTCGCCAAATGTGATTCTAATTTTTAGGCAGATACAAATATTATCTGCTAATTTTGATTAATTTTTAAAGTATTTTAGAGATTCTTTGATCTTGCCA
>VYCS01000020.1 GCA_009843815.1 Cenarchaeum sp. SB0675_bin_21 | reverse complement strand
TGTCGGTCACCGAGGAGACGTCCCAGGTGTTGAGGGGCTGGTTGAAGGAGGTGGCACGGTTGAACATGGCATCTATGGAGGTGACAGAGGATACATCCCACGAGTCGAGGGGCCGGTTGAAGGGGGTGACGGCGAACATCCGGCTCATGTCGGTGACAGAAGAGACGTTCCAGGAGTTAAGGGGCCGGTTGAAGGAGGCAGCGCCGGAGAACATCTCGGACATGTCGGTTACAGAAGATACGTCCCAGTTGTTGAGGAGCCGGTCAAAGGAGGTGGCACGGTAGAACATGTTTGACATGTCGGTGACTTTTGCGACGTTCCACGAGTCAAGGGGCTGGTCAAAGGAGGTGGCGAATTCGAACATCGAGTCCATGTGCGTTACATCCGATACGTTCCAGGAGCCGAGGGGCTGGTTGAAGGCGCCCGCGTCCTGGAACATCTTGCTCATGTCGGTGGCGCCCGACGTGTCCCAGGATGATACGTTGCCGTCAAAAGAGCTGGCGCCCCGGAACGTCCCGTCCATGTCCTGTATGCCGGACACATCCCACGATGACAGGTCACCATCAAAGGATGAGGCATCGCGGAACATGTTCTGCATGGTGGTGACTTCTGACAGGTCGGGCGCGTCGGTCGCGTTATACATCATGTTTGAGGCGCCGCGGAACGCGTCCTGCATGGTGGACCACCGTATATCGCCCCACTGGTCTATTGAAGATAGTTTTTGCGCATCCGTAGCGGGAAGGGTTCCCGTTCTGAAGGATGTAAGGTTGCCTGACAGGCTGACGGTGTAGGTGCCGGCGCTGTCATATGTATGCGACACATCGCCCGTGGCGGTGTCGGTGGAGTTATCTCCCCAGTCCACCGTATAGGAGCCGCCCGATTCGGCGGTTCCCGGTATCGTTATGCCCAGGCTGCCCGCCGCGACAGTCCACGTGGTGATAAACGGCTCGTCCGATGTCACCACCTGCATCTCCACCGTGTGCAGGTTGTTGCCGCTCTCAAAGACGTTGCTGCCCGTGACTGATATGATAGCCTCGTAGGTGCCGGCATCAGCCGCATCCATGCTGAGCTGCCTGGCCGATATGGTAAACGGCGACGAGTCCGTATTGTAAACGGGGTTCTGGTTGTCCAGAAAGGCGTTCTGCGCCGATATCATGCCCACGGGGCCGGGCAGGTCGGATGCCGGCACGCTGGCACTGTCCAGCACCACATACCATGCTCCCAGGTTCTGGTTGAAGGAGGTGGCGCCGTTGAACATCTGTCCCATGTCTGTCACAGATGAGACGTTCCAGGAGCCCAGGGGCTGGTTGAAGGAGGCGGCATTCCAGAACATGCCGAACATGTTGGTCACCGACGAGACGTCCCAGTCCGAGATGTCGCCGTCAAAGGAGTCGGCGCCGGAGAACATCCGTTGCATGTTTGTCACCGAGGAGACATCCCATGCGGAGATGTCGCCGTCAAAGTGGGCGGCCTCGGCGAACATAGAATTCATGCTGGTTACAGAAGATACGTTCCAAGCGGAGAGGTCGCCGTCAAAGTGGGCGGCGTCGGCGAACATAGAACTCATGTTCGTCACAGACGATACGTCCCAGCCGGAGAGGTCGCCGTCAAAGATGTCGGCGTTTTCGAATATGGACTCCATGTCCGTCACCGACGAGACATCCCATGTGGAAACGGTACCGTTGAAGGAGCCCGCTTCCAAGAACATCCGGTTCATGTCGGTTATGGATGAGACGTCCCAGCCGGAGAGGTCTCCGTCTACCTTTGATGCGAAGTGGAACATGCGGGCGGTGCTGTTCACGCCGGAGAGGTCTGGCGCGTCCGTCGCGTTGTACGTTGCCTGGCTCGCGTACTGAAAAGCTCTCTCCATGGTGGACCACCGTATATCGCCCCACTGGTCTATGGACTTGAGCAGGGATGCCGTGGCGTCAATGGTGCCGAGGTTTATGCTGGAGAGGCCGCCGGACATGCTCACCTGGTATGAGCCGGCGGTACCGTACTGGTGCGAGAGGTCGCCGTCTGCGGTAAAGCTCTCGACGGTTCCGTCGCCCCAGTCTATGGTCAGCGTCTGGTCTGAGTGCACCTTGGCTGGTATGGTGACGGTCTGGTTGGCCGAAGTGGTCTCCCAGGTGGTGATGAACAGTTTCGTGTCATCGCCGGTAAATTCAATGTCGTAGACTGACTGCAGCGCGTACTCGTGCACGCTGTCCGAGACGGTTCCCACCACAAACATCTTGGCGCCGTCATACGAGAACGCGACGCCTTCGGGGAAACCGTCCTTGGTCGAGACGTCGAAGGAGCGCGTATAGCTGACATCGGTCAGGTCAAAGGCGGTGGGAAGGGCGTACTCGTGCACGTGGTCGTTCTCGCTTCCCACCACAAACATCTTGGTGCCGTTATACGAGAACGCGACGCCGTTGAGGGAAGATTCCCAGGTCATGACGTTGAAGGAGCGCGTATGGGAGGCGGTGGAGATGTCGAACGCCGGTAACAGCGCGTACTCGTGCACGTGGTCGTGCTCGCTTCCCGCCACAAACATCTTGGTGCCGTCTGTAGAGAACGTGACACCGGTGGGAAAAATGTCCTTGGATGAGACGTCAAGGGAGCGCGCAGGGGAAGCGGAGGATATGTCGAACGCGGCAGGTAGGGCATACTCGTGCACGCGGCCCGAAAGGGCTACGACTACGAACATCCTAGTGCCGTCTGCAGAGAACGCGACGCCGGTGATGGGATTATTCTCGTCCGACACGTCAAGGGAGCGCGCAAAAGTAGCGGTGGAGACGTCGAACGCCGTTAACAGCGCGTACTCGTGCACGCTGTACGAGTCGCTGTCCGCCACGAACATCCTGTGGCCGTCCCCTGAGAACGTGACTTCTCTGGAGATGAAGCTCTTGGACGACACGTCAAGGGAGCGCGCAAAAGTAGCGGTGGAGATGTCAAACGTTCCCACAAACCCATCAAACGCCGACGGGTCGGCCACGAGCTGGGGGTCGGCCATGGCCTTGACCGCCGCCAGGTTGGAGTCGGTCAGCGTGAACGATACGGTATCCGAGTCCGCAGCGGTGTCCAGCTCTGCGGCAGACAGCGTGATGCCGCCCTCTGCCGTGGAGCCGGCCTCGCGGACATGGAACTTTGCGGGGTCAAGGGACTCAATATCTATCTCGGCGTCAAGGGATGTGTTCAGTACGCCGGTGTCAAGGTCAAGAGCGGCAGATAAGAGCGCGATCGGCGGAGGGGCCCCATCGACAGTCACAAAGAGCGTGCGCCAGTTGTTGCCGGACTCAAAGATCGTGCCAGACGCCGTCACGGTGACCGCGTATACGGAGCGTCCGGGTATAGCCGAGGTCATGTTGAGGCGGCCGTCGGCAGTCATCTCAAAGCGTCCGCCGTCGCCGCCCTCCCCGATGTCGTACACGGGGTTTTGGGAGTCCAATCTAGCGTTCTGCGCCGAGATGCCGCCGACCACCCCGGGTACATCAGAGTAGCTTATGGAGGTGTCGTCGGGTACCACATACCAGTTTCCGAGGTTCTGGTCGAATGCGGTGGCATCGGTGAAGATCCTGTTTATGCTGGTGACGGATGAGACATCCCAGAAGTTGAGGGGCTGGTTGAAGGAGGTGGCGGACTCGAACATACTCACCATGTTGGTCACAGACGAGACGTTCCAGGAGCCGATGGGCTGGTCAAAGGAGGTGGCGGACAGGAACATCTGTTCCATGTTGGTCACCCGCGAGACGTTCCACGATTCCAGGGGCTGGTCAAAGGAGGTGGCAAACCGGAACATCCAGGCCATATTGGTCACGCGTGAGACGTCCCAGGAGTTGAGGGGGCCGTTGAAGGAGTCGGCGCTGTTGAACATTGAGTTCATAGTGGTCACGCGTGAGACGTTCCAGGAGCTGATGGTCCCGTTGAAGGAGCCGGCGCTGTTGAACATCCTCAGCATTTTTTGCACGGAGGAGACGTCCCACGAGTCAAGGTCCTGGTTGAAGGAGGTGGCACTGTCGAACATACTGGACATGTCGGTCACAGACGAGACGTTCCACGAGTTCAGGGGCTGGTCAAAGGAGGTGGCGAACCGGAACGCCTCGCCCATGTCGGTTACA
>VYCS01000026.1 GCA_009843815.1 Cenarchaeum sp. SB0675_bin_21 | reverse complement strand
GTTAAATTTAAAAACATTTCTGAATTAATAATTAATTCTAAACTGTTAAGCTTTGCAGGTCATGATACCAGAGTGTTTTTAGTTGAAACATTACATCTTAGATTTACAGTTTCAAGTTATATAACCACATATGGTTGGCTTATACAGACATGTTTAGCAAATATGGGAGAAAAATGCTGTGGTTTTTGAATATATAGAGTAAAAAGCGGCAAAAATTGTCCACATAATCTAAAATTATGCAGTATTTACTATGATCGTCTCATTTAAATTTACTATACACCAAAACCATCAGCATGATGCAAGTCGAGGATCTGAGTCGGGAGATAAAGCGCCTCAAAGAAGAGAAGGATGCAGTCATTTTAGCTCATAACTACCAAATACCCGAGGTACAGGACGTGGCAGATATTATTGGCGATTCACTAAATCTGTCCAGACAAGCGGCACAGGTACCACAGAAAGTCATTGTATTTTGCGGTGTGCATTTTATGGCAGAGACCGCTGCAATAATAAGTCCTGACAAAAAAGTACTCATACCAGACACTCAAGCAGGTTGTTCGTTATCAGATTCAATAACCATACAAGAGTTAAAGGAGTGGAAGAGGGAGCATCCAAATGCCGTTGCCGTAGGTTATGTCAATACTACAGCAGAAATAAAGTCAGAACTGGATTACTGCTGTACATCATCCAACGCAGTAAAGGTTGTAAATTCAATCCCCACCGACAGAGAGATACTATTTTTACCTGATATGTTTTTAGGTTCATACGTATCAAAGAGTACAGGTAGAAAAAACATCTTTGTCTGGGCCGGCGAGTGCCATGTTCATGCAGGAATTAGTGCCGCAGATGTCAATGAAAAGATAAAGTCATTAAAAGAAGCCGAATTTTTAATACACCCAGAATGCAGTTGCACAACCCCCATACTGTATGATGTGTCAACAGGTACATATCAAGACAAGGCCGTATCGGTACTATCAACTGAAGGTATGATGAAGCATGTAAGCAGGTCTGATTCAAAGAACTTTGTGGTAGCAACTGAAACCGGCATATTGTATCGTATGAAGAAACAGAATCCTCACAAGACATTTGTACCGGCGTCAGAGAAGGCCGAATGTCAATACATGAAGATGATCACGCTTCAAAAAGTATATGATTCATTGGTACACGACAAGTATCATGTTACAGTGGAGAAGAAGATTGCGGATAAGGCTCGCCGGGCCATAGATAGAATGTTGACTATTGGTTGAATTTACCATATTTGGATAAAAAATTTAGAAAGGCATTTTAATTAGAATTATTTTACAAAAAATATGGAGAGAAGCATAAAGGTTTTAGTAGCAAAGTTGGGTCTGGATGGTCACGATCGTGGAGCTTTGGTACTCTGCAGAGCATTTCGTGATGCGGGTATGGAAGTGATATACTCAGGGCTATTCGCCACGCCGGACCGTGTAGCACAGATGGCAGAAGATGAAGATGTAGATGCCGTAGCCATGAGCTTGTTAAATGGTGCACACAATACACTCTTCCCAAGGGTCGTTACAAAGCTTCGAGAGAAACAACTAGATGATGTTCTAGTCGTGGGGGGCGGCGTCATACCTCAAGCAGACTATCCAAAATTAACAGAGTCTGGTATCGATAAGGTCTTTGGGCCCGGCACACCGTTACCAAACATTATAGAGCATATAGAGAAGGGCGTATCAAAATTAAGAAAAAATTAGTTTATTATTCGGTTGAATCCGGCCACATCATCTTGCGCATGCGGCGCCCTACCTGTTCTATTTGGTGATCATCCATCTTCTTCATATATCGGTCAAAAGAGTTACGTCCATTCTTCTTATACTCACCAACCCACTCTTCATTGAATGTGCCATCTTGTATCATGTCTAGGACCTTCTTCATTCGTTCTTTGGTTGTAGAGTCCATGACAAGAGGTCCTCTAGTCAAACCACCATATCGGGCAGTCTCACTTACACGATTCCACATGCCATTTATGCCGTATCTTTGTATCATGTCTACTATTAGCTTGAGTTCGTGTAGCACCTCAAAGTATGCAATCTCTGGCTGGTAGCCAGCTTCAACGAGAGTCTCAAAGGAGTTGGTGACCATAGATGCAGCTCCGCCACACAGGTCGGCTTGCTCGCCAAACCAGTCAGTCTCCACCTCTTCCTTAAACGTGGTACCAATGAGACCAGCCCTAGCACTGCCTATTGCCTTGCCGATGGCCAATGTACGATTCCAAGCAGTTCCAGTGTAATCCTGATGAACTGCAACTATAGATGGTGTCCCAAAGCCCTCCAGATACGTTTCACGTACTTTGGAGCCAGGACCTTTTGGTGCCACCATTATGATATCAATATTCTTTGGAGCATTGATCCACCCCCAATTTATAGCGGCGCCGTGCGAGAATGCCAGTGCCTTGTTCTCTGTCAAATGTGGCGCTATATCGGTCTTGTACACATCAGACTGTACCATGTCGGGTATCAGTACGTGTATAATATCGCCTTGCTTGCACGCATCAGATGTCTCAAGAACTTTGTGTCCATCCGATACGGCTTTTGACCAGCTGGGACTATCTCTTTTGAGTCCCACCACCACATCAAGTCCAGTGTCTTTCATGTTGCTGGCCTGAGCCGAGCCTTGTATGCCATATCCTAGAACCGAGATTGTCTGCTCTTTTATGCTATCCAGTGTAATGTCGTCATCTTTCCATGTCTGTGCCATTATATCGTGCCCACATTAATCCAATATTAACTAACTACCAGCTGTTCATGTAGGCTCGTTGTTTGGCATTTAGTCGGTCTATCTTGACACTCATGGCATCCAACGCATCGATGGCAACTTGTCGGTCTATATAAGATGGGACATTCAACACTTCTTTAGGCATGGTTTGGTGATTTTGAAGTATGTGTCTAACAGACAACAGTTGGTTTGAGAATGACTGCGCCATTACCTCGGGTGGATGACCCTCGGCAGCTGATAGGTTTGCCAATCGTCCTTCACCAATAAGATAAATTCGTCGTCCGTTGGGCAGCGTACACTCATCAAGGTTGGGTCTCACCCTGCGTGTATCCATAGATAGTAAAAATTTAGTATCTATCTCTACATCAAAATGGCCCACATTTGCCAGTATGGCACCATCCCGCATACGCAGAATGTGTTCACGCCGTATGACATCGGTCATACCTGTTGTGGTGATAAAGACATCTCCCAGTGTAGCGGCCTTGGACATGCGCATGACCTGATAGCCATCCATATGTGCTTCAAGTGCCTTTATGGGATCCGTCTCGGTCACAATAACGTTGGAGTTCATCCCTCGACATCTAGCGGCAACTCCCCGACCTACCCATCCATAACCAGCAACAACGACTCTTTTAGATGCCAATAGCAAGTTCATAGAACGCAGCAGACCATCGATAGTACTCTGGCCTGTCCCATATCGGTTATCAAATAGTTGTTTTGTGTAGGCATTGTTGACTAGTATGACAGGGTACTTTAGCTTGCCCTGTCTTTCGATGGCCCGAAGTCGATTGACACCTGCGGTGGTCTCCTCGGTGGCACCCAATATGCCTAAATCTGAATATTCTTTATCAAAGTGTGCTTTTACGTTCATGTCAGCACCATCATCCACTAGAATGGATGGTCTGTGTTGCAGTACCTGATCTATACACCAATCATACTCTTCGGGAGTCTGATCGTTCCAAGCATACGTATGTATGCCTTCGGATGCTAAAAATGCAGTAATGTCATCGTGAGTGGAGAGTGGATTGCCAGCGCAGCATGCCACCTCAGCTCCCAGCTCCTTTAGACCCATCAGTAATACAGATGTCTCCTTTGTCATGTGTAGACAGCATGCCACAGTGGTGCCGTTTAGAGGTCCAGACTGTTGTAGTTTAGATATGGTACTATCAAGAATCTTCATGTGTTGGCGTGCCCACTGATATGATGCCCGTCCTTCGTCTGCTAGAGTTGCGTCCTTTATCTTGCTCACATCATACTGGAAAAGATGCACGGATAAAAATCCTAGCATGAATGGTAGGTGCATATTCAACCCCGCCGTCATTTTTAGATGTAAGCAATGATGTTGTTCTACTGATTCATACCTGAAAAAGTAGAGTCGAATACGTACCAGATTAAGGCGTATTATACAGTAGGTTATCTTCTACGCACATAGGTTACATACTGATTAGGCTTTAGGATGATTCGTGTTATTTCATGTCTGTTTTTACGGATTCGTGTATGGCTTGTGCCGCATCAATACCATACTTGGCATCTTTTTTGGTGAGTGTTGCGCCGGACGGATATCGTCCGGTAATGACCCACGCTGAAATTATTCCAAAATCGTATTGTTTTATGTTTGATACAGACCAGCCATCGGGCACGGCACCGTGTAATTCCTTCAGGTTATGAGTGTGGGGCACATCTACGTTTCGATATATGTATGTGGACTTTAGTGACTTTTCTATACACTGCTGTGACAGATAGCAGGATAGCTGCGGATCCAAATTTGCGCATGATATGGCAGTGTTGAGATCGTTTCGCGCACGTGCCATCCACTCCCGCGCTGAGTTAACGCTCATACAGCATTATCCCGTCCTTGAGTGCATAATATATGACGTAGCCGGTATCATCACCAATTCGTTCTATATCATCGGGCGTGGTCACAACTACATCCTGCGGTATGTCGGACACAAAAGCCAGTGTGTTTATGATTCGGGCTCCGGCTCCCTCCTTTTTTCCGCTATCCATTACAACCAATAGGTCTATATCGCTATGCTTGCCAGTCGTGCCCCGTGCGTATGAGCCAAATAGTATAATGCGTATAGGGTCATGATTATCCACAATTTTGGTCACTATCTTGTCCAGATCAGGTTTTATTATGTCCAGACGGTCAGGAGTATCACACATAACACTCATTATAATACCGTATAGGTGCAGAATTTAATAAGTATGCCAGATGTGTGGTGGGACTGCATCGCCTAAATATTCACATATTTTGTTCCCACATTATACAACATTTGATATTGCTGCCACAAAATGTGTGGTTATTTTTGTTGTTACAACTGAAAACGTGGAGCAAGGCTAAATTAGACCGCAGATCCTGCCTCAGGTCTAGCAGACTCCCCAAATATGTCCCAGTCTGGATTTTTGGATAATTCCACTATGCCTTTTCATGGTGTAATGCCGCGCTTTTGGGAGGTACGTATAGATCACCAAAACTGAACAACATATGCATGCCCGTACCGACCATTAACTTGTAGCGCATGTTACGCTGTAATGGCATAATATTCAATCTCTGATTCGTATTGGTCTGTCATTGATACCTTTTCCTCTTTCAATTGAATTACTTGAGATCTAAGTTCCGCATTCTCTTTTTTTTAAAAGATCGATTTTGCGATATATTTTTCTTAATTCCTTTCTGAGCAGTATGGAATCCCCCATTAAATTATCCAAATTTGCTATCAGCTTTAAACCGTTCTATTCAAATCTGCCCCTTATGAATAGACCGGAGTATATACGCCTCCCCCTCCCCATACTTTTGCCTTAAATATCATCATGAAGTGTCATGTGTGATGGCACGAAAACGTAAACGGAGAGGGCGACAGAGTTTGGATAAGCGAAGACAGGTCAACCTAATAGACAGGTACAGATTAGAGGAGATCTGGCAGGATGGGGTGTGCGATCATAATGAACCCTTAATATCCGCGTATGGATTATGTGCCAATCTAACATGCACAAAGTGTGGTACAAGTATGCAGTTTATACTAAAGTTTGGATATCCCAAAACATTTGAGCTAACCATAGATGGGCAGTTTGTAGGATACAGCCTCACATCTGATGTTCGGGAGTTTATTGGTACCAAAAAATTTCAACTAGTAATGCCCGAGGATGGTGCCGACCCTGAGGGCGAGGCACCACTGCGGGATCAAACTATGCTTATGTTATTGATGAATGAGTTACTTATGATTGACAATGATCACGACATATATCAGCATACTCCAATGAAAGACTTTGCAAAGATGTGGAATAAAATACCTTGTCAGCATGAGACCGGCTACTGTCAGATACAAAACGATATGATAACCTTGGAATGTACAGACTGCGCATCCACAATAACATTTACACATAGACATGATGACAAATTCCAGATATATGTAACCCGACTACCATTAGGAGGCACAGATTGTGGTCTACATGGTGCCGACAAGGTGGTTAGATTTCTACGAGAGTCTGTAGAGGCAGTGGACCTCCCAAATGTGTTGGCTGATCCAATGTCTGATGATCCAGACCGAGACGCACACAATATAGTAAAGATCATATCATTATTGGAGAGTCATGGTTTATTGAAGCGCGTTGATGATCGACCGTACGGATGGTTGGTGAAGAATTTAAGTGCGATGATATGTAGTCGTGAAGAGTTCAATGTATTGGCGCCTCCCATCATAGATAAGATACATATGAATAATATCAAGTGTTCTGATGGGAAGAGACGTATCAGTGAGCGGCATGCCGTAGAACACGCATACATATCATGGCCATACTCTTTTGAAGGCGTGGGAATCAAAGTCGACTATTATGACATAGTAGGTACATCTTTGAATTGTGTCAAATGTGGATTTTCTACACTAGATGACCCCAATGCTGATGAGAGTTATTGGAGCCGTGGTTGTCCAGAGTGTGGATATATCGGGTATCTGTTGGATGTAGGTAGTGTGCAGAGCATCATATAAGACAAAAACAGTCGGGTGTGCCCACTAGCATAAGGCCCTCGGAGTCTCCTCTGGCGGCCCGCGCATGCCCGGTCTGGGTCGAATTGCGGTCCAGATCTGGATTATTTAGATCAATCACCCATCCTTGCGGGAAGAACCATTTTGTGTACATGATTTCTTTTTTTTAACTCATCTTATTGCCCCATTCTTTCTCCAGTAATTCGTATGTACCCACCCTGTCCGGTCGGAGTTTCATCTCCGAATCATACATCTTCGTGAAGAATGCCGCCAGTATGCGCTCGCCCGAGTCGTCCGTGAGCTGCACGCTGTAGCTGGTGCGCGTTGGCTTCTCTTCCTGGACGAACCGTACCGACGAGACGCCGGTCATGTTTATGTGCATATGAGCAGGTCCATTGTTGTCGCCCACAGTGATCCAGTTGTTCTTGTAGGAGACATCTAGAGAATCGCCACGTATCTCGGCTACGGCCGCACCGCTCTTCACCACGAACAGTACGTCGGGCACCTCCAGAATGTCTGATATCAGACTCACAAGTGAAGGTTGGTCACCAGCCATGATCATGCTGGGCTTCGCTGACAATTTAATCTTCCTGTTCTACACCGGTTCCATATATTCGGATGATCTGGATGGCATAATCAGGGTCGGCCCGGATGCAGTCTGCCTACCGGCCTGAGAGTGGTAAATCTAATTGCCCTAGCCGGCACGCGCTCTGCCTCCTACAGGTGACCCACCTGGGAACATGGCCATATAGGGATACGGGGTGGCCAAAAGGCATAAGTGCGGCGCAGAGGTAATGCTGCTGACTGTTCCGTCACATCAAGTGGGCACATAATAGTTTTGGTTGTACTTCATAGGCACAATATATATCCTTTATAACAGTGATTATTTGGGTTCTATACATGACAATTCCGGTAAAATTTGATCCCAAAGATGTACAAAAGATGGGTCGCATATACGCAGACATTCCAAAGACTCAATGTGTGCTAAGCGAGTCTGACCGAGATACAGTCCGTTTCATTGAGGGTCCGCCAACGTTGAACGGCAGTCCCCACGCAGGCCACCTGCGGGGACGAATAATCAAGGATTTATGGTATAGATATACAACGCTTACGGGCAAAAAGGTACTCTTTTACGGAGGTTGGGACACTCAGGGGTTGCCAGTGGAGTTGCAGGCAGAGAAGGAGTTAGGGGTTGCTGGTGACAAGAGTGCCATCGAGGGCGGCATAGGCGTAGAGAGATTGGTAGAACAGTGCAAGGCTATCGTATCCAGATATAATGCAGAGTGGGAGGAGGTAGACGATCTCATGGGAATGGGTATGGATCATAGTAAATCCTACTGGACGTATACAGATGAATACATAGAGCGGGAGTGGCAGGTACTAAAGAAAGCTCACGAATCAGGCATACTAGAGGACGACCACACAGTGATAGGGTACTGTCCTGGCTGCCAGACCTCATTGAGTCATGCTGAAGTAAACCAAGGATACGATACAGTGACAGACCCCTCCTTATACTATAAGGTAAAGTTAGTCGATGAAGATATACATCTAGTCGTGTGGACGACTATGCCATTTACCTTGGTAACCGATGCCATGGTGGGACTTCACCCAGATGAGATGTACTGTATAGTGCACATACACAGATATGATGAAGAGTGGGTGATTGCGCAGCGACGATTAGAAACATTCATGGAGGAGATAAACATAACAGGATACGATATAGTCAAAGTAGTGCCAGGCTCTGTATTTGAGGGTAAGCGCTACATACATCCACTGCTACACAAGATCCCCGAACTTGATAATCTCATATCCAGAGGTACATACCATATAGCAGTAGCCGAATCGTTTGTAGATGTGGATGCTGGGACTGGTCTTGTACACTTGGCGCCGGCCAATGGTGAGGATGATATACAGATAGCTCATCGTCGCAACATAGAGGTATTCTGTCCCATAGATGAGCGTGTCAGATTTACATCCGAGGCGGGGGCATACAGTACACTCTTTGTACGGGATGCAGATGATATCATAGTGTCGGATCTAAAAGATGTAAAGTCGCTAGTCAAGATTGGCAAAATTAACCACAAGTATCCACTCTGTTGGAGATCAAAGCATCCCATAGTGTGGTTGGCCCGTCGTGGCTGGTTTTATAAGTTAGACCGGCTAGACTCCAAAACACTACATGCAGCCCAGCATGTAAGATACTTTTTTGACGCCCCAAAGAATAGATTTTTGAGCATCGTAGGTGAGGAGCATCCATGGTGCATATCCAGAGAGAGGTATTGGGGTTGCCCTATGCCGGTCTGGCACTGTAATGACTGCTCAGCAAAGACATGGTACTACACCAAAGACGACATAATACAGAATGCCGAATCGCTTCCGGATGGAAGTAATTTTGAGCTGCACCGTCCATGGATTGACAAGATACGCATGCGATGTAAGAGATGTAACAGTTACAATACAGTCCGAGAACAGTACGTGCTAGATACATGGCACAACAGTGGTGCGGCACCATTTGCATCACTAAACAATGATGAATATAATAGAGACATACCAGCACCATTCTTCACTGAAGGGATAGACCAGACAAGGGGGTGGGCGTATACACTATTAGTCGAGAACGTCATATTAAACGGCACATCACCGTATAAATCGTTCTTGTTCCAAGGGCACGTTCTAGATGAGCGGGGCGGCAAGATGAGTAAGAGTTTGGGCAATGTGATACCAGCAAAAGATCTATTAAAAGAGAATCCTGTGGACTTGGTCCGGCTCTACTTTATGTGGAAGGCCAGTCCTGTGGAGCCACTAAATTTTTCACCATCAGAGATGACATCCAGACCATACCAGATACTCAGTACCCTGTACAACCTACACCTGTATTATATACAGAACAGCGAGTATGACAGTTATGATGCAACACATGATGTGCAGTGGGCCAAGGATGAGTCCCTGTTGGACCATCCAGATATATGGATACTGTCCAAGCTGCAACACACCATACGTGTGGTAACTGAAAAGATAGATCAGTGTAGATTTCATGAGGCGGCAAAATCCATCGAAGAGTTCATGATAAACTCTCTGAGTCAGTCGTATATACCCAGTGTCCGAGGCCAGCTTTGGGAGGATGACGCATCCCAGAGACGTAGGCGGGAGGCAATATACGCAGTCATAGGTAGATGCCTCAAGACTTTAGACATCATGATACACCCCTTCTGTCCGTTCTTTAGTGAATACCTGTACAGGGAGGCATTTGGCGGTTCAGACTCCATACTGCTGCAAGAGTGGCCCACCATAAATCATGAAATGATCAATAAAGATATAGAGGATGCTTTTGACTCCATGAAGTCCATACTTACGGCAACTGCAGCCGCGCGTGCCCGCGCAAAACTAAAGAGACGTTGGCCCCTTCGTGAAGCTCTAGTCGTAGTACCGGCCAACAAAGAGTCGGTAGATACGCTACAGTCATATCTCAAAGAGAGAATGAATGTAGAGGTGCTACGCCCAATAGAACATAGAGACATAGTAGATGGTTTAGAGGGATACATACAGATGCGCCAGATAAAGATGCCAGTGATCCCCACAGTGTCACTAGACAGAAAGAAGTTAGGGCCTCGCTTGAAGGGCGATATGCCGCGTCTAAGTAGAGAGTTTGGCCAGACCAGCCCGGACACAATAGTAGAGTCGTTAAAGAGGGGGCACTACACATTTTCGATGGATGATAAGGAGATATCATTAGATGTTTCTGACTTTATAATAGGATATGAACCGGCAGAAGGCTACCAATCTGCCACAAAAGATGGACACATCGTCTTTGTATCCACAAAAAGTGATGATGCCACAGTATCTCGCTGGCGCCTTCGGGATGTAGCCCGACAGATACAGAATCTCCGCAAAGAGGCAGGGTATAATCCCACCGACATACTTGATGAGGCCTCAGTGATAGGCCTTGATGATACATCTATTGGTTTGGTAGAGTCTGGACAGTTTGACTTGTCAGCCATAGTACGAGTCAGAGTAGTGACATTTACATCATCATCCAAATTAAAATACAAGGATATAGACATAGACGGACAGGGCCTGCGCATAGGTATAGGATAGTGCTAGACTAGTTGCTGGTCTATCTCATCATTTAGGCACTCGGTCACCTTTAGAAAGTATAGTTGTGTAGATAGTGGCATTTGTGGTAGGTTTTGGTTTAAAGCCATCATATAATATGATATTGCGCGCTTTGATATGTTCAGATTAAACTTCATGGGAAGATAAGGGTCCTGCTTTACAGATATCTTGTCCTGCAGCCAGGGGGGAGCCATATCTTTGGCATCATGTATGATTTGTGTATGCCAGTACTCAAGTATGTCAGGTTGCAGGTTTCTCTGAAGTTGCGATATTCTATGGTTTAGCAGTCTAAACATCATTTACGTATTGTATAATATTTACGGTAATATGGTATAAACTCAAAACTTTTCAACTTTTTGGTTTAATCATTTTGTAGAATTCTCTGATTATACAGAGATTGTTTCAGATATACCCGCGGCATAAACAAGGAGTCACTGATATTCCGCATGGCCATACTGCACTACAACTACATCAAGCCACATGGTGGCATAGCATACAGGACACCCGCCGAGGCTGCAGGCATAGACATACAGGGTACAGACAAGTGGCTGACGCTCATACAGAACGCCGTATCCGCCGCGTAATGTACCGCGAATGCCCGACACCATAATACAGTATGGATTTTTGCCTTCGTATATGCCCCATCTGAGTGGAACTAGGTAAAAAACCGGCCAAAAATGAATTATGACGACCTGCGCATGTCCGGTTTGAGGCGAATTTTGGTCCGAATCTAGGTCATTTAGATCACCACCCGTCCTTGCAGGAGGAACCTACCTGAGCATATACATAAATTATTATGCTTGAAAAAATCATCTTACGATATTATCACTGGTCAGAAGGGGATAAATGATTACACTCGTGGTGCTCTCATGACCGGCTCTTAAATAGTCATTAACTACCTAAACCGTCCGAGCTAACCTCACCGTCCTCCTCTTGATCTATATATTCCAACACTCTCTTAAGAAGTAGTGTCTCTTTTTTGCCCATTAATCACCTCCGTTACACACGTTTGCATGTTTAGTATTAGCCCTAATTGATATTTGATATTTGTTACCCTGTTGCGGTATGCCTTTGCAGTCATTTTACGGCTCTAGTGAATTCGTACTGATTTAATAATTCCCTCCTATCCTGACCTTGTTCTATTGTACGGAAATTAGGTCCGACTAAGATCAAGCGCACCATAAAGGAGTATTATACGCTGTATCGATCAAGAAAAAATATGGCAAAGTGTCTTACGGCAAAGTCCATCCGGTACGCCATAAACCAACTTGAGAAAGGCAGGAGATCTTCTGTGGTGGCCGCCGAGCTCGGAGTGACATCAAGGCACATTCGGAGGCCGTACGCCAAGTTCCGCAAGACCGGATCCGCGCCTATTCCGCGCACTCCGGGCAGACCCGCCCTGCTATCGCCGTCGCCAGACGAGGTACAGTTGGTACTGGACACCTACCGGTTGGGGGAGGTAGGCGTGGTACGCACGGCAATAAGCCTGCGCAGGGCGGATCATAATATAAGATACCAGCGAGTATACCGGATTATGAAGGAGAGTGGGCTAGTCGTACCATCCGAAGTAAAGTCACGAAAGCGTAAGTAGGTGCGATACGAGCGTAAGCACTCCAACTCTATGTGGCACACCGACTGGCACGTCATAAAGAGTTCGCGTATGAGGGGGCTTTGTCTCATCACATTCCTGGACGACGCCTCAAGGTGCGTGACCGGGACGGGCCGGTTCACTCAGGCTGCCGCGGAGAACGCCGTGGTGGCGCTCCAGCAGGCAATTAGGCGGTTCGGAACGCCGGCTACCATCCTGTCGGACAATGGATCTTGCTTTGTGGGCATGCGCAAGGGCAACCCCAAAGGATCCTGGAAGCCCACCGCGTTCAAGGAGGAGCTCTTGTGTAGGGGTATCGAGTTGATAAACTCAAGACCATGCCACCCCCAGACGAACGGGAAGCTTGAACGGTTCCACAGAACCATCGAGGAAGAGATAGGCCACTACGAGAGCCTGCCCGAGTATATCTAGTGTTACAACAAGAGGCGACTCCACTTTTCGCTGGACGTAGCCAACTACGAGACTTCGCTCAAGGCGTTCTCGGCCAAGAAAGCGGCCGAGGAGACCAAGGCAAAGGGCCTCAACTGGATGGAGGCGGAGTCAAATGACTAGCGGACATAATTTTCATATACTACAACAAGGCCAGGATAGGAGGGAATTATTAAATCAGTACGAATTCACTAGAGCCGTAAAATGACTGCAAAGGCATACCGCAACAGGGTAACAAATATCAAATATCAATTAGGGCTAATACTAAACATGCATGCAAACGTGTGTAACGGAGGTGATAAATAGGTAAAAAAGAGACACTACTTAAGGTACATGCCCAACCCTCTCCTTTTGTAGGCGTAGAACAACGAAATTCAGTCAGACATCACACCTGAAAACCAAGAGGGGCGGAGTATGGTAACCGTTTAACCCCCTTATAAGGACCATAAAACGGGTTCTTCTACATCAACGGGTGAATTCACCACGTCCAAACGCAGGGCATTCCGTTGCGTACCATCCCATCAACATCCTTCTTCTGTCACATGTTGGATGTAGTGGGTGTCTGGCGGCATCATGATTCGTCTCGGGCCGCCATCCAGCCTTGCGGGAGGAATCCATTTGTGGGGAGGTTAAACTGTTACTGAGGATATACCTTCTTAAGAGAGTGTTGAAATATATAGATCACGAGGCGGACGGTGAAATTATCTCGGACGGTTTAGGTAGTTAATGACTATTTAAGAGCCGGTCATGAGAGCACCACGAGTGTAATCATTTATCCCCTTCTGACCAGTGATAATATCGGAAGATGATTTTTTCAAGCATAGTAATTTATGTATATGCTCAGGTAAGATGTGGGAATTATATAGATTAGAACACACCTTCGGAGGTTTTGGAGGGTAATGCTAAAACCATGGATTTCATGCCTATGCGCCACATCCCTCCTTAAATACCAACATACCGTATTACACATTATGATACGGATAGTCAAGGTACCGTTACGGAGAGATGTATCGTTTGCAGAGTGGGCTCACCGCACGAATCATACGTCAAGATATGTGTACAACCGCGCCGTATCAGAGTATTTGTTTGGCGGTGAATACATGGAGAGGGTGGTAGTGGACATCCTACAGTCCTTCAAGCTGCCGGGCAAGCTGGACGATTTTACATCAGGTACGCTGGACGATGACTACCATACATATGACTTTGGACCATCAAAGAGGGCATTAAAGTATGGCATGTTCAAACAGCTTACGGGGTGGCGCGCCGAACATACATGGCTACGCGAGTGCCCTGCATCGTTTGGCCGCGGTGCCATACAGGATGCCTCCGTCGCATGTAGGAGAGTCATGGATGGTAATTCAAGCCATACGCCATACCGCCGCAAAGATGGCCGCATTATACTTAGTTGTATAAATCCGCCTGTACGAAAAGGTGAGCACACCATACACATCCCCGGATATGGTGTAGTGGAGACCGCCAAGCCCATTTATGTATCATGGGACATGCGCTCATTCAAGATAGTTGATGTCACCAAACGGGTGGACAAGCATACAAAGCCGTCAGACCATATGTTTGAGCTGCACATAGCCGTGCGCGTACCGGTCGAACCACACCGCAATACTGGTATAATGCGGGGTATTGATGTGGGCGGCAAACACCTGGCAGTCACTGTCGACACAAATGGCAACGTTACAATACACAACACACGCCATAGAGCCATCCTGCTGGAGATAGATGCGCTAAAGAGTCTTCGTGACCACAAGGTACGGCATGGCCGGAAGTGGGGCGTATTGAACGACCAAATTAAACAACTATACAGGAAGGCTGATGGCATCGCCGTAAACACCATAAACCAGACCGTATCGCGTATCGTACAAGGAGTAGATGCCGTCATAGCCGAGATATTATCGATAAAAGATATGACGACACATGGCGGGAATTACAAACGCGCCATGAACCGTTCAATGCGGGAGAACCGACTTGGTGAATTTCTACGGAAGTTGGCGCAGCGATGCGAGAGGGAAGGAATCCCACTATATGGGGTGATGGCCAGATTCACAAGCCAGACGTGCCATATGTGTGGTCACGTAGACTCAGAGTCGCGTATATCACGCGACAAGTTCATTTGCACTAATTGTACCAGGGTATTCCACGCGGATGTCAATGCCGCCTGGAATATCCTGTATAGGGCAGCGGGGAACGTCATCCTAAGACGGTCGGGGCACAAGGAGGGCTACAAGCCAACACCCGCCATACTCCGTTCCATACAGAAGAGCCGTCAGAAAAGAGACAAGCGCGCAGCTGCGGCTGTGTTCTTATCTATATAATTCCCTAAGATGTATTCACGCCGTGCCTAGTTTAGTTGACTAATAGGTGCATCATGGGAGGCGACACATAAATGAGGCATCAAAGTCTGTGTAAAATTGTGCAAAAATTGTTCTCCTTTGCTGGGGTCCATTCCAACCTAATTTTCGTACAATAGAGACAAGGCCAGGATAAAGTATTGTATAGAAATCATGTCGCGCTATGTCGTAGCCGTCACTTATTGATGTCCGCCTCCATCTACTTGGGATTCTGCTTCCGTGTCTCGTTAATGGTCGTCTTGTTGCAGAACACCATCATGGGTGTTTCATAGTTGTCTATGTCCAGCGCCCAGTGCAGTCTGTCGGTGTTGTATTATTCGATGTAGTCGTCCAGGCAGATATAGCGCCATATCTCATCTTCAATACTCCTGTGTAATCGTTCCAGTTTTCCGTTGGTCTACGGGTGGTATGGTCTTGAGTTGATCAGGATTATGTTGAGGGACAGCAGCTCGTTCTCGAACAATGTCGGCATCCAAGAATTCTTCGGCTTTTTGCGATCTCTTACTCCTACAAAACAGGAACCGTTGTCAGATAGGATGGTTGCCGGTACGCCGAACCTGCTGATGGTCTGCCTCAGCATTATCACTGCATTCTTCGAGGTGGCCTCCCTGAAGAGGGCAGCTCCGGTGACGCACCGCGAAGCGTCATACAGGTATGTGATCAGGTTCATTCCTTTCATTCGAGGATCCTTCATGGCATGCCAGTCGGCATGCCACATGGCATTTGAGTAGAGGCGTTCGTACCGCACCCATTTCCGCTGCCTTGACTTTGCCGGGGAGGAGGTGACCATATCGTTGGACTTCAATATATGATATACTCTAGCGTATCCTATATTATATCCGGTCCTCCGGAGCCTCTTTACGGTCAACTGCACTCCGTCTGGTCAGCGACGGTGCGTATCCAGCACCATTTTTGCCTAGACATCAGAGGGTTCGGCGCCCTTGGGCCGTCCACTCGGCCCTGAATGTGTATCGTTCCAGTCTTGAAATATTCGGCCCACAGCCGCTGGATGTGCTGTTGTGACACCTTCATCTCTTCTGCCATCACCATAATATCTCTACCATTCTCTAGTTATCTGATGATGTAGTGTATGGACTTGTCCGTCAGCACAATCTTCGTCGATTCTCCTGATCTATATAGCTGGTTGTATTCCTGCGACCTTCTCTTAGCTAAGCCTAAGCGACATGATTTCCCTACAATACAATATTTAAAGGTGTATATGTGAGTACACGCACTCAGTAAGGTGAGGTTGACGCGCACGTATGAATGCTTTGCATAAGATTCTATCACTCATATTTGTCCAAGCCATTTTGATTATCTCGAGCTTCCTTGTTGTAGCACACATCGAGTTACAACATTCCTCTCATGGGAAACTGATCGACATTACAGGAAAGAACCGGCTACTTACCAGTACTGTACAGCTTGAGATGTACCGTACACTATTTCACGAAAGTGAGATACACACACATGTTGAGACTGCCATTGAAGAGTTAGAGCATAACACCGAACTTCTCTATAGCAGCATTATGGGGGGGAACGGTATTACACCTCTGCCGCAGGAACTGCATTCGGAGTTGGACGAGATGGTGGTTGCAGTAGATCAATACACAACTGTGCTGACAGAGATGATCAATTCAAAGAATAGCCTCACTTATGATAACGTAGAGTCGGTACACACACTAGGCAATAAGATAATTGAAATAGCAAATAACATGAACGAACAACTTAGTACCTACCTTAATGATATTACTACACATAATTCATTACTTCTGATACTTCTTGGTATCGCTAACATCACAGTGTTGACGTTCATTACATTTCTAGTATGGCGCATCACTCGATCATATGTAGACAAGACTGTACAAACGGAGCGATTTGAGGTTCTTGGTAAATTTTCGGCCACCATGGCACACAACATACGGAACCCACTTGGGTCGTTGCTCAATTCAGTTGAATTGATCAAAAAATCTAATCTAGACACACCACTCAACAAAGAGACGGCAAGAATGGAGCGGTCAATCAAGCGTATATCGCACCAGATCGAAAGCATCTTGACCTTTGTAAACAACACCCCACTCAACCTGCACTCAGTTATGTTGTTGGATATATTGCACAACGCAGTGGATATGTTAACACTGCCCAAGAATATCGACCTACACATACCCGACGACGATCAGAACATAAACGTAGAGTGCGATAACAAAAAGATGGAATTTGTATTCTACAACCTGTTGAATAATGCTGTCCAGGCAATAGGACACAATCAAGGGCGCATAGTCGTCCGTATTCGTGACGAAGATGTTGAGACTGGTAACAAGAACGGCACTGTCATACTGGAGTTTGCGAACTCAGGTCCAAGCATACCCTCACATGTTCTTCCACATATGTTTGATCCGTTGTTTACAACCAAGAAAGAGGGTACTGGACTAGGACTTACATACTGCAAGAACATAGTAAAACTACACAAAGGGCGCATAACAACGTCGAATCAGAATGGATTAGTGCTGTTCTCCATATACATTCCAAAAACACAGACGTTTAGCTCAACAGATGCCAGGGGAGTAGTACGCAGAGTTTAGGTGAGTATACAATGAAGTATGACGAGGTTCCAAAATGAAGATACTTGTAATAGATGACGACTTGGATTTTTTAGAGTCCTTGCATCTCATGCTTATTATGAAGGGGCATACTGTGAACCCGGTCACAGATGGCCGTGAGGCTGTGACGACGTATGAGGAGTTTGAGCCAGACATCGTGTTGTTGGATATAAATATGCCAGGCATGGATGGGTACGAGGTGTTTAACCGTCTCAAACAGCGATATGCAGATGCCAAGATATACTTCATGTCAGGCTACTCCCTTGACAATGAGAAATACAAGGCCGCCAAGTCACAGTCGCTAGCCGGACTGTTGATAAAGCCGATAGGCCTCAGTGATCTGGACAAGATACTAATCTGAATGCCGCCTAGAATAATTTCTGTGTCCTACTACTGGTTCGATTCTAACGATTGCGCAAGTCAGAATCCTAACAGTTACTTACTTTCACTTACCTCAACATCCGGAATATTGATGTCAAGTGTATTACTGACGTTTTTCATGGCAAGCAATCTATTATCATAATACAACTTTGCCTGCTGGATGAACTTTATGTACCAGTCACGAATGTCGTCGTCATTGGTCAATATCGCTTTTAGCTTGTCAATATCTTTGTACATCAAAAACGTATAGAACCAATACGAGATCTGTTCAGCCAAATCGTGCTCATACATGATCTCAAAACTGCCTTTGTATTTTATATGAAGAAACAACATGAGTTCATAAACTGGGGCGCTCATATTTGCCAGATATATGTTGTTCAGGAACAGTCCACTTGCAAGTATTCTCAAACTGTACACATCCTCGCCCAGGATTCTCTTGAGCATTTCCCATTTTCCAAACACCTTCGGCAGTATGTGCACATACTTTGTTGTCATGCGGTCTATGGACTTCTGCAATGGGTCAAGAGCATCAATACTATACAGTATGCCGTGTAGTGACAGCCGGTATTTCATGTATGGTTTTATGGGATCTTTTTCTGCTACTACCAAACCGTTATTCACTAGACCGTCTGAGTATTTCTTTCTGTCCATCCTCCCCACTATGAGGCGTCTAAAGACTTTTTCCTGTGTACGTATGTTCTCGATATTGCCCATCTTAGTCTTGGCCATGGCCCATGTGGTTTCACTACCGTACATAAATAATATGTGCAGTATATTTAGCACATTTTTTTGATGTGGTTTAAGACTCTTTAAAGTACTGTTACCATATCTGCACTTGGCCATTGGCCGCAGATAAATTCGATATGAGTTGAGATTGCCATGTGATTTGTACATAGGAGCCATTTTAGCAAAACGGACACGCCTCAATATAAAAACTTCACCTCAAGGTTGGGGTTGTTGCGTAACTCCATCTGATCTTGTTTTCGCATGTGCCCCGCCGTGGTTTCATTGGCGGAACATACTAACTTGTACGGTCACGCACATGACACCATCCGTAGGATGGCATCTCCATCTCACGTATCCGAGTACACTTGAGTCGGTTCAGCACCTTGATGTTTCAGGTGATGGTCCGGATCTTGCCGAACCGGCGGCTGTTGTCCAGTATAATGAACCGGTAGTGCAGTTGGTGACGCTTGGACTTTTCGCCGCCGAAGATACCCTCTATAATGCCGCGTTGGTAGCACTCCTCCTCATTGAATATCTTGGACACCCTGCTTCTGTAAGGCTTGCCGTGGTTAACAGAGATGCTTCTCTGCTTGATATTGGGTGTAACCTTCATCTCGAACAGTATATGGCAGTTGTAGTTTGAGTCATACCCTCAGTCCGCGTGAAAGACGAACGGGTTGGGCAACAGACGCTGCCGTCTCATACAGCCCAGCATGGTAACATCGTTGATGTTGCTCGGGGTTATACCCGCTCCAGTATGATGTATAGTCCCAGGACGGCGACTATGTGATACTTTAGGTACTCCTTCTGGGCCATCTCAACGAAATCTTTCTTTTGAGGAGCCGCACGACGATCTCGTCTCTGGTGGTCTCCACCCCGCTGCTGTCGGCACCCAACGGGCCGGTCGCGCCATCCGCCTCGACCATGCACAGCCTAACCTTCCTAGCCAGCATTGCGGTCAGCCAGTCATACGGGATGGTCTGCAGGTGCCTGGCTATGGTAGTGTTATATCGGGACGGGCCCGCCGTTCCACCACGGTAACGTTATCACTGACAGGTCGCGCTCCATGTCATGGGAGGTCTTGTGCCAGTCGACCATCAGTATGCAGATAAAGTCCAGTTTGTCCTTGGAGTGGAAGGGGGTCGTCCTCGGTTGCCATTCTCTTGGCGCGGGTACGGGTGCCCCCGCACCAAATTTACTACGGCGTAAATCATGAATGGTATATCGCTGCTGTGTCCCAGATGGTAGTATTTCCAATAGTCCGGTCAGCTATTCATTGTCGAGTGTAAGGGATGAACGATCAAAAAATCTATTGGTTGGGCTTCAGTGGTGTCAGGATCGAATTACGCAACAATCCCGCCATCTCCCTAAGGCTTAATAACATGTTAAGCCTACGTGTATTGAATCAATGGCAGTTATTTGCAACACGTGTGGCTTACCCGAGGATCTTTGTGCGTGTGTAGAGTTAGCTCGAGATGGGGCTAAAATCATAATTCGACTAGAAACTAGACGTTTCAAGAAGAAGGGCACAATGATTGAAGGTATAGACCCAAAGACCAATAATGTTGATAGTGTAGCAAAGGGACTCAAAAGCAAGTATGCCTGTGGCGGTACTGCCAAGGATGGCTACATATTTCTACAAGGAGATCATCGAGAGACCATAAAAGAGACATTAATAGGCCTTGGCTTTCCAGATGGCAGTATAGAGCTGCATTAGAGAGTTGGAGAGAAGACGCGTACCGTTCGGCATACCACACTCAGCACTAATATCCACAATACTGGGCATGATGGCAGTATCATTTCCTCTAGGAGCGTATGTGGTATTTGACGGCAATATAGGCCAGAATATTACTTTTCAGGTACCAGCATCACACATTGCATTATTTGGAGCTGAATCGTACAGTGTACTGCCATCATTTATAGAATTAGGAGATCTCTTTATTCTGTTATGGTCGATATACGTCGCCTTCTTTGCAGTAGCCCTGTTAGGCCCTGACCGGGATATCTTGACATCCTTAAAAGAGAGAGTGTTTGGAATTACACATACAGCCAATTATATGATTCATGCACTTTCATGGTTTGCCGTACTGGTGCTGGCATCAACAGTGGTGGATATGCTACAAGGGTATGCAGGATTAGCCATAACACCACCAGATATTGGAAACCATCTGGTACAGTTCTATCTCATTACAGCATCTCCCATCACCGAAGAGATTCTGTATCGCGTCATATTGGTGGGAGTACCCCTCTTTGCCGTATATACTCACAGAGTCTCCATCAAATTTATAGCACAGTCGTTGTGGCATCCGGCGCGCCATCTCCACATACATGATAAGGCGCAGAGGGCCATAATCATAGTTGTAATTACAGGTGTCATATTTGGCGTATCACATATTATACAAGATGACTTCTGGGGCGTTGCAAAGCTGGCACAGGCCACAATAGCTGGCATAATACTAGGATACGTCTACTACAGGTATGGTTTTGTCTGCGCGCTGTTGATACATTGGGCCACAAACTATTTCATATACTCATATGGTCACTTTGTGGCGCATGTGGGTGATTGGGGTATAACGGAGGCTTTTGAGCAACCATTCTTTGGTACCATACAGATTATAATAGTTGTAACTGGTGCGCTGACCATACTAATGATGATAGAGCAGCGCACCAACTTCATCTCAAGATATCGTTGATGCGTTGTTTGAGATCAGGTCTGGCCCGCTGTAGTACATACTTCAAGTCCATGAGAGTATCCACATCATGCATCATTCTAGGCACATGTACAAGGCCATTGTTTGTAACGGCTCGGCGTGCCATGGCCATGTGATTTCTATAGCTGTTGTCATCATAACTAGTGCCCATTACATCAGGGGGGCATCGCAGTAATGCATTTGTGCCATCATACCGTATGGATGGTACAACCAGAATGCATGTAGGGGGCGTAAAAAATTTTAAGAGAAATGATATGTCAGATGGTTCCATCAGAGGCATGTCTAGAGGAATGACCAGTGACATTGTCGCCTGCCTCTTACTTAGGTATGTATCGGCGGTGTGTACGGCCTGATTTACTCCTGAATCATCATCGTATAGTGTGGTGGCACCCATGGCTTCAGATAGTCTTTTAGCTCTGGCCTCACCGGTCACCACCACTATCTCGTGTATATCAGCTGATCTGTTCAGCGTCAGTAATGTCTCATGTAGCATCAGATGGCACAACTCTGCGCGTTGCTCATCAGATACATCCAGTCTTGTCTTTGCTGTATTGTACTGCTTGACAGGAATAATTACAGATAGTCTCAAATTGATCTGGCATTCTTTAGTACAAATGATGCCAATTTCTCCTCGGCATTTTTTGTCTTCATAGTGATCTTAGTATCTAGTACTTTATAGTCCAAAGATTGTATCTTTTTGGTGAGATTTCGATCCTTACTATCTATTATTATGGTCGAGCATACATCCGAGTACATCTTTGCCAGACCGTATGCGTTGGACTCTATACCAGCGGCTCGCATGTACTTGGCGGCCGGGCCAGTTATAGACTCATCACCAATAAGGGGGCTGATGGCTATTACACGATCTTTTTTACGTGAGAGTTCTTTTTTAATTCCCTTGATTTGCAGCATAGGTCCTATGGATGTGAGAGGATTTCCCGGTGATATTATAATAACATCAGAGTTTTGTATGGATTGTATGGCTTCAGGGTTGGCGCGGGCTTTTTCGGCTCCCACGTACTGTATGCCTGTAACCTCTTCACGTCCTCTATACTTTACCCAATACTCTTGAAGGTGCAAATCTCCCTTACTAGTCGTAATTCGCGTCTCTATGCTGTTGTCGGATACAGGTATTATGTTTGGACCCACTGCAAACCTCTCACACATCCATTTTGTTATGTTACTGAGATTCTCACCATTCTTTAGTTTGTTGGTACGTATTAGATGAGTGGCCGCGTCCCTATCACCTATGCGGAACCAAGTCTCTTCCCCAAAGACCTCCATCTGATGCAGGAAGTTGAAGGTGTCTTTCTTTACGCCCCAGCCCTTGTCCAAATCCAATCGATCAGATAGGCCATATATTATGGTGTCAATATCTGGACAGACATACAGTCCATATAGCCAGTAGTTATCTCCCACGTTGGTAATGACGTTTACATCAGACTCTACAGATGCTAATCCTCGTACGATCTTTACTGAACCAGTACCGCCAGCTAGAACTGTTATCATTATGTATGAAATAACTTTGTTACTTATTACTTTTTCAAATTGTAGAATATGTCTTTTATATTTTGAATGAATATAGAATGTAACATGCTATACAACTTTGAGCTACAGATGGCAGGGATCATATTGTTTAGTGCGATGATCGCTGGCGGCATAGCCATCTGGTATAGAAGAAGGCGTGCCCTCTCAGAGGGCGAGGATGGTGTCCGAGACGCCAGTGAGAATCTGTGATAGTTCCTCGGGTGAAATGGCCAAGGGTGGCACCACAAGTATTGTGTTCCCCAATGTTCGCAGGTATACACCATTTTTACGACCAATCTGATATATCGTATAATTGGCAGAGGAGACATCGCAGTTTATATCAATGTCTATGCCTGCCAGTAATCCTTTGTACCGCACATCAAGTACTCCTTTGGTATCAGACATTACATCTAGCCCATCAGCAAATATGCGAGATAACTGTTGCACGTGTTGTATCAGTTGGCGTTCTGCATACAACTCTAAATTTCGGTTGGCCACAGCAGCACCCAAGGGGTTACCAGAGAATGTATGACCATGAAAGAGATGTAAATGGTCAGAGTAGTCCCCCAAGAAGGCATCATATATTTTGTCAGTTGCAAGTGTGGCGGCCAGAGGCATATAGCCGGCAGTGAGCATCTTGCTGTATACGGCGATATCCGGATTGGATTGTTGCGCAGCGTACTCGGCCATGTGAGATAGACGACCCAGACCGGTGGCCACTTCATCCACCACAAGTAGTGTATCGTTTTTGTGACATATCTGAGATACGGCAGTCTGAAATGCCTCAGGATATATCACTACGCCACCGGCAGTCTGCGCACCACTCTCCATGACTACAGCAGCAATACTTTTGTTCGACTCCAAAGTCTCAGATAAATGATCCAACGTATCGCTCCAATTGGTCACGCCATGATTTGGTGTAGGAATGCGTATACATCTAGGAGTCATATGGCGATATGCTCCAAAGAAAGTATCCGAGTATCCCACCGACATTGCGCCTATTGTGTCACCATGATATCCATTCGAAAGACTTGCCAGCATGTTTTTGGGGGATTTCTGATTCTGCCAGTATTGTACAGCCATCTTGAATGCGGCCTCCATGGCAGTCGAGCCATCATCTGTATAAAAGACATGTCTCATGTTAGGACATATCTGTATCAGGTGCCCGGCCAAAGACTCTGCAGGGGTATGTGTAATGTTGAAGAGTGATGCGTGGGGTATCATACAGGCCTGATTGTACAGTGCATCTATCAGTTCGGTCTCAGAGTGTCCCCAAACGTTGCACCACATTGAAGATACGGCATCTAGCATACGATGTCCTGTAGAGTCTTGTAGCCACATGCCATCGCCGCTGACGATATGATCAAACTCCTTCCACTCAGACATCTGTGTATTGGGGTGCCACACAAAAGACATTATCCTAATAGCCCTAGTTTGTTTTGATTATGGGTGCGCGAGAATTTTATCATATCGTATAATAGGTCAGAGAAGGATGGCGAGCCATCAAATATGTGATAGTAACAGTCGTAGGGGGTCAACAGCCAGATGTTCTTCTGTATGGGTTGTATGGTGGTCGTATTGTGTAGTCTATGTCTTGCCACATCACAGTTGGGGCATATCTGTATTATAACAGCCAAGGAAGGGTCTCTGTTTAGTTGTCGGATGTCGGGCAGCACTATATCAACATCTACATCTTTGTAGGTAACCTGTCTTTGGCTGGGCGTGGCAGAGACGGTCAGTATATAGTGCAGTATGCCTGTGGATATTGCAACTGCCGACTCTTCGTATGGTGCGACATTATGGGTTTTGTCCATCATATATGGTATGACATATTTTATTAATTCTGCATAGTTATGTGTAGATATTAGTCGTTCTGCATTGTGGGTATTCAAACGCTCAAAGAGTATATCTTTGAGAGGGTTGTCGCTCATGATTTGAAGACATACTGTCGCTCACTGTTTGATTTATTCACATCGGTAAGTATGAATTCACCATCGCCGGACAGTATGGATTCAGTGAGAGGCATCTGCCCACGGTGTAGGAGTTCATATTCGTCCAACGTCAAACGGCGCCGGTTCTTCATCTCAGAGTCTAAATTCATCTTTGAGACAACATCAGCATACTCTTCGGTGATTACGCCACTAAACACCATGGCGCTACTTCCGCTACCGTATGAGCCAAAGCCAACTCTTTTGCCTGCCAGATCTACACCTTTGCGATGCTCATATTCCAGACTACTTCTAAGTCCCAGATATAATGAGGCGGTATAGAGGTTGCCAATCATCTTTGATGCAATGAGTGAGCTAGACAGCTTCTTTTCATATATGTCAATGAATTCATCAGTCTCCATTAGTAGTCTGTTAAACTTGCTATCATCTTTTATAAACTCAGGATTGGCAAGTATGGTCTCGATGGTACCAGGATGCTGTGCCACAGGTTCGGCCATGCCAATCTTCTCTATCAATGACTTCCAGCGAGGGAGATGCCTCCATTCATGTCGCAGCAGATACGCCAAAGCCTTACGTCCCATGGCGCTGTACGGAAGATGCATGTTCAAATAGTCGATATAATCCAGTATGGATTCATCAGGGCCCGGCGTTATGAGTTTGGTTGATAGTACCTTCTTCTTGTAGAGATCCAAGGCTTTTCGGACTTGCAGTAGGTATAGTAGATTGGAGTATTGGCCGTGGACTATGGGGGTATCCTTGCCGAAAGGACGGTAAAAGTCATATTCATCACTTATGGATGTGGCAGTCACCTTGGGATCAAAGGTGAGTAGATGTGGATCATCACTCAAGAGCATCGCAACGGCTCCGGCGCCCTGTGTCATCTCACCACTAGAACCTAAATCATACTTTGCAATATCAGAGACTACAACTAGTGCATACTGGGAGTCGGCCTCCCCGGCCCTTATCCAGTTCAGATTGTCATATAGTGCATAAGAGCCGCTCACACATGCAAACTTTGTCTCGACACCTCCGCAGTGCCCAAATGTACCAGGCCCATACACTTGCTCAAGCATTCCCACCACATACGCGTTCATGGCTTTGGATTCATCAAATGAGGATTCAGTAGATATGTAGAGCCGGCCCACATCTTTTGGATGTATGTCATTGCGTTTCATAATTTTGTAAGTCGCATTAGCCGCCAGGCATGCAGGATCTTGGTTGTTGTCAGCTATGGCCATCTGGTATATGCCCAAGCCCTTGCGCATCTTGTCTATATCGACGTCTCGAGCTTGAGCAAAGTCTTCAGTATCCACGTATAGTTTTGGTATGTAGACCGATATGTCATCAATTCCAGCAGCCATCTACATGACATTATAATGCCTACATATATGGTTTTTATGGGCATAATGGGGAAGTACATACCGAAATAAACACGTATGCAGCCCACCGTACGAACAGTCATTTTAAAGAGATAGATGCCATACTGTACGATATACCAGTAGGACGGCTCACATGTGGGTGCGACATACAGGTAGGATACACGACTCCCAATGGTTCGCGTATAGCTGAGCCGTCAAGCAGCCACTAGACTTGCCGCATGCAACCTGCAGACTGCGAGGAGCACATACCAGAATGTCACATACAACGCATCCATAGTATGACAGAGAGTATGTGTGATTGCGGTGTAGCTTACATCAGATATCATACATAATGTGACATACAGTCTCTGAGTCTACTGCAGCATGGAGTCGAATACTTGGGCGAACTGCTCGTATGGTTGCGCACCGTGTATGTTTACAATCGTCTGGTTCTGCAGTATTGCAAAGAAGGATGGTGTTCCTGTAATGTCCAGCTCGCGCGCATCATCACTACTAGATGAGATTACATCAGAGTATCTGCCAGAGTTCAGACACTCAGACCATGTATTCACATCAAGGCCCGCCATGGCGGCAAGTCTGTGGAGGTTTGCATCAGATGCCCAGCCAGTGTTCTCGCCATCCCAGTTATGATACAACATGTCATGATACTCCCAGTATAGATTCTGTTCCTGAGCGCACCATGAACCTTCAGCGGCACGTATGGAGTCAGGTCCAATTATGGTAAAATCTTTAAAGATCATACGCACTTTACCGGTGTCAACATAGTCTGTGATTATGCGGTCTTTGGTGTTTACAAAGAATTGGTGACAGAAGTGGCACTGATAGTCTCCAAACTCCACTAGAGTTATGGGAGCGTCAGGGCTACCTATCGCAGGAGAGGCGTTCTCCACAAGTGTAGATACAAGTGAGATTGTGTGAATGTCCGGAGAAACATCATTCTGTGTGGATACAGTATACACTATGAGCGCACTAGCAACGGCGATGGCCACGGCTAACATAATGTATAGCTTCATTATGTGTAAACCTCAGATTAGAGCTAATATAGCCTGTTACATTGCATTTGAGCTGACTCTGTGATACAGCATGTAAATATCCTAAAGAGGTAAGCCTAGAGGAATAGTGGAGAGGGTGCAGTTATCATACAGAGAGGGTAATTGAGATGTATTGTGTGGTCCGAATCATTATACGATCATAAATACAGTAACACTAGAATACAAATAATATGGCTCAACCCATTAGACAGGTGTAGGCTGATACCTATCAATGTCAACTGGAATCATCCTACTGGTATATCTAGCTGCCGCAGTACTATTTGTTAGTAGGACATCCATCCATACCAATCACGAAGACAATAATATATGGATAGAGACTATATATTCCAAACATGGACGAATGTGTCAAGTCTTTTCAGCCAAGTGCTGGATATAATATTCTCATGACAGCAACACATCAAACTCCCCAACATATTAGCACATACCACTTGCTGCAAGTAGGGTCCAAGATAGATGCGTGGTGGATATGACAGACAAGAGTCTAACTTTGGTAAGCATGGCAACAGTAATGGTAGTCATGGTGGCAGCTCCATACGGCATGCAGTCAGCTGATGCGCAGGTCATCACATACAGGATACATCCGGATATATTCACTGAGCTACAGGACAGGTACCCAGATTATGCCGAAGACTACTGGGAGAGTATAAAGGAGGCCATCCGTGACGGGATAAGCGCGTGGACTGAGGGGAATCCCGGAATCATAGCTACGCCAAGCCATGATGACCGACACGATGTTTTAATAGAGTGGATTGATTCGGAGTACGCTTGGGGGGTGGAATATCATGACAGTTCCCTGGGGTATCGCATCGGCATAGACTTTGATTCACCAGAACCGGATGTGTATGGCGCCAGCCTCACGAACCCGGACATAGTCAGGTACGTGATGGCGCATGAACTTGGCCATGTGCTCGGAATGGGGCACAGCTCCCACGAGGGTCATCTCATGTACGGCACGGCAAATCCGACACCCGACAGGACCTTTGATGATTTGGGATATACTGTTCCACGTTTGGGTATAACCAATTTTGATAATATCGGCGGCAATAGACTTGAGGTGTCGTTCCACCTGCAGGGATACCACGTTCATGATATAGCGGTGGTTGACATCAACGGTACTGAATATGTGGTGGCATCCACCGGTGATGACGGGCTACATGTTCTGGATATGTCTGATTCGGATCAGCCGGAACTGATGGACTCGTATGATGAGCCATCTGTGGACATCTGGCCCCTGAACGGACAGCCTTATGTCGTTCAGATGTACCCAAATGGATTTCGTGTGCTAGACCTATCAGACCCATCCAACATCACCCTGGCGGGTACTGCGCACTACAACTCTGTGTTAGATTCCGTTCTAATTGATGTTGACGGCAAGCCGCTCGTGATAACTGTATCAAAGGGGCTCATACAGCAGTATGATGTATCTGACCCTTATGACATACGAAGGTCCGGAGCACTCTCCGACAACTTTAATCTGCTGGGTGTCAAACACATACACGGGGTGGCGCACAAGGATGACAGCACATACATCCTAGTGGACGCATCCTTTGATGGCATACAGACGTATTTGATTCACCCAGATAGGAACCCCGCCAGAACGTGGGAAGACCTGGACAATGTGAAGCGTGTCAACGTGATACATGAGGTTGTGGAGATAGATGATGTCATATACCATGTGGGATACACACAGGGCCATATAGGGTTGTACGAGGGGGAGTCGGACCTTGAGGTTGTCGGGCGCCTCGTAGGGTACATGGCACTTGGTATAGACATCCTGCGGGTGGATGATACAGTATACGCGGTGATAGCCGTAGGCCCAGATGGGATACTCGGCGTACACATCGGTGATGAGGGAGCCAGCAAGTGGACCGTAGGATAACTGCCACCCCGACCTCCGAACTTTACATCCGGGTCAATCAAAATAGGCTTGTATGGTTATTGAGCTGTGTAATTATCGGCGCTTACCGTAAATTAAGGGAATTATATACAAAAGTACACAACCTCGATTCTGAGAGTTAATACCTGAACCACGGAACGCGTCCATACAGCAACTCCCCTTAAATACCAACATACCGTATTACACATCATGATACGGATAGTCAAGGTACCGCTACGAATGGATGTGTTGTTTGCAGAGTGGGCGCACCGCACGAATCATGCGTCAAGATATGTGTACAACCGCGCCGTATCAGAGTATTTGTTTGGTGGCGAATATATGGAGAGGGTGGTAGTGGACATCCTGCAGCCCTTCAAACTGCCGGGCAAGCTGGATTTTACATCAGGTATGCTGGACGATGACTACCATACATATGATTTTGGGCCGTCAAAGAGGGCATTAAAGTACGGCATGCACAAACAGCTTACGGGGTGGCGCGCCAAACATACATGGCTGCGCGAGTGCCCCACATCGTTTGGTAGGGGCGCCATACAGGATGCCTCTATCGCATGTAGAAGAGTTGTAGATGACAACTCCGGCCACGCGCCATACCGCCGCAAAGACGGCCGCATCATATTGAGTTCCGTTACACCGCCTGTACGGAAAGATAGCCATACAGTACATATCCCCGGATATGGTACGGTGGAGACCGCCAAGCCCATCAATACATCATGGGACATGCGCTCATTCAAGATAGTTGATGTCACCAAACGGGTGGACAAGCATACAAAGCCGTCAGACCACATGTTTGAGCTGCATATTGCCATACATGAACCGGTAGAGTCGCACCGCAATACTGGTGTAATGCGGGGTGTTGATGTGGGCGGCAAGCACCTGGCAGTTACTGTCGACACAAATGGCAACGTTACAATACACAACACCCGCCATAGAGCAATCCTGCGGGAGATTGACGCGCTAA
>VYCS01000043.1 GCA_009843815.1 Cenarchaeum sp. SB0675_bin_21 | reverse complement strand
GTATGCGACCGTTCAGCGATGTCTGTACCTGAGCATCCAGTGCATAGTAGCCGGAGCCAAAGACTATCCCATCGCGTAGCTGCAGGTAGCTGCGCTTGAGCTGCTCCACTCCGGTGGCCGGATTGTGGAATATGTAGGTCGCCCATGTCGAACCATTCTCCTCAAGATCCGCCAAGACATCCTCTACGGACCTGCTGGAGGTGTCCAGTATGGTCTCGGGCTGTCCCACCCTGGTGGGTACGACTCCATCAGCCAGTCTGGTCCAGGTTGCGGCATCTATCACAAACGGATACATTGTATCTGTTCTGATGGGTTCATCGGGGGTTATGATGTCCACCCATGCGTCATTTTCCTTGTTGGCCTCATAGGTGCGTATGGCATTGCTTACTGCAAACTGGACATCGGACTCGGGTATGTTGGATGAGTAGTATCCGGACCCAAATATCAGGCCGCCGTGCATGACAAGCCACGTGCGCTTTATTTCATCCTGGCCTGTTACGGGGTTCGTATGCTCATAGCTGACCCACATACCGGTTCCCTTGCTTATTGCATCAAGGATATCTTGTACGGGGATTACGGCCGTAACGGCATCCCAGTCGTTGGTGTTATCTATCAGGTCAGAGTCCACACTCTGTGCTATCGTGGTCCCGCCCTGCTGGTCAACTGCAAATACATACGTGGAGACCGGCTCATCGGGTATCACATTAATTGAGGCAAGCACTGCGTCTCTGCCGTCGCGCTCGTACTCCAGTATGCGACCGTGCAGTGTCGACTGTACTTTTGAGTCCAGCGTGTAATAACCTGAGCCAAAGACTATTCCGTCGCGCATCTCAAGGTAACTGCGCTTGAGCTGCTCCACTCCGGTGGCCGGATTGTGGAACAGATACGTAGCCCATGTCGAACCATTCGCCTCAAGATCCGCCAAGACATCCTCTACGGACCTGCTGGAGGTGTCCAGTATGGTCTCGGGCTGTCCCACCCTGGCAGGTACGACGCCATCAGCCAGTCTGGTCCAGGTTGCGGCATCTATCACAAACGGATACAGGGCATCGGTCCTGATGGGTTCATCGGGGGTTATGATGTCTACCCACGCGTCATTCTCCTTGTTGGCCTCGTAGGTGCGTATGGCATTGCTTACTGCAAACTGGACGTCGGACTCGGGTATGTTGGATGAATAGTATCCGGACCCAAAGATTAGGCCATCATTCAGTATAAGCCATGTGCGCTTGGTCTCTTCCTGGCCTGTTACAGGCTCTGTATGCGTGTAGCTGACCCACATGCCGGGCTCGCTGCCTGTTACATCCAGTATCTCCTCTACGGAGAGTACCTGAACAATGGCATCCCAGTCGTTTGTGTTATCTATCAGGTCAGAGTCCACACTCTGTGCTATCGTGGTTCCGTTATGCGGGTTGATTATAAAGCCATACGTGGAGACCGGCTCCTCAGGGATTGTATTGATGTCTGCAAGGGTGGCGTCCATGCCTTTGACGCTATAATCCAAGACACTACCGTATGCGGCTGCTTGGGCCTGTGAATCAAGTAGGTAGTATCCGGAGCCAAAGACCATCCCGTCGCGCAGCTGTAAATAGCTGCGCTTGAGCTGCTCCACTCCGGTGGCCGGATTGTGGAACGTGTAGGTCACCCAGACACTCCCGTTGGCCTCCAGATCGGCTAAGACATCCTCGACGGACCGAGTAGAGGTGTCTAGAATAGTCTCGGCCTTTCCGACCCGGTCCGGCACTACGCCATCGGCCAGCCTGGTCCAGGAGGCTGCATCTATGACGAACGGGTAGAGGTCGTCGGTTATGATGGGCTCATCGGGGGTGATTAGGTCTATCCAGGCATCGTTCTCCTTGTTGGATTCATAGATGAATATGGCATAGTCCACAACTGATCTGGTATCTGCATCGGAGAGGGTGTAGGTGGATGCGAAGAGGTAGTCGTCGTATAAGATATTGACTCCTCGCTTGATCTGATCCGCACCGGTAAAAGGGTTTACAAAGGAGTATAGTGACCATACCGTACCGCTTTCCGCGGCCACGCGCCATATGTCCTCGTTGGATCTTGTTATCTGAAAGCTCGGAAGCGGTCCGATCAGGTGCGGCAGCGTGCCATGTGCGACTATATGCGTAAAGTTTCTGACGGCGGGATATATGTCCAGTCTGTTGAGCGTCCCCGAGGTGATCACCTCAAAGCCGCTCTCCGGGTCGTTCCTGTAGGTGTAGATGGCTTCGTCCACCACAGACTGTATCCTAGAGTCGGGTAACGAGTAGCCGGCGCCAAACATGTATCCATCATATATGGTGAGATACGTACGTGTGAGTTGGTTGGTCTGGGTTGCAGGATTCCTGTCCATGTGCCACACCCAGACACCGCCATCCTGCAGTTCTGCCAGTATAGTCTCCAAGGGCCTGTCTGCCGCATCAAGATATGTGTTGGTGGTTCCTACCAAGTTGGGCGCCTTGGCGTGAGCCACCACATCCAAGGTTGTCGCATCCAGTACGAAGGTTGACTGTATTGACAGAGGGTCAGGTTTGGTCGGCGTTATCGTCCCAAAGGCATCCTGACCATGGGCCGCATACAGTATTTTGGCCGAGTCTGCCTGCGCCTGCGCCCTAGAATCACTGGGATAATATCCGGAGCCAAAGACATAGCCGTCATACAGGTATAGCCAGGTGCGCTTGATCTGTATTATATCAGTACCAGGGTTGTGGAATGTGTATTCTGCCCATGTACCCTCATTTTCCCCAAGATCCGCCAAGACATCCTCTACGGACCTAGCGGAGGTGTCCAGTATGGTCTCGGATTGTCCCACTCGGGCGGGTACCACCTCGTCTGCCACCCTCATCCAAGCAGAGTAGTCTATCACAAACATATACAGCTCATCCGTAAGGACTGGATTATCAGGGGTAATACTATCAAAGAATGCTTCTGCATCGCCATACGAGTCATACATCTTTACTTTTTCCTCTATGAACAATTGTATTTCGGTATCAGGTAGGAGGTGCCCCGCAGCAAAAATGTAGCCATCATGCAGATGCAACAGTGTGCGTGTTGTCTGAAACTCCAAGTTGGCAGGGTTTGTGTCTATGTTTGTTATCCATATTCGGTTATTTTGCGCCAGTTCGGCACGAATTTGGCTGTAGGATTTGTCCGCCGCTCTCAGGGTTTGTGCAACCTGACCCACCTGTCCAGGATCCGAAGCATGTGCCACTATCTGCAGAGTATCCGCATTCACTATATACAGAATTGCCGTATTAGCGTCTGCCAACCCCGCAGACGTGATTGTGTCAAATGCAGCCTGTCCTTGTGCTGCATATAGCGCCTGTATTCTGTCCACCTCTGCATTTATTCGAGAGTCAATGCTGCTTTGATCATACAGGGTGCGATCTTGTGTAGTGCCATAGGCATCTACTGCAGGAGCAAGGCACGCTACAAGTGCAATCAGTGCCACTGCGGGCAACGCAAACCGCGCATTGGTTGTGACTAAACGTGACAAGGCTCCTGATTTCACCATTAAGGACTCCTTAGGGTACACATTTAAATATATTCTAGGTTGATCGGGGCTGTCCACGACTCACACAAACCCATAAAATAACCCCGTCAAGTCGGCCTGCCGAGCCATTCAAGGACACAGATGCGGCATTATCCTCCCAACTTGGAAGGATAAAATACTCCGTATGAAGGCATCATACAGAGACCTAGTGTATGGCGGTATCATATGCCGCCTGCTAATATAGCGGACCATGATGCAAATGCACGATACTGCGCACGGCTTTTGGGAATATCCACTGGGCTGTCGGCACTGTTGAAAACACGTATCGCTAAAATCTCTACTGTAAACCTGTTTTACATAGTATGATGCCAAAACCCACTAAATTCTACTGCACATTTAGAATATTTGCCAAATAGCATTGATAGATCATAATTATTTATACAACACGCATGCCAATTACGCATAAACTCTTATGAGATAATCTTATTTTTAGAACAGTACTATCTACACTCTGATTATGTAACATTATTGTATGACTAAATAAAAAAAGTAAAAATTACTTGACTCCAGTATCATAGGTGTATTCCATTACCCACTGACTGTCGCGTACGGACCATATCTCATAAGACTCTGTGGCGACATCGCCTGCATCATTGAGTCGTAGGTATCCAAAAGAGCCAGCCATTCTTTCTGCTATCAGCGGTATTGCACTCTTCAGCACGTCCGGGTCAGTACTCTGTGTCATGTGTATTGCATATCCCAGAAGCCAGATGGCATCGTATGCAGAGTGACTGTATATGCTAGGCTCGCGGTCATATATCTCCGATATCCTACCATCAAGATACTGTCGTATGAGATTATCTGGTGTCACAGTCTTTACCGCTGTAAAGTTTGTCGTCTCAAAGAACTCTAAAGATGTAGGATTTGTTATGAATTGATCTGCATCAGCCTGTGTGTTGGAACCGAACCATCTCACCTGCGCCGCATGCTGGTAATTCTCCAATGTTTCGACCAGCAGTATCAATTCATCAAAGCCTACGTAGAATACACCGACCTTCTCGGCACCATGCTCATTAATTAGTTTTTTTATGTCTGCATCTATTATGGATGCCTCAACAGAGTAGTCTCTTTGATTTGGATCATAACTGATTCCCTCTACAAACACTCCATCAAATATATCTCGTATACCATTCTTGAAACCATCACCCCAAGCATCATTTCGGTTTATCATGTATACTACCTCTATCTGAGCGTTTTCTAGCATGGCATTCATCGCCGGAGCCTGCCTACTGTCATCGGGCCTAAGTCTGAATATGTGATCGTCTATGGCCAAAGTTGCAGCAGTCGAACAACAGCTTACTACAAGCATGTCGTTGCTCTCTATGTAGTTATACGAGGTACGAATATGCGAGCTTAGTGCCATGCCCACCAAGAGGTCTACCCCTCTACCATTTAGTGACGACACCTTTTCTAGAGCAACATTACCATTGGCCTGACTATCTTCTATCTGTATTGCAAGTCGCCAATCTGCTCCTGTAGCATGAAGAAATTTGTTAAAGTCAACAACCGCTATATCTGTGGCAGTCTTTGTTTCATCACCAACTAGCGCCCAACTTCCCGTAATGTCAAACACGCCACCAATTGTAATTTTGCGATACTCTTCTGTATCTGGAGATTCTTGAACTGTAATGGTTCCGGGAGTTCTTGCATAGTTTGGATCATAAAAGGGAAAAGTTCCAATCTCATCAAATACCATACTGTATTTATCATTCTCGTGTATGGTGGTACTCACAAATATTGAGGCTGTGTTGATTAGACTTTCAGAATCATCAAACATACATACATCCATATCTGCAGTACAGTCTCCCAATGTGGCAATCACAATGTTGCGAGGCCCATCATCGCCATTGTACCATACCACTTCACTTCCAGCATTTACAGTTACAGTATTTGGTGTAAAGCACGGATCATTCATCTCACAGGTTGCGCCTTTGGGTTGTATAGTAATTGTGACCTGCTCGTGCTCTGCAAAAGCGGCAGGTATGATGGAGATGCCCACCATTAACATAATTATGAATATGAATTTCATTTTGTTATAGTAAAAAGATATGCGATATTTATTTAATATGAAAATTTGTATAATGACACTCCCAGGTTGTCATCAGACCAGAATCTCAATACTATTCTGTATATGATACAGAACTATTGTGATACATGCGCAAGACCATATATTCCAGTATCCTGTGTGTATAATGCGATGCAGAGTGTGCCTGCTCAGAGGTGTACATCAACCGTATAAAGTCATGCCGTCCGCTCCAACATACGACATACTGAGCAGACTTCAGTAGTTGACTGCTGACCACACACCTGGCAAGTCTTGCGCACTTTGGTATCCTGAACATAATTGGCTATCTTTTGAATGGACTTGTTCATGTTGTTTTTTATTCCACTGTGCTTCTCTTCTAGTTCGTTTAGAAATTCACGTATACTGGTACGGATTCCCTCATCCATGTGGGGGCACGGCTCGCTCTGAAAAGGTATGTCATTGATAAACGCATAAAAGACAATCTCAGACTCGTATATGTTGCAGAATGGTTGTACACGTCTAGACGCACCTATAATATTTCGTCCTATCCGTGAAACGTCCCCGGACATTGTATTTATAAGAAATGTTTGTATGTAGTCATCCATATTATGGGCAGTGGCAATTACATCTGCATCTGTAGCAGCTTGCTCAATGGCTTGTCGTCTCAACACACCACACAGTGAACACGATGATGTATTGTCTGTGCGTTGATCCAGCCTCTCTTGTAGTGTTGTGTTATACATCTGCTTGTAGCTGAGTACGGAATACTGAATACCCATATCATTACAGTATCTGTCCACTATCTCCAAGGCCTCGTCCCTATAACCTGGTATGCCCTCATCTATTGTAACCGCTCTTATGGTATATCCCCCACTCTTTGATAGTTTGCTCAAGACATGTAACAGCGAGAGCGAGTCCTTGCCTCCAGATACAGCTACAGCTACATCATCGCCCCTTTGTATCATGTTATATTTTGATATAGTCTTGGCCGTCTTTCTTACTATGGACTGGGAGAAACATCTGCCGCACAGACTCTCCCCTGAGTATCTTCGCGTGTACACGGCCTTGTCTTTACATCTATCACAATTCATACTGTGTACAATACAGGATGCCCCATAAATGTAGCACCCATATTACAGTGCCAAACTTTTGCAATACATTAATTAATTTACAAATCTGAAAATACAAGGGATGAAGGCAACTTTTGCTGCAGGGTGTTTTTGGCATGTAGAGGAGGTATTTGGTCACACAGAAGGTGTTACATCAACAAAGGTTGGATATACTGGAGGTACAATACCTAACCCATCATACCAGGATGTATGTGGTGACTATACAGGCCATGCCGAAGCAGTCCAAGTCGAGTATGATCCAAATATTGTATCATACAATACACTTCTTGACATATTCTGGAAGAATCATGACCCCACTACACTGAATAGACAAGGCCCAGACATAGGTAGCCAATATCGTTCTGCCATATTCTGTCATGATGATGCTCAGATAGAGACCGCACGCGAATCACTACACAACATATCAAAGTCGTACGCTCGTCCCATAGTGACCGAGATAAGACCGGCGGTGCCATTCTATGATGCTGAAGAGTATCATCAGAAATACTTTCAAAAACATCGTTGATATTATTCCATATGGATACAACTCACAAGCGTATGGGAATTTTTAGTCTGTAAAAGTTCGTATGGCATCAATTATTTCGCCATTTAGACGTAGTGTATACGTGGCATACTCGGGATTTGTCCGTTTTAGATTTGCCAGTCTCTCGGCAAACTCTTTTTTATCTAACTTTGTCTCGCCAGATTCATGTGCACACAAGTTGAATGATTTGAGATTCAGATTTTTATCGAGTAGATATTTGATAAATCTACCATATCCTTTTGTATCCTTCCAATCGCGGTCTGTCTCTGCGCAGTACTCCATCCATACATCAACAGAGTTGTGAAAGAGTACTTTTTTGCGTAGTTCTTCAAGAGTCATTACGAAAGTCCGCACGCTTCATCTTTGAGCCACAACGGGGGCAAAACCCTCCCTTGTATTTGTTGTTGCACACCAAGCAGACGTAATTTATAGAGGAGCCGCCTGGTTTGGACCCAATTCCAAAGAAACCGCCACCCATGCTTTGGGATCCGCCACCCGCAGCCCGATTCATAAATCGTCTCCTGATTAATAATGGCAACATTATGAACAGCGCCAACGCCACACCTAGCCCATATGGGAAGGGTAGTATGAGTTGTATGCCTATGCTTACTGCCAAAGACGCAAATAGAAATATCAAATACCACTTATAACTAAACATCTAGTGAGAGTATTGTTGGAACACATATAAAGTTTATTTGTATGGATTTTGTGCCGACTAAGTTATCAATATGAGGTGTACATTCAGCTGTAAGAGTCAAGCACTCATACCTGTATATGCCAAAACATGTATGGTATGGCATTGTATTGCTGTTTGTACATCATACACTGGTAGATTTTTTCTTTCTATACTGTGTTATCTCTATCTCGACGGTTTCAAGAGGATCATCGACCTGATTCCGGCGAATAGAGAACATCTTTGGTTTTTCAAAATTCTTGGTACAATTAGGGCATGCATATACTAACACCCTATGTTCGTTGGGAGCCTTTGGGTTGGAGAGCCGAGCATAATATACCAACCTTGCACTACAGTCCACACAGTAACGGTTAGTCCTTGCTCTGGCCATCGGATATATTGTGGTATTTTTTGTATAAAAGGTTAAACTATACAATATTGAAAATCACACTCCATTGTAAACGACATACATTATGACCCAGCAGATACTCGCTGATGTGAGGCTGGTAACAGGAGATTTTGCAGATGGTCAGTTCAGTACAATATCCGATACTTTCGTATAAAGTGGCAGGTCACTAGATGGATATGTGTAGTATCAATATGGATGGCGCCGCCCGACAGACTTGAACTGTCGACCAACGGATTAACAGTCCGCTGCTCTACCACGCTGAGCTAGGGCGGCAATAACTCTATCACATATAGTATTGATTTAACCCTTTGCGCGACAGACTCCTCACTTAGATATACTCGTTGGTATGACGTTTGGCATATATGCCATACGCGTGACCCTAGTGCAACCTAATTTCTGCAAAAAAGAAAACCCTTAATTACGGCTATTATTTTTTGAATAAAAATTGGAAAGCATAAACAACACCAAGCAGTTACCCGATGATTATGATGATATGGGAATAGTGGTTGTAGAAGACGAGCCCGAAGTTGATCGCGAAATGATCAATGAAATGCGGCGCGCCTACCTTGAAGAAGCCCGTTCTCAGGACACATCTGAGTAGTTATATGGTGGCAGTCTTAGTGGACAAAGATAAATGTAAAGAACCGCTTTACTATATTGTTGAACCAATATGCGGTAATGGTGGGGGCTGTTATAGCCGTTATTGGGGCTATGGCAGTAATATTTGGCTTAGACTTGTTAAAGATGACAGTATCGACTCAGGACTACGATATATTCGTTGATCCCATTATAGACAAGCAAAGCCTGTTCATCACAGGCCGCATTACAGTACAAAATACAGGTTCGCAACCACTAACTAATGTACGCGTAAACTTTGGAGAAGGGGATGTATTGGAGCTGGGCTCCTTGAGTCCGGGCAAGAAGATAATATTATCCCCGCCCCCTGACAACGGTATGGAGTTTGTCCAGGTTACTGCAGATAATGGAGTATTTGTAAGCAAGGGGTATCGCGAACTACCAAAGATGGTGGGTATGATGGGATCTTGACGTATAATACTACTCCGCCTCGTTTTTTAAACTCTGGCAAGGTCAAAGATGTCTACGACATGGGAGATGGCACACTAATGTTCCGTTTCTCAGATAGGGTGTCTGCGTTTGATGTCCAGTTTTATGATATTATACCCCGCAAGGGTGAGGTTCTGTGCAAGTTTGCGCAGTATTGGTTCAGAAACATATCCGTCCCGAATCACTTTGTATGTAGTCTCTCTGATACTGAGATGTTGGTAAAGAAGATGGATATGATTCCGTTAGAGTGTGTCGTACGCGGATATCTGTACGGTAGCCTGATGAGTCGATTTAAGAACAATCAGGTGGAACTTCCTCCCAACAGCGATACAGAGCTTGCCTCCCAACTTGCAAGTCCCATCTTTGATCCCACAACAAAGTCAAAACATGACCGGCCTATAAGCCGTCAATACGCCATTGAGTCAGGTCTTGTGACTGCACACCAGTATGACACATTATCTGATGTATCAATATCCATATACAAGACAATGGCAAAACAGGTGGATGCTGCTGGTTTCATACTGGCCGACTTGAAACTGGAGTTTGGCATAATGGACGGACAGATACTGTTGGGCGACTCTATTGGTCCGGATGAATACCGACTCTGGCCTAAAGATTCGTATGTTATAGGCCAAAGGCAGGACTCATACGACAAACAGATTCTTCGAGACTGGCTTGTAGAGGCAGGCTGGGAGAAAAAGTTTCAGGATGACTTGTCTTTAGGTGTAGAGTCACAACCGCCGGATATACCCTCGGACATATCTGAAAAGATTACTGCTCGCTACATATCATCATATGCGGCAATAACTGGTCTTGATATCTAGCTTTTGACATCTTTTAGTGTGTCTGCCCATGTTGCACCCTCTTGCATGGCCTGAGCCTTGGCATTCTCGTACAGCAACTCATACATCCATCCTGTTATCTCGCCCCAGACCGCCTTGAGAGTCTCATCATCAGTCCACAGTACACTGGTCTTTATGGCATTCATTGCCAGTATATTTTTGGCATTCTTTGTTGTATCTTTCGACCACTTGTTTATAACCCGATCACAGAACATAACTATCTCTGGTTTGGTTAGTGCCAACCTATCTGGATTCACAATAAATAAAATGTATAATCTGTATTTTGGTGTTGTTGCATGTATGGTCTAGCGAAGAGTTACTGGGCTGTACAGCGTAGTGTTTAATTTTTTGGCTTGAATTTTTAGCCGATAAATGTATGCGACTATGTGGAGTGACGTACAGTATAACCACCAGAGTCAGTAAGTTTGGATTCTGTTTTGTAGTATCATTTGGTATTTTATCTTGACACTGAGGTTGAGGATTACTTTTGATTTACTCTTTGGCAAGCTAAAAGATTGCAGTAGAACGAAAAATGATTGTTTACATATATTATACAAAAATACATGTTGCGTATGAGGCGCCTCCCCATTGTTATCTTTATAATTATAGCTACACTGGGTGTATCCATCGGCATACAGGCCCAGGCGTTCCCGCTCTTGGCAACGACCGAGATAGGCGCCACCTATCAGGATCTTGGAAATCTGGGCACGGCAAAATTTCTCCCATATGTAATAATTCCCATCTTTATTGGAATACTTCTGGACCGAATAAACAATGTCTATTTGTTGATACTGGGCATTCTACTGCGAGTGATACCACTCTTTATGATCTCCATCTCGACTAGTGTATTCGAGATGATAATATGGCAGCTGATAATGGGCAGTTCGCACTCATTTCTTTGGCCTGCCGGCGAGTCACTACTCTCTACTGATGTCCGGCGCCGAAAAAAGTACATTGCACACATGATATTGGTCTTTGTAGGTGGGATGATGGTGGGGCCCCTCCTGGGAGCTCTGGTACTAGAGGTGTCTGATGGCGACCTGCGCCTGCTATTTCAGATATCAGGTGTAATAATGACGATGAGTATCATACTGACTTATTGGACACGACATACTCGCCCCACCAAAAGACATACTAGTTATGACCTCAAGTCACTTACAAAAATATTTCGTTTCCCAGTTGTATTGTCTTTGTTAGTACTCAGCACTGCCCTTTTTGGTCTCCTGTTCACAATACATCCTGCATTTCTCAACGAACAGGGTATAGACATATCTGCAATATTGGTACTGTATGCAATTTATGGTGTTTCGCGCATGTTGTCTATGCTGCTGGTTCCACGCCTACACAATCATGCACCCATAGCGCTCACTACATGCGCCGTAATGATAACTGTAGCACTGGCCATATTCATAGTTGACACATCATACTTTTACGTCGTTATAGCCATGGTGTTGCTGGGAGTAGGCATATCAATAATATATCCCATGTGCCTAGAGGCAATCCTCTCACGCACACACAGGCGCATTCATAACAAAATAATTGGCTCTTTTGCATCAATGGTTGGAATTGGATGGGTTCTAGGGCCTCTCACAGGAGGATACGTTGCCAACGCATTTGGGTCCATAGCGCCCTACTGGTTGTTCTTAATTATAGGCGCCATAGTGTCGTGCATGTCACTACTACTCCATAAGAAGCAAGATACAAGTAAATTGTTGGATACTGCCAGTGATGGGCATTGACTGTATCGTCTAAGTCCACTATCTGGTATAATCATATATACATCATTCAAACCCGCTCCACGCAGATGGATCTCTATCTTCAGTCTTAGTTTTGGCCTTTGATACCCTGGATCCCATCGTAGTTATTATCACAGATGTCAATATGATAAAGAAGACGATCTGAAGGTATGCTTCTGCATTGTCCAACCCCATCGTGATGGGAAACGTCGCCAGTACTGCTGCGGCCAAGCCTCGAGGAATCATAACACGTGTTATGCGTTTGTCCAAATCCGAAAATCTTTTGGTAAGTGTCAACTTTACAACAATCGCCCTTCCATAATACACAAGTACTGTCATTACAATACCAAATATGATATACTCTATGCGGCCCAACGTGGCCATCAGACCCACAAAGACAAAGAAGAATGAGCGTACAAGGAACGTCAGTTGATTGTGTGTAGGATCATCATGGTCTATACTTTGGAATGGAATACGCAACCAGTCTGTAAGTTTCTTACGATTCCCCAACATGAGTCCAAAGACCAGTGCCGTAAGCGCACCTGACTCCCCAAAGTTCACTGCCAAAAAGAAGAGTACAAAGAGCATGCCCAGTGTTAGCATGTAGACGTGCTGCGTGTTGACCATACGTGTGGTGATGTATAACCAGGGTACGCCCACACCAAAGCCCAGTATCAATCCCACCGCTGCAGCGCGACCCATGCTGCTCAATAATGTGTCTGTATTGAACTGTCCAGTAAAGACAGCTTCTAGCATGACAAACGCCACTATTGTAGCCAAAATATCCGTGAGTGCCGACTCAAAACTCAGTACTGAACGGGCATCTTTGGATATTCCTATCTGCCTGACCAAACCAAATACTATGGCTGAACTGCTTCCGCCAACTATGCTTCCCAGTAGTAAACTCTCCAACCATCCCCACCCTAAAATAAAGTGGGCTCCCACAGCAACCAAAGCCACCGAGATTATAAAGCCCCCCACCACCAGTGCCGTTGCAAAGTGCGCCGTTGATACCAGCCGCTTTAAATTCAGATTCAAACCACCATCAAACATTATAATGATTAGAGCCAAAGCGGCAAAGTAGGGGACAATCGCCATAACCGCTTCAATCTGAACTATTCCCAGTACTGGTCCTAGTATGACCCCCAGTATCATTAGAAACGCCACTTCGGGTACGCCAGTCCTCCGAAAGAACGCCTCTCCGGCCACCCCTGCAAATATCACCACCCCGGCCGCCAACAACAGAACAGGCGCTGAAGCTATGGATGAGTCGGAGATTCCAATGATGTCCACCAAGGATGCAAGCCAGACCTGCAGACTGTTGATCCACACGCTTACACCGCTATCCTCTAACCATCTGTATATCATGCCGTCCCCGTATGTAATCTGTATACCGAGATACTCCTGTATGGTGTCTAGTATGGTCAGGAATGGCACTAGTGACATCACAAATATGTGTGATTATTGCTATATTAAATAGTCATAATTGTGTGTAAATCTCAGATACATAACGCAAAGTAGACATAGTTTAATCAAGTGATTCGAGTGCACAACAGTAATCTAAAAATTATATCAATACATAACAACAACGGCGAGCCGGAGCGCGATACACTGCCACGGCAGAGGAAACTCCTCCCTCCTGCAGGAAGCGCAACCTAAAGATGGGTAGTCGGAGACGGCTGGCAACGGCACAGAGACCAGCCCGCCCGTTAATACGGTGATGGTGAGAGTCGGAGGTTTCGGTAAACGGGCATGAAAAAGCCGCCCTGCGCGGAGCAAGGCCAAATGAGACCGTATGTCCTGCCAAAGGTCTAGGTAGGCCGCATAGCGAAATATCGCGAAAACAGAAGGAGGGTTACTCCCGGCACGCCTATAATCTTAAAAGTCTATTCCCTGTTTTGCGCGTATGCCTTTCTGGAAGGGATGTTTTATTGAGCGCATCTCGGTAACCAGATCAGCTGCCTGTATGATTCTATCTGTTGCGTAGTTTCCAGTTAACACGACATCCGCACCCGCATGGCAGGCATCCAACACACCAAGTATGTCATCTTCAGATATCAAATCCAGATGTATTGCATAGTTTACCTCATCGAGTATTATTATATCCAATGTATCATCAGATACGCTCTTACGCGCCAAGGATAAGGCTTGCCGGGCAGTATCGATATGTTGTTGTGGAGTGCTGACATCATCCATTATTCCAACAAATCCCTTTCCCACCGCAACTATCTCAAACTCTGGAGAAAGCCTTGATGATGAGCTCATCTCGCCATAGTGCCAACTACCCTTGATGAACTGAATCATGCGTATCTTTTTGTCATATGCGGTTGCTCGCAACGCCAGACCCAATGCGGCAGTAGTCTTTCCTTTGCCGCCCCCCGTATACACTATAATCATTATTACATACTGTGTGCCGTGACTATATACATCAGTTGCAGATACATCTGTATCATGCCAAAGTATGCACTCAACCTTATGCTAGTTACCACAATAGCCGTTGCAGCGTTGCTACTGTGGTGGTCGGTATCTGACAACTACCATACAGGCCCATCATACTATATGGTGGCTACACCATTGCCATACGAGCCGATAATATTCGTACCAAACGCCGAGTATATGGCAACAGTGCAAGATGCCCTAAACGATATACCGCTATCCATGGGTCCTCAATGGGGTTTGGTCACACTAAACACAAGACCTGCGACACTGCACATAACCGTACATGCAATATCGGGAGTACAAGATACTGATTCAGGCTGGGCCAACTGTCTAAATCCGGAGTGGAGCGGCATGGCAGATTATAGATCTGGCACAATATACGTATGTGTGGACTGGTGGCGAAGCGATGCCGACATAAAATATGCAATACTACATGAGACCATACACATGATGGGTGTGGGACATTACTTTGGAGAAGGTCCCAACATGATGTGTAGCGAGGAGAATCATCAAAGTACGTGCGCCGGCGCATCCACAGACATCAGATTGAGTGATGACACAAGCACCCAAAATGTACTAAGATACATGTACGGAGATGATGGGTGGTCTGCCCCCAACAGGCAACATGTATGTAAGATATTCTATACCGATACAATGTCGTGCACAGAGCCGCTACCGGCGTAGGCGCGGATTCACTATGGCATCAAGCGCATTACCTATAAAGACAAACGCCAGACCGGTCAGTGCAATCATCATCCCTGGCGGCACAATCCACCACCACATGCCCCGGGCGGCAGCGCCATACGTATTGGCATCATATAAAATGTGACCCCAGGTGGGAAATGACGGATCGCCCAGTCCTAAAAAACTCAGACCTGCCTCTGTTGTTATGGCAGCAGGTACAGATATGGCAATACTTGCAAATGCATACGGTAGTAGTTGTGGTATTATATGTCGAAATATTATGGCGGTATTGCTTTGGCCCATCATTTGGGCAGCCTCCACATATCCCCGGGTCTTTATTTGGAGCGCCATGCTCCGGGATACCTTGGCTATTCCAACCCAGCCAAATATCATCAGAAATCCGATCATTACAAATATACTATTACTTATGGTGACCGCCAATATTATCAAAAACGGCAGTGCAGGCAGTGCATATATCACATCGTTGAACCGCATTAATGATTCATCGGTAAGCTTGCCTTTGTAGCCAGCGTATACACCGTATATCAGACCCGCAGTAACTGATCCAATGGCCACCACCAATCCTATGAAGAGTGCCAATGGAGTGCCCCATAAAAGACCCACAACCAGATCCCGACGTAGTTCATCTGTCCCCATTATGCCAAATGCCTTTCCATCTATTACAAGTATGGAGTCTTGTATGGCGTCTCCCTGACTCCCGTACAAGTTTACGGTAAAGACGTATCTTCCATCAAGAGGCTCATGTATGGTACTATCTGAGAAGATTATGGACTCGGCAGACAAACCATCTATGGTGTGATCAAACTCATTTGAGTGCAGGAGCAGGTTCTTATATATGGCTAAATCTGTCGAGAATATCTTTTCGGTGTGTGTTGTCTCCGAGTCTGAAGGAGGTAATGGCATGGAGAGTATATTCAATAATGTATCATCCGGACGTAGCACACTCATGGTGAGCAGGGGGGCGCCCGTATACTCGGCAGTATACTCGTATATGAAGCCGCCTGGAAAGTCATCGTACTTGTAATTTATGGTAAATATGTCCGAGTGTAGTGTTATGCCTCCAGCAGAGTCTGTATACGTCACCGAGTCGTCCAAAATCATGTGTTCGGGTATGGCTTCAGGCAAAAACAGGTTCGTCCAGCCGGGGACGGCCGCCTTTGGGTAGTATAGCCAGTTGTTTGGATTAGACCATCCTTGAAATGTCTCCAAAGGTATGGCAAGTACAGTGACACATGATATTAGTATAAGGGTACCCAGTATAATTATGCCCGCCATTCCCATATGGCTGGACCTGAACTCGCGCCACAAGTCTTGTGTCGTAAAACTCATGGCCCCGTTCTCACTCGGGGATCAAAGTATCCGTATAGTATGTCTGCCACAAATATACTAGCTAAAAAGAAGGCGGTAAGGACATATGTTGCCCCTATTATTACGGGCATGTCAAGTACAGTGATGGCCTCAAAGTAGAGTCGGCCCATGCCTGGCCAGTCGAATACGGCTTCGGTTATTATGGCACCGCCCAACGAGCCTGAAAGGCTCAATGCAAGTATTGTAACTATTGGGGGAGCTGCATTCTTTAGTGCGTGTCGATAGACTATGTGTTTCTTTGGTATGCCCATGGTCTTTTTTGCGAATATAAAATCATCTTGTAAAATTCCCACCATAAAGTTGCGCACCAAATATGCCCATGCCCCAAACCCTATCAGGACTATTGTAATGAGTGGCAACGCCATATGGTATAACAGGGCGCCGATATAGCCAGGGTCATCAGCAGGTATGGGGGGTGTTGCCCGGGCCGGAAATATCTGCCAAGTAAATGCAAAGAGTATGATCAGTAGCATACCGACCCACCAGACCGGAAAACTTGAGCTGATGACTGCAAAGCTAGATGTAATTCTGTCCAATACCGAGCCGACCTTGCTGCCGGATAGTGCTCCCATGAGTATACCAATAATTGAAATTATTATGGTCGCCGTTGTAAAGAGGAGGACTGTCTTTGGTAGCTTCTCGGCTATTATATCGCCCACATTGGATGAGCCAGAGTCACTGGTCAAAAACGTGGCGTGTCCAAAGTCCAGTAACAGTATCTTGTACATGGATAGTCCGATTCTCTGTGGCGAGTACCAAGGTTCATGCAAGCCCAATTCGGTTATGCGCCTATCTATTGTATCTTGTACATACTTCTCAAAGGCCTCCACCGACTCAAAACTATCGGCCAATCCTGGTATCTCGGCAACCTCATGTCTAACCTGCACAGCAACGCCCTGTTTTAGTATCACATCCATGTTGGAGCCCACCAAAGCCACCGTAAGTAGTAATGTCACCATCAACACACCAAAGAGTGTTGCCACTCTGGTCGCAACATACTTTTTTAAACCCACGTATTGTTTCGCTTGCAACTAATATAAAATGTATTTAGATTTTTGCATAGTATATATTGGATGTTGCATGGTAACGCAAGAAACAGTCATGTATGGCCAAGAGTATGGTAAAACCACACTATACGTGAGATGATCTGATCTTGTTATATGCGTATGTCTACTCTGCAGAGAGATCCCAATAATTTGCATCTTCCTGGACCTCAACTGCGCGACCCTCCTGCGAGTTCCACTCACGAAACGAGTTGGCATACATACTGATACTGGCAAAACCCGCCTGTCGAAGCGCGTAATATACCAGTCCAGATAATGTACCCGAAGAACCACAATATGTGATTATTCTGATTGGTCTGTTCGGGTCAAGACCGCGATTCTTAAAGATGCGGCTTAGGTCATCAGGAGTACGTAAAATTTTGTCATTCTCTGCATCCTTGAACATGGTATATGGCATGTTGATGGCTCCGGGTATGTGGCCTGATAAGAAGTTCAAACGCTCCCTGGCATCCAGCAGAATGTCATTACTAGAATCATTGGATTCGGTCACCGCCTTGACGTCTTTGATGTCTGTCAGCATGGTGTCCAATGATGATCTATCGGCCATCAAAAATGTTATCGGATCTAGCCTGCGAGGCTCTCCCATGTTAGGTGTATGGTCTCTCCTCCAAATAGTATATGTGACATCCAGCAGACTGGCGCGTCCGCCCACTGACTCTAATGCCATTGCAACGCGAGACGCAACGGCTCCAAATGCATCATCATAAAAGACACATTGTGTGTCATGCCCAATACCAAAACTACCGAATGTTTTGCTTAGCTTGTAATCATCCCCTGCTACCTGTAGTATCTTTGTCAGCGGCAGACTGATGGCATCTGGTATGTGTCCGGCTACATACTCGCGCTCAGCGCGTACATCGATTATTAGTATATGCTCTGCTTTTGCTTGATCATAGGAGATGGTGATGCCTTGAGGGTGATATGCCTGATTTTGCATGCCCAAAAATGTGACGCGTCGTATATAAACCAACATTTAATCTCAAACTGTCAAAAAAACGATATATGGACCGTACTAGCGGACAATAGGATCCAATGGCCTATTGGAAGAAAGCCGACTCCCACGTGGTTTTTATCAAAGTCCGATGGTTTTAGTGCGGTCAGCGGTACAGGACGAACCGGTAGTGACAGGCGGCGCGCCATCGCACGCACAAGATATCCCGGCCTCACGCAGCGATAACGCCGGTCATGCTGACGGGCCGCACCTCTCCGGTCTCGACCAGCCGAATGATGACATCCTCCAGTTTCTTTATAGTCGCAAAGTACCTGCCAGCCTCTCTTTGATCACCTTTTACTGTATATCAATCGGGTTCAGCTGTGGCGTGTAGGACGGGAGGTGGTACAGCACGATATCCCCGCTGGTAGACTTTAGGTAGCCCGGACGTACCGCGACCGATGTTTACGTGTACGGAGTATGTCTTTTTGCGCGAATACCCCGCCCGTATTACTATTCTTTACAAATAACAATGTCTTTAGACCTGCCCGTCTTCCACAACCAGATCTCTACAGGCAATGAGGTGGTAATGTCTATCTATTTATCCTGATTTTTTCCATTCTTTTGGGCGAGTACTATGCGCCATATGGTGCTTGGCAACCGCGCCTAGTTTGCCGCCTACATATATGCAAAGTTGCTCAGCAGACGGGTGCGATAAGTGATGCCAATCCGCCGGAATATATGGTCAAGATACTGTCCAAGCCGCAGGGCAATCAGGTATATCTGCCCCGACCTACAACTGATCCCAAACGACATACAAGATCATGGTATTTTTTTGTCGCAATTTGCCATCTGAATTCGGATTGGCACTCAGAATAGACTTTCAAAGACAGACTCGATATTAAAAATCCAAACCACATCCGTCATGCGCTTGCAGGCTGTATACGTTACCGGGTATTTAGAAGCGGGCGTGTTGTATTTGTTCGATATATTATAGAGATTGCGGCCATCAGAATCAGGCCGGCGGCCAGTACCAGCATGCCAATCTCTTCAAATTCTGGAATCGCCGCCGAAGTGCCTATAATCTCTATCTTGTCGGTGCCGGCTGCAAACCATATAGACAAGGTTCGCGAGTCGTCATCGGCTCCGGTTTCCTCGTATGGTGTCTCCTCTCCATTTATCAGCACAAAGAATCCAGAGTCGGCCCCCTCGCCGGTCTGCGAATCCACCAGACCTCGAGGCAGCGTAATATCCAGCATTCCGTCCACATCCGCCATGATCTCTACTATCAGCGCAGCCTCTTGTGGGTTGGTATACATATTCAGAACTGAACCTCCCTGAATAACATAATCTGGCGCAAATATAGTACCATCCACCATGGTCTGCCTAATGCTGTCGCTCTGACCATCATACACTAGGCTTCTGACCCAACCGTTCTCGCCCAACCTCCACAGCTCGTAGCTGCCAAGCATAAGATCTCCTGCCGCATTAAGTTCGACGGAGCTCAGAGCTCCATCCGAATGCGATACGGCCACATCGCGTACAACTTTACGGACATCGGCGGGGTTCGAACTGTTCGCCTCCAATATGCTCAGTCCGGCTAGCCAAACTGCATCATACATTGTATATATGTGAAAGATAGACTCGCTGCCCAGCCGTTCATAGACGTAGTCGCTTATCGAGTTGGCTCGCCCGCCAAGATTCAGAAGGAGTTGGATTGTGTGCAGTCTTGTATCAGTGGCAAACTGTGCAGCTATTGGGTCAGAGGAGACAACCGTGGACTTGGCAAAGCCCTCGCCACCAATCCAACGCACATCATCCAGTATGCCATATATAGAAGCGGTCTGGAGTATGGGGACGGCTTCATCAAAGGCCACCAGCAGTACTGCAGTACGGTCTGCACCGTACCTATCTGCCGCCTCGGAGACCAAATCTGCCAACTCCGACACACTCACGGAGAAGTCATTGGACTCGGGATTATACCTGACACCGTCATGTATGATGCCTCCCCGCGACTCAAAGTCCGAGACAACGGTATCTGTTAAACCATCCCCATACACCTCTCCCCTCCACATGGGCACGATAACTTCGATTCCCCAGTATTTTAGTGTGGCTCCAATAGCCCGTGCTTGGTTTATGTCGTTAGGAACCGTGCGAAATGCCGTATCATCCGCTATGGCTAAGGCTGATGCGGTGCTGCTGGGCGAGATGGCCATCATGTTGTTGTCGTTCATATATGGAAGCATGTTGGAGAGTTGTGCTGAACCAACCGGACCCACGATAATGTCTATTCCGTGGGCATGTAGGATTTGTACCTTCTCCAAGGCTCTGACGGGATTGGTCTCGGTGTCTTCGTGCACGGCTTCAAGGCGCCATGCAATACCATTTTCTTTCAGATATGAGTTAAAGTCGGCTATTGCCAGCTCGGCCGCATAGTTTAGCTGCGTACCAAACGAGGATAACTCTCCGCTAAGGGGAAGCAGTATGGCTATCTTGACCACATCTGGTATCTGGGCATGCGCCTCTCCGACAAACACCGCACCCATCATTACTACAACCACCAAAAATATTTTTGGCCACAACACCACTCTGTCACCTGTACTGCCCCAAAGGTCGTTTACACCCGTCCAATACTGCTATCTTACACCCCTGAACAATTTTTAAGTTTTGGTTGGCCCAGGGATTTCCGCCCTGCATGGAGATGCTTCTCCCTGTTGGGCGGAGCCGTCATGCCGTGAAGCCCCGCCATGACTCTGACATGTGTGTCTCGCCCTGCACTATGCGGTATCGCACGCCTCTCTAGTCTTATAATCGCTCCCAATGTTCTCACAGTTACTGATTGACAAACACGGAACTGTATAACCCAAATCGGCAAACGTCTTGTCGGGTGTCAGGTTTGCCGTGCCATACATCAAGTGCTTTTCGTCGTGGCTGTGCCCCATTCCCAGTACTTGGCCTGCCTGGAATCCCAACACTAACCCAAACTCACGATGATCTCTTATATAGACACGATACTGTCGTACACCATGAACCGCTACTGGTTGCTCGCGTTGGTGCCGGCTATCATGTTATCCGGGTTAGTTGTGGGTTTGGCCGTATCTGAAGAGGGCAACATCACCACCATGGAAGAGGTAGATCCGGTAGAAGCAGCACAAGAACTGCTAATGCAGGAGTACATGAGTCAGCCGCGTCTCACCAGTAGCCACCGGGACGGCCAGTATGGCGACTGTACACTGAACATAGTGTACGACGAGTTTAACTTTGCCAACACTACCACCACGGTAATGATGAGTTGCGGCGAGCGTTATGGCGGCGGGGCAGGCGGCGGTGACTTTGATGGCATGGAGCATTTAAGCCTGTACAACCGGGATAGTTGGGATCACCAACCCCGCGATTATCTGGACTGGGAGATATCAGGAATGCAGTCGTGTTCCTTCCACGCACAGAATCAAGTATGGGTGAACAATTATGATGCGCCCAACACCATGACCATCGTAATGAACTGCTGGTGGCAGGAGGATGAAAAGATAGAGTTGGACGCTGTTGCCGAGGTACCGCCCGTCACCCCGGAGTTTCTGGCAAACCACACCCGCCATGCCATCCACGGGATAGTGACCGGGATAGAGTCACAACCGGTTGAATTTGACGAGGCTGGCATCCCCAGCGTGTTCACTCATGTCCGCATTGCGGTCTTTGAGGATTTGAAGGGTGTCTACGACGAGGCGTTCATGGTGGTACGGGTGCAGGGAGGTGAGACAGACGAGTATCGGTCAACCGTGGAGGGTGTCCCGATGTTCGAGATGGGCGAGACGGTCCTGGTATTCGTAGATGACAAGGATCCGGACAGCATTTATGGGGACAACTATTACGTGGCAGGACTGCAAAACGGCAAGTATACCATCCTCGGTTCCGACCTGGCAATCAACGAAGACCCGGATAGAACCACCACGTTTGACGAGTTGAAGGCGATAATCAAGGCAGTTTTGGCTGATGGGATTGTTCAGGACGAACTTCCTGAGCCCTAGATTTGGGACTGGAAAGTTGACGTAACCGAAAATTCTGCCGGCCGCAGACTCCACCAGGCCATCCATGCATCATCCACCCATACCTGCGAAGCCCCTCTCACACGCGAACCCCTCATGACGTGCCAGTTGGTATGCCACATGGAGTTGGAGTGCTTACGCTCGTATCACGCCCACTTACGCTTTCGCGACTTTGTATCGGATGGTATGACCAGCCCGCTCTCCTTGGATGTTCTGTAGTATGTGATGGATTTACACCATCATGTCATGCTTTCTGAGCACAATAGCCTGGCGATTCATCACACACCAACTTGACAAAAGTCATCGGAGCATAATGCTTTATATTATGATCTCATAGGTTACGATGATGATGCGAGGGATGGTTGGCTGCCCGCTTATCTTGGCGGTCTTGGCTGCTACAACAGGGGCTGCCCATGCAGACCTCCCGGACGACGGGACAGTCACCATCGGGGCAATCTACCCGTTAAACCTTGAGCAGGGAGCATACGGGGAGGACGCGGGATTGGCGTATCAGCTGGCGGTCTCCGACTTTAACGGTTATCTAGATGAGCGCGGTATCGGGTGGCGACTGGCCATCCAGCAAGCGGCCGGGTCCTCGGATCCAACTGTTGCCGCAAACAGCATCGCCCAGTTGCATAACATGGGAATCACCACGGTGTTAGGACCAGTAGCTAGCAACAACGTCAGGGCGGTCATCGACTATGCCACACAACACAAGATAACTTCCATAAGCCCGGGCTCGTCGGCTCCGGGGTTGGCCGTGGCTGGAGATTACGTGTTCCGGCTGGTGCCCGACGACCTGACCCAGGCGGCAGCCTTGGGCAGGATGCTGTCCGAGGCCGGGATAGCCTCGGTTGTCCCCATCTGGAGAGGCGATGCCTACGGGGACGGGCTGATGCAGGCAACAATGTCTAACTTGGAGGAGATGGGTATTGCAGTACATGGCGGCATCAGGTACCCGGCCACCACCAAAACAATGACCTCCGAGGTCGACCTGTTGTCAAAGTATGTGAGCGAGGCCGTCGCCGTCCACGGCGCCTATCAGGTAGCAGTCCTGATGATATCGTTCGAGGAATCTATTACCATCTCTGAGCTGGCCGGCTACTACCCTGTCTTGGATGATATACGCTGGTTCGCCTCCGAGTCGGTGATACTAGACTTTGTCCTGTCGGAGAACCCTGCGGCGGCCGCATTCGCCGACCGGGTCAACATGACCTTGGCCGTCGTCGACTTTGAGCATGGCTCATCCTACGACCATGTCAGCTCTAACATGTACGACCAGCTCGGCCGGGAACCATCTTTGCTGGCGTTCACAGCCTATGACGCCGTCTGGATGGCTGGCTTGGCCGTCATTCTTGCGGACAGCGCGGACGGCTCTGATGTGGGCAAGGTGTTCCCAGAGGTGGTGGCCGGGTTCGACGGGGCCTACCGGTACGACAGCCTTAATGAGGCCGGCGACCTGTTGCCCTCCGGACACCAGATAGTTGCAGCTGTCGGTGATCGATGGACACAGATCAGCACGGACCCGGTGCCAGTTGAGCCCTTACAGGCGGATGGCATAGACTGGAGTCCAGAAGAGCTGACATGGCTTGAGACCAATCCGGTAGTACGGGTGGGCTATGATAAGAACTGGCCACCCTACGAGTACGTCTCCAAACAAGGCGCCCCGGCGGGGCTCACCTTTACGTTCTTGGATGAGTTTACTAGATTGAGTGGGTTAGACTTTGAGTTGGCGGGATACGAATTGTTCAATGATCTTTTAGATGATACACGCGCCGGTAATGTCAACATGGTGTTTCATCTTGTCCCCACCGTCGAGCGTTCCGAGTACATGGGGTTTGTTGAGACGAGTAGGGCCGATCCGTCCAACCTAATATCTACAGTCGACTGCTATACGACCGTAGAAGACCCCGACCTCAAACTGATAACCATAACTGGCTTTTACATAGAAGAGTGGTTGGACGCGAATCACCCAGATATAGACTACATATCGGTATCCACACTGGACGAGGCGCTGATGCTGCTTGATGATGGCGGCGGCACCGCCTTCGCCCAACCATGGCATGTGTCCAATACCCGCGCCCAGGAATTGGGTATTACCGTTTACAACGTCGGTACCATAGGGGATGGGGACGCGTCGCATGTTGGATACAGCAAGAACAACATCACTCTCGGGTCGGTCCTTCAGAAGATTGTTGACACCATTCCTGATGACACGATTGACGATTGGTACGTAGACGCCGGTATACGACCAGCACCACCCGCGCCGGTACTGCCCTTGACCGCCGAAGAATGCGCCTGGCGCAACGACAACCGTACCATCACCGTTGCGTATGATCCTGGATGGTTCCCCATAGAGTATACTGATGAACAGGGCAACCTCGCAGGCGTGACAACGCTGTACCTGGAACGGTTTGAATCCCTAATGGGTGTGGACTTTCAACCGGTGCATACATCCAACTGGTCTGAATCGCTGCAACTACTCCAGAACGGCACTGCCGATGTCTCCTTTATGATGGGAGCAACCCCGCAGCGCCAGGAGTATCTGGGGTTCACCAAACCACACTTCATGTTACAGCCCAGTCTGGTTACTGTCACCAGTCAACCTATAACGATAGATGATCCTGGTCTGCGCGTGCTGACGCCAACTGGCTACTTTATTGAGGATTGGCTGGACGTAAACAAACCCGACCTACAGTACACATCGGTGCCCAGCATCCGAGATGGTCTCCTGATGCTACAGAACGGTACCGGTGACACACTGGCCGGAAATTGGCTACCCATCTTGGCAGAGGCGCAGAACCTTAACATCACCATCCACAACTCCGGTACCACCGGTGCGGTCTCCGGCCTGCATGTGGCCTACCAACGGGACAACCCCATACTGGGCTCAATCCTACAAAAGACGCTCGATCTTATCCCCGAAGAACTAATAGACAGATGGTGGGAGACGCCCGCACAGTAGTTTTTTCCTTCCGCTATGTTCCCTTTTAGACAGTAGGATCTCCTGCTGTCAGGTAACGTATTTTACGAAAGGCATATTCTTGAGCGTCCTGTCCTGCTTTCTGAGCACTGCTGTTTGAAGCCTGACCTTTGACTTGCCGGGATGCTTGCGCCTGTACATCTCTTTCAGTTAGTATAGCTTCACGTTGGGCAGGTACTCTTCTCTACCCTTTACCGGTGCCGCCTTTGGCATGGGGGTAGGGTTTCATCAGATACCGCTTCCCTATCAAGTATGACCCCGGTTGCATAGCAAGTACCGGCAAGCTGGACCGCAAGCAGATTCTTTGACCCATGAAACAACTCCCACTTATGCAAGCCGCCAAAGTTAATCGATAGAAGCCTTTGGCCTTCCCCGCGGCGGTTTTTCCGCAGTTTTCCAAGTCAGAGGATCTTGTAGCCATCGGCGTACAGCGCAAGGTTACGTGATGTCGTCTACAGCAGCTTTCTAACTTTTTCATACTTGTATAGGCCGATTGGCGTAGTCAGCTCTAGGTGCATGTCAAAATTAGGACTGCCCCTGTCGCCGACAACTATTTTCCTGATTCTCGCAATGCCCTCATAATTTAACGATGAAATGTAGTTGCAGGTGTTAAACAGGTCAAAAGAGTTCGTGTAATAGTCCGGGAATCAGGGACGGGGAGGCATCGTCCGCTCTGATTATGTCGTCCTCGGTCAACTTCATGGTTGTTGACGGTGGAATCCTATTAAAGTTACCAAAAAGTAATGGGCCCGGTGAGATTCGAACTCACGACCTTTCGATTATCAGTCGAACGCTCCAGCCAAGCTGAGCTACGAGCCCTCTAATAAACCACCGTACAGTGACATTTTTAGGTTTCTTTCCACTTTATGGAACATCCGATGGATGGTTCAAAGTCTTTTTCGATGACATCGCCATACAACATGGTCTCGATATTGTTCGACATCGTATCTGTGGTTACTTTGCCATCCGGACCATGACCATCATCCAATCTACCATGAAACACTAGTTTCTGATCTTCATTAAATAGAAAAGAGTCAGGAGTGCACATGGCGCCATACTTTTTGGCAACTTTTTGTGTATCATCTACTAGATAATCAAATCCAAACTTTTTTTCTTTAGCAATCTTCTTCATGTTTTCATAACTGTCTTCGGGATAATCTGTTGAGTCGTTACTGTTTATTCCCACCATGTGTATATGATCAGAGTATTTTCTGTATATCTCATTTAATGTGTCAACCTTTGCCTTTACGTATGGACAGTGATTGCACATAAAGACTACCAACAGTCCTTTTTTGAAGGTATATTCTATGTTGGAATGGGTTCTGCCATCTGTACCAAGTAACTCAAATTCAGGAGCCAACTCGCCGGTCTTTAGTGTGTTTTGAGATTCTAAAAGCACCATTGTACAATATATGGAATGACAATTATAAAAATCCTTCAAGACTGTGGGTGGGAATTATACACATGGGTAGATGGCCACCAGACCTGCAGATGCAGCAACACATTATACGCCAGATTTGTCATTTACATCTGCATTGGAGAAGAATTTGGTATGTACGAGGCCGACTAGATGAACTGCCAAAGAACGATATACGGGGGGCGGAGATGGCGGTTCGGTTAGACTAAGCGTGCAGAGTAAAGATGCAGGTCAGAGTTGTGGAATGGAAATGCAGGTGGTGAACCACCGTTTCCACTCCGAGAACCGCGGCAATGTCCGGATGGCCAAGGTCAACAGGGACAATAGCACATGTTAGATTCAGATACGGTGGGTAGACTACACCCCTCATCACAAAGTTAACGGTTCCTCATCGGATCCGTCTTTAAATATTCTGATGTATCGTATTACACCACTGAATCAATTTAGAGACATCGGTGGTGGCCATCTCTGAGCCCAACAACTTTTTACCAGTATCACCACAGAATGCCAACCGTATATTTTTTGGCATCTTTTTATGTATGGTACTTACGGCACTAGAGATAAAACGAAAGGCGCCTAAATTTCCACCAAACACTATCAGTATCATAACTCCCGGCGTGCCCCGCCAAACCCGCCCTAGAAGTTTCTGCAGTTCCAGATCAAAGAATACGTCCATCACGCCGGAGACATCTCCCATATTATTAACATTCCACGCATCCGAACGTAGAGATGCCGCAACAGACTGGCTTAAAATATCGTCTGTTGGCTCCGTATTCATCAGTATGCAGTTCTTTGTTTTATCCACATCTGATGAATCTCCTAGCGTATGCAAGGAACGTTTCAGTGTATCTTGAAGCAGCATCAACTCCAAACCGCCAATCTTTTGAGTCTCATACATGTGATTTATTGATTCAAATGCCGGCATTATGGTCTCTAGAATTAGTCTAGTTGGTGTCGCTCCCGAATAGACACAGTTTTCTAGCAGTCTTATGGCATCTTCAGCCCGGCCAGCTGTTATCATGTCCAGATATGCAGACTCCACTTTAAAGTAGTCCTGGGGGAATAGATAATCATCAAACCCCCTCTTCATATTCCATACAGTGACATTGCCCATTCTTTTGCCATACACTACGCCATGTTGCTCAAAGGATGTCAGATATCTACTTAATGTAATACGACTCATGCCCATCTTGGAGGCAAGCTCCACCCCAGACATACCCGCCTCAGACTCACTCAATATACGGATTAGTCTGCGGCGAACCTCATCTGTATCATAGCCACGTCCCATGCAATACATCACATTTACCACTTAAAAAAAGCAATGTTGTATGTTTTTCAACACTAATTGGCTAGACACCAAAATAACATCATGAGAATCATCTGTTATTAGTGATCATTGTGTATAGACATATCAAATGTTTGCGATAAGCCTATAAGATACAGATTAATATAATCTGCAAATTGGAAGAGACAAGAACGTTAGCGGCACGAACCGCAAAGACTGCATGTATCGAAAAATTCAAGATGTGGTGGACGTTAGAGGAGATAGTAGAGGTCATATCCGAGCTGAGCATGGGCTTAGATGTACTTCTCCAGATACAAAAGGGTGGAGAACTTGAGGTGACCCAAGATAGTATGGCCGAAGTACTGTATGACTTGGTCGGGCCCAGATTTCTAAGAACCATTGGAAATGATCCAGAGACACGTCGTACATTTCTTACATTAATCATAGTTACGGGCATAAACAAAGGCCTGTTTACTGAAGATAGCTTACTAAAGGCAGTATCAGACGTCGCTCCCAAGGGTTCCATCAAATACATGAACGATGTCATCAATATGCGCCCCATACACAAATGGTGTTTAAAGTTAGCCGAGATATTTGATCTCCCTGCATCTGTGGCTGAAAAGGAGCGCGCCGAAGAGCCGCCATCCATAGAGACGGTGGAACCGCACATTCAAATCAATCCATTATACGACTATCAATACTCGACAGGAAGGTACGTGCGTAACATACTGGAAGGTACAGAGCTTGAGGGCGAACAGAAGAGAGAGGTCAAAAGAAAACTGATAGCAGTACCTACCGGTTCTGGAAAGACTCGCATGATCACCGAAACTTTGATTGAATGGCTTAACGATGGCAAACCCTCAAAGAACTCACAGCAGCGCGACTCTCGATTTATACTATGGATTGCGCAGTCGCACGAGCTCTGCGAGCAGGCGCGCAGTACATTCAAGGATGTCTTCAAATCAATGGGGGCCCAGGGTACGGTCATGCGACTTTACAAGTTTTGGGGTAGAGATAACGCCCTTCCAACACTAGATATAGAGGACCTGTTAGATGAGCGGGGCATCATTGTGGCATCAATACAGTCTTTGTATAGCGCCAATCTGAACAAACCTCGGGAACTGGAAAATCTTGGCAACTCTGTATCATGTATAATTGTGGATGAGGCGCACCACTCAATAGCGCCCTCATACTCAGCAGTGCTAAGAAAGATGGGTTTCAACTGGGACAATCGTAAAAAAGAGATCTCTGAAAAGGGCATAATACTGCTGGGTCTGACAGCGACACCATTTCGGGGGGGCGGAGATACCGAGACTCAACGTCTGCATCGATGGTACAACGGAGTACACTTTCCTTCCATATCATACTTGAAATCTTCTGCTAATATCAAACCACATGCACTTATAGACTGCCCGTCGGCGGCATATACAGACGATGTAATTAGAATATTGGGATCTAAATCATACGACTTTGAAGGTTTCATCACAAAGTACAATTGGATGATACACTCGGACGACAACAAGGAGTGGACATATACAGGACAGAACGTATTTCACCAATTCACAAAGCCCGGAAGATACGAGATAGAGTTGACTGTTACCGACAACGATGGTAATGTGGGCGTGGCTGTTTCATTAATCGACATATATGGGCGAGTAGACCCCAGAACAATTAACCCAAAAGAGGGGCAAAAAGACCTATACGGGAAACTGATACAGCGGGAAATACTTTGTGATGTATACCACAAGGTGGTGGTATCTCATGAAGCTATAGATCTCACCATGAAGGATATCTCTGATATTGAGATGTATGGTGAATTTCAAGCAAAGACGCTCAACCAGATTGGATCTAATTTTGATCGTAATACACTAATCCTAAAGACCATAAACCAATTAAGAGAGATAGGCCGAAAGAAGATACTCTTCTTTGGATGTAGTGTGGAGCATTCCCGTAAGATTGCCATAGCTCTCAAGGCAATGTACAACACCAATACAAGATATATTGATTCTGCCATGGATATGGATTCTAGAATAACCGCCATACACGAGTTTCGAGAGGGTGACGTTGAGGTACTCTGTAACTTTGGCGTACTTACCACAGGTTTTGATGCTCCGGGTGTGGACTGTGTCTTTGTAGGCAGGCCGGTTAAAAGTGCCCTTTTGTACACACAGATGGTAGGTAGAGGCATGAGAGGCACAAAGATTGGTGGTACAGAAGATATGCTTATTGTAGATATAGACGACAACTTTCAGCTGAACCATTCAAAGTATGCTCCCCTCAGTGCCTCCATGGGTTGGAGATTATACCGAGAGTACTGGAAGGTGTGGAAAGACCAAGAGGAAGAGGTTGAAGAGGAGGAAGAGGAAGAGGTTGATATCTCACATACGTGCTCAGCCTGTGGCATTACAGGCAACACTCCCACTGAAATAAAAAAAGTATTTGGATTTGAGTGTCCCGATGATGTGCTGATACAACTCTGCCAAGACGGCGGTCAGGCGCTACCCGAGACGTGCCAGCAATGTCGTAGCAACTAGATTAGCAGGCTTGAAAGGTAGTGGTTTAAGTGCAAATATCGCAGATATATCTGGTATGATATCGTATGCTAGCTTAGCATCATGCAGAAATCACCATCAACCGGGTTTACAAGAAACCGGCATGGGTAAAACAAATAGAGCATGACATATAATGTATTATATGCCCAAGAAGCCAATAATTTTAGCCGTAATTGTAGGCGTTATAGGTGTTGGGTTGTGGTCATTTTTTACATATGCAGTACCCGAGATAATTTCAGGCGTCAGAACCGCATCCAGTGTGGCCACCAATGTTACAGAGGACGCCACAGATGCCATAACTGGGACAATAACAGATGTTGTATCAGATACAGAAGAGATGGCCGGATCTGTAACTGATACTGTGGTTGAGACGTTTGCGGATGTGGTCGAAGTTCCGGGGGCTGTAACTGATACTGTGGTTGAGACGTTTGCGGATGTGGTCGAAGTTCCGGGGGCTGTAACTGATACTGTGGTTGAGACGTTTGCGGATGTAATAGAGGTTCCTGGAAC
>VYCS01000022.1 GCA_009843815.1 Cenarchaeum sp. SB0675_bin_21 | reverse complement strand
CGCTCTAACATCACCACCGACCACCCCGCTTACACAGAACATCTGACACACCCTCCGCGATCTGGTCACAAGCCTCGCGAGCTTGCACGATGGCGTCACACCGGACGATCCGATTGCCTGGTACCACGCGCGTCACGGAGCCAAACCCGACTATCGCTCAGTGTTGACCGAAGCAGCACCTTCACTCGCGGACCGACGAAACCTGCTGTCCGGCTACTTCGCACCGAACAACGCCAACGGCGAGAGAGTGCCCACGAGAGCGCATCACGCAATCGCCGGACTGGTCGCGGACAACTACTTCAGGGTGATCGTGACCACCAACTTCGACAAGCTCATGGAAACTGCCCTTTCCGAAGCAGGAGTCGACCCGCAGGTCATATTCAGCGCCGCCACAGCGGCGAGCGCGAGACCACTGGTGCACAGCCCATGCACGGTTATCAAGGTCAACGGCGACTATCTCTCATCGGACATGAAGAACACCGCCGAAGAACTCGCAAGCTTCGACACAGAGGTCACCGAGCTGCTCCAACAGGTCTTCCGTGACTTCGGACTGATCGCATGTGGCTGGTCAGCAGAGTGGGACACCGCATTGCGTCAGACCATCACGCAAACTCCAAACCACAACTATTCCACGTACTGGATGGACCGAGGCAGCGTCACGACCGAAGCCGAAAACCTCATCCGACAACGGCAAGCGATCCGAGTTCCGATCAGTGACGCCGACAGCGCCTTCGAGCAGCTTGCCGGCGACATCGCAGCGCTGGCGCGGCTCGCAGGCGACAAGCCGCTGGAGACGGCCGTCGCTGTCGAGCGACTCAAGACACACATGTCCGATTCCACCAAGTACATCGAACTCCACGATCTGATTGTCGACGAAACGGATCGTCTCATCACGTCAGTGAGAGAACTGCCAGTTACCGGAGTGGATGTGCGAGCGATCTATCCGGAGCGGGTGCGTGAGTACGAGGAAGCCAGCGCACAACTGATGTCACTCTTGGCAACAGGTGCATATTTCTCGCGAAACAACGAACACGACCGGCTGTGGTCGAAGTCCATCGATCTTCTCGCGAACCGAGAGATGCCTCAGAGTGGGTCCGTGCCCCTGCTCGACCTGCAGCAGTACCCGACCCTGCTCGGCATGTACGCAATTGCGATCGGAGCCGCAGCAGTGGGGCGTATCGACCCCATCGCCCACATGCTCGGCTCTGTCGAGGTCAACGTGCTCGGCGACGCAAGGAGCATCAGCTACGCCGTCATCTCGTCAGATGTCCTCGACTACAACATGATGCGGGCCACGGTGCCCGACTTCGACAATGCCCGCGTTCCCCATTCGATGCGATTGTTCGCGGCATTGCAGCCGGTCGCGATGGACATCATCCGTGACGAACACCGCTACAAGAAGCTGTTCGACCAGATCGAGTACCTCTTCGGCGTTGCGTCTACGGCCCAGCCCCTGCTCGGTAGCGGGGCCGTCGGCGTGGGTGCGTTCCGCCGCCTCGTCGGGCCAGCCGAGCCTCCTGATGGACTGATCAAGGAGTACGCAGATGTTCTGCTCGACGCAGGCATCTTCAGGGATCGCACACACCTTCGAGATTGCACCAACGCCTACTACAGCGAGTTCGAGCGCGCTGCACAGCGCTGGTAGAAGCACGGCAACCCAGCACCCACCACAGCTGGACCGACTAACCGGTCCCCGCCAGGGATGGCAGGAGATTCTGAAGACATTCGCAAAGCATCCAGAAGGAATTTCTTTGACATCACAGATATTGTGACTTGACGTCACAATCTAAGCGTGCTACGTTTAGGAACATGAAGTTCAATGAACACCGCACCCTGCACCTGATTGACATCGAGAACCTCGTCGGTTCGCCGGATCCCACGGCTTGCCAGGTTCGAGAAGTCCGAGACCACTACGAAGGGAGGTACGTCCGCTACGGCGACCTGGTTGTTGTCGCGTGCAGCCATCACGCGTTCGGCTCGGTCGCGTGGGAGTGGCCTCGTGCGCGCCACATTCCTCGATCCGGCAAGGACGGCGCCGACTTGGCCTTGCTCGGTGTGCTCGCCGGCGAGGACGTGGCCGAGCGGTTCCAGCACGTCGTGGTCGCCTCAGGAGACGCGATCTTCACCGACGCCGTCGCCCGGCTCGGAATACAGGGCGTCAGCGTGACAGTCGTCGCGCGCCATGAAAGCCTTTCGCGCACGCTGCGGCTCGCCTCCCAGCAGCACTTGCTGTTGCCGCGCCCGCAGGCGTCTCTTGCTCAGTCACTGGAGTCGGCATGAGTTCGCCAGAGAGTCGGGTCACCGTCAGCACCCAACAGATCGCCGAGATCGCAGGTGTCGGACGATCGGCGGTTGGAAACTGGCGCAAGCGGCACCCGGAGTTTCCTGTCCCGGATTCGAGCGGCAGCTTTGACTTGGGTGAAGTCGAGCGCTGGCTCGTCGAGAACGGAAAGATCGACCGGCCCATACCGGCCGGGTTCCGAATTTGGCCTCTGGTCGATGTGTTGCGAGTCTCACTTGCGCCTGAGCAGATTGGCCAACTCTTCGCAGGAGCGCTTGTGTACCTCGACGTCTGCGCACAGGCATTGCTAAGTCACGATGGACTGTCGACTGCGACGAGAGTCCCACCCTCTGAATCTTGGAGCGTGCTGAGTCAGCTGCCTTCCCAGGTGCTTGCCGAGGAGCTATGCCAAGCGGCCGCCAGAATCGAAGCCGAGGACCCGGGCCTCGAAGATCTGCTCGTTCCTGGGTTTCAGCATGCAGCTGCGGGCAATTCGGAGCTAGTCGGTTCACTGATCCACGACCTCGACCAAGCAGCGAGTACCTCAGCAGAACGCCTAGAGCTCCTGGAAGAAGTGCTTGACCGCGTCCACCGCGTCGACCGTTTCAGCGGTGAGTACTCCACTCCACGTGATGTCACGCAGCTGATGGTCCAGCTTGCCGGCAACCACGACGGGATTGTGTGTGATCTGGCATGTGGTGAAGGAGGGCTGTTGATGTCGGCTGCGATGCGCCGGAATCGCGATGTCTTGCGCGCTGCGCGTCTCGTGGGGTACGAGATTAGCGACGCTGCCTTGAGAATGGCCCGCTCGAGGTTCCTGCTCTCGGACCTCGCGGCGGACCTGCGGCTTGAGGATGCGTTTCGGATCCCGCCAAGCGAGCTCCCTAAGGCTGATCTCGTTCTCGTCGACCCGCCGTTGGGCCAGAAGAACTGGGCTGATGCAGACGTCTACATGGACGACCGCTGGACTTATGGCGCGCCGTCGCCCAGAAGCGCGGATCTGGCTTGGGTCCAGCTGGCGATTCAGTGCCTCGCCGAAAACGGACGAGGTTTGGTACTCACGAGTGCCTTCGCGGTCTCCAGAGGCGGTGGCGACGAACGCATACGACAAGCCATGCTTCGCGCAGGAGTCGTCGAAGCGGTCATTGGGTTGCCGGGCCGATTGCGTGCCAACACATCGATTCCGCTGGCGCTCTGGGTACTCCGTCCCCCGTTGCCCACAGCCACGTCCGTCCTCCTCGTCGATGCTTCGAAGCTGGGAACCACCGGTCGATCGCAGCATTCCTTCGATCCGGGCGACATTGATCGCTTGGTAGCCGCTGTGCGGGAACACGGACGCGGTCAGCAGGTTGATTCTGAGATCGCCTGGGTTGTCGACATCACACACCTGATCGAGAACGGTGCGATCTTGGATCCGAAGCGGTATCGCCCGGAAGTCGAGGTGAACGTGGACGAGCTTCGCGAACGCGCGGAGCTGATTCGGACGCGTCTGCCGACTTCCGCCAACGAAGCGGCGGGCGCGGTCAATCGATCTCGCAATTGGACTCCGCGCACGGGCGGCTTGAAGTGGGCGGAGTCAAACCGTGACCTCGAGAGCGTGGCGGCGATCCTGCGCGGTTCCGCGCCACCAAGCCTCAAGAATTCCGACAATGGTGTGCCTCTGTTCGGAATGGCCGAAGTCGCCGCAGATCACCCTCGTCAGCAGAACTTTGTTGAACGTAGCGAGCTCGGAAGTCACGCAGTGCTCCTGCAAACTGGAGACACCGTGGTTGCGCTAGCGGGCGACGGGGTCCGGTCAAGTCTCGTGACCTCTGATCATGAAGGAGCCGTGCTCGGGCGAGAGTGCGCAGCCGTGAGACCCACCAGTCCCGAGCTCACCTCGGAATGGACCTACATCTGGACGCAGTCCAGCCTGTTCAGGGACCAAGTTTTTCGACACACTGTCGGGACGACGTTGCCGAGACTGAACTTCAGAGCTCTGCAATCCTTCAAGATTCCTGTCCCACCGCTGGAGGACCAGTACAGAGCCGCAGACATGCTGCAGGAATTGGACGACGCGATTGCCACCGTTGATGCGGTGAGCACCCAGCTCGAGGAGTTGAGGGAACTCCGGCTGGACCTATTCGTTGCGGACGCAAGGAGCAGTTCGTGATTGCGATACAAGCTCGCGTACATCGGTCGCAGTTCCGCGATCGCTTGGCGGCCATTGGATCGGCCGAAGGGAGAGACCATGGTCACGGGTGAGTTGAAGCGGCAGATCGATGCGGTGTGGAACGACTTCTGGTCGGGAGGCATCTCGAACCCGCTGGAGGTGATGGAGCAGCTCACCTACCTGCTGTTCATCAAGGCCCTAGTGTCCTGAGTTGTTAGTTGGTCGCGATTTTGTGGCGGTTGCGCCATCATTG
>VYCS01000031.1:31240-32092 GCA_009843815.1 Cenarchaeum sp. SB0675_bin_21 | reverse complement strand
AAAGATTTAGAGTTATTTTTTACTCGTAATAGTCTGGACCTATGAGAAACGTTACCAAAACCGTCGCAGATAAATCCTCATCAGGTGTAAATATTGGAGTGGCAATTGAGGCAAATGCATCAAAGAGGTTGGCAGATATGCGTTCTAGTGGGGCTCCAGAACTGGGATCGACCGTAACATCTTCAACTCCAATTATATTATGCTGCAATGGTTTCAACGCAAGATATGCTTGATGTTTGGCGTTTAATACCGCAGTCTCTATTAAACTTTCTTGAATCCTAATTTTGGTATCATCAGACACTGTAAATTGAACAGACTCTACATTGTTAACACCTGCCTGCACAGCCGTATCCAATATGGCAGCAGTCATATTAATTTGGTCGGTATTTACCATTATGATGTTACGTACATTATATCCGGCAAAGGTTTGCCTGTGTTGGCCATCAACATCATAGTGGGTGTCATACTCTGGATGGATGGTGATACGTGATGTGGCAATGTCATCAATTGGTATACCCAAAGATACAACAGAGTTTACTGCCATGTCTAGCAATTCGGAATTCTCGGCTAAAGCTGCACTGGCAGTAGGCCTGACAGTCTCAACTCCCATGGTTATTACGACCCTTTCAGGTTCTACACTGGCTGTTGCCGTGCCAGCCACTGTTATTGTACCGGGCGTAGCATGACCTCCCATGAACGGCATGTCGAACATCATCATATCATAACCGCTCATGAACGGCATGTCGAACATCATCATGTGATCTTTCATGAATGACATCATACCATAGCAGTCTTTGTGCTCGTAGTCTCCATGCTCGTAGTCTCCATGCTCGTAGTCTCCATGCTCGTAGT
>VYCS01000031.1:0-31230 GCA_009843815.1 Cenarchaeum sp. SB0675_bin_21 | reverse complement strand
TGCTCGTAGTCTCCATGCTCGTAGTCTCCATGCTCGTAGTCTCCATGCTCGTAGTCTCCATGCTCGTAGTCTCCATCGTCGGTGCGGTTGTAGTTATCATACGAATAGTCGGACATTCTGTTCTTGTCTTTATACCCGTACTCTCCAAAGTTATGGTGATATTCAAAACAGTCCTTGAACATCTTGTGCATATTATCAAATTCGTAATATTTTGACTTTTCATAAGAGTCATGTTTTTTTGTTTCAGAGTAGTTGTAAGAGTCAACATATCCGGGAAATGCCATTGCAGAGCCAGTGGCTGCACCAAGTAATACGGCAAGTCCAGTTGTCAATAGAAACGTGGTCAAAAGCAAATTATTCATTGTATAATTATGTTTCAGGCCGCAATTATATCTTGTGTGTGTGAACGTTACATGAAAAAATATCATGCCTGTAGATACTCATATGCACTTTTAATACACAGTCTGGCCAAATACTCTAGTTTAATCTGATGGGCGCTATGGATTTGTAGGGATTGTGATAAATGGAGTAGCGCCTTCACCCACCACTAGTGGCAGCTTACCATCCCATGCTTGTGTCTTTAGCCACTCCAAATAGTTTGGATTTTGCGCCAAAGCATCATTTATAATTCGGATTGCTTCTGCTTCACCGTTAGCTTTTGCAATATTTGCACTGGCCTCACCCTGAGCTTGTTGTTCTATCTGACGTGCCTCTACCTCTATACGAATTAAGTCATTTTCAGCCTTTAGCGCTTTTTGTTCAGCTTCTACTTTTGCTTCTATGGCAGCTGCAAAGAGGTTAGAGAATTGAAAGTCGGTTATGGATATGACCTCTGTAATTATGTTAAAGTCGTTAAGACGATTTGTAATTTCACGTTCGATGTCGGACTTTACATCTGGCCGTTTAGTGATGAGTTCTTCAGCATTATAGTTGGCAGTAACTTGTTTGACTACCTCCTCTACTGCAGGTTGTATAATACGATCCTCATAATCTAGTCCCACGGATTGATATAGTCTATGTACGCTGTTTGGTGCAGGGTGATAGTTAACAGTCACTGTAGTGGAGACAGTTTGGAGGTCTTTTGATGCAGATGTAGTGGACTTTACATATTTCAAAGTTCTAATCTCCATCTGTACGACACTATCCGCAAACGGCGTTACAAAATGCAACCCCTCATCTAATGGCGGTACTGTGGTATCTACGGCGTTCCAGTGTAACAACACACCTCTATGTCCAGCATCAACTATTTGAACAGCAGAGTAAGCTACAACACCTATGACCAACAAAGCTATGATCCCAATGGCCACACCACGTGCAGCTCCACGATTTACAGAGACACCAGGCGATTGATACCGTGACATGCAATATATTATACATTACTATTATAAATATGCTTAAATTTCAAATCTTCAAAAAGTGCATTATAGATATCAACAAATCGATAAAATTTCAACCAAAAAAGTACACGATTATACAGATCATATAATCTATTGCAAGTGTTTTTTGAGAATCTGATAATACGACACATATGAATTCACATGGATCTAAACAGATTGCATCCATAAAATCGAGTGATTATCTCAACCCATCTAAACTGTACAGCGCGGACAACTAGAACCGACATATACAAAAAGTTTTGACCAATCTAAAAGTCCATTGTGTGTGATACAATTTCGTACTACCCATACAAGATTGCTAGAACAGCTGGGCGGACAGACTATCTTACAGATAGTGATGTATAATCATCCAAATCTGTTTGGGAGGAGTCTGGCTTAACCATACCTTTTTAATTCCGCATCATACACTAGCGATTGTTGAATAGTCTGGATGATTTTGACAAGGACCTGTTAAACGAGATACAGCAACAATTTCCTTTGGATGTACGCCCGTATCACAAACTAGCATCTGTATTAAACGCCAAGCCTGAACTTGTTATGAGTCGCATCAAGGCGCTTAAAGAGTCTGGAATAATACGGCAGCTAAGCGCCATATTTGACACACGAAAACTAGGATACAAGAGTTCATTGGTAGCCATGGAAGTGGACCCAGACAGACTTGTAGAGGTTGCCGACACCATAAACCGCCACCCCGGTGTCAGTCACAATTATGAACGAAACCACAAGCTCAACTTATGGTTTACTATAGCCGTCCCCCCAAAACAGAGCATACAGGATGAAGTGAATCGCTTCTCTAAACTAGAGGGTGTCAAAGCAACACGCATGCTACCCACACTGCGTATGTTCAAGATTGGCGTAAAATTAGATATGAATGAGAAAAAGAAACGAGAGGTAAGACCATCTGAGATAAAAAAAGAGATACGACAGGAACCATTTAGAGGTACTGAAGAGGATAAAGTGTTCATCAGAGAGTTACAGAAGGACCTGCCAGTTATCGAACGACCATTCTTGGAGATGGCAGAGAATCTTAAAATGTCTGAAGACGATGTATTCTCACAGCTAAAAAATTATGAAGAGATAGGCGTAATGCGGCGCTATGCTGCCATACTGCGCCATCGTGATGCGGGATTTTTAGCTAACGGCATGATTGTATGGGAGGTACCAGATGAACTTATAGAAGATATAGGAGCGCAATTAGGCTCATTTCCCCAGGTTAGTCATTGTTATCAGCGTCCCGCATATCCAGATTGGCCATATACAGTATTCTCTATGATACACTGTCGTACACGGGACGAGGCCTCAGATATAGCAAGAATAATACAGTCTCATATCGGCATAAAACAGTATCGCATACTGTTCAGCGAACGCGAATTTAAAAAGAGTCGCGTAGAATACTTTGTATAACGCTCAAGCTATGGATGACTTTAATTTGTATGATGGCCAACTTGAATATATCTGTGATATCTCCGCCATGTCACTCTGCGATAGATATTTACCGTCGGATATCTCCGAGAACGTCTCGATCTCCGTTGAATCCACGACTGTGGGTAATACGGCGCCCACTGCATTCTGAGACAGTATAAATTTGATGGCCAACTCGGTTATGTTCAATCCATTTTCATCGGCGATGGGGCGTAACTGTTCTACTTTTTTTAGGGCAGCCATACGCCATTCGATTTTACGATCACGTCGATGATCATTCTTGGGTATCTTTGTGTCGGCAGTTATTTTACCAGTTAGTATTCCCGACGCATCTGGAACTCGAACTAGAATGCTTGAGCCCCTCTTCTCAGCCTCAGATAAAAGTTCATTTCCTGGAGTCTGCTCCAGTATATTGTATACGGTCTGTATGGCACCAACATTTTTGTTCACCATGGCAGCCATTCCTTCATCCAGCCATCCTATGGCTGGCCCCAATGCAACTTGTAGCGTCTGTATGGTACCATCATGTATGAGTTTACTCAAGTAGTTGAATGGTTCATCACTACGTATGTGATTCATCTTGGGATTGTGTAATCCATACATCTCTATTCTGTCTGTCCGTAGTCTCTCCAAAGAGGACCTGAGAGCCTTTTTGGTAAACTCAACATCAAACCGTTGTGGTAACTCTGCATGCCCAATCTGCTCAACGCTGGAAAAATCATATCCGTATTTGGTGGATATTACAACATCATCCCGTACGCCCTCCAGAGCCTCGCCTAGCAACCTCTCACTCTTTCCTTTCCCATACATGTCGGCCGTCTCAAAGAAGTTTATTCCACAGTCGTATGCTTTTTTAATCATTCTTTTTGCTTCTGACTCGTCTATCTTTTTACCCCACCAATCCAGAGCAATAGTCCAGGCACCAAACCCTATCTCTGATATCTGTATGTCAGTGTTACCCAATCGCCTATATTTCATGATACTATACTCTGAAACTTATCCAGTTGCAGTTTTATTTGTTTATCACTTAGTACGGGCTGGCCACCATCACATGTAGTATCCGAGTCCAGCCAGGATTTACACCCAGAGTACTCGCTTAGTATTGGTATGGTTATTGGGTCAATCTTGAACACCTTCAAAAAGACTGCCCTCATTGGCCTTTGAGGTTGCCATGCGCGCCGGCTCATTATATACTCTCTACTCCAGATATGAAAATCTTCTAATTGTTCTATTGTATCATCCGAGTCGACATCACATTCGTATAGTACCTGGGCATATGAGGTTATTGTATTCATATCTGGTGGCGGCCTCTTACGTTGCATATGGCACAAGAATGGTTTCCTTATGTTTTGTTCAGTCTGATGCTCCCATGTGGGGTATAGTAAAAACTTATGGGATTCAAGCAAAAAACCAGAAGCCGTCTCCATTATGCCACCTTTACGCAGTATGACCAACTGCTCTCCAGCCTCCAAGGCACCTACCACAGTGGACCACTCCTTGAGCATCATTATACCATCATCATCCTAAACTTTCTACCAGGGGAACAATATCCTGTTTAACACATACCATCATGGGTGTGTCTGACTGTACATATTTAGAGATTGCAGTTGCGCGTAAATCCATGATCAGATCCTGAAAATCAGACAGATCATCTGTCTCGAATGCCAGCATAAAGTCTTGATCATCAAGCCCAAATGAGTATGTGGTGTTCAAGATAATGTCTGGATGTCTTCTACTAACTGCTATGTGCTCGTTCATCATGTGTTGTCTTGACTCTGATGGCAGTAGATACCACTCTCTGGTCTTTGTAAACGGATATACTACAGCATACTTTTTTGGAGTGGCATCAGTCAGAAATGATACTGTAGTGTTTCCACTACTATATATCGACTGTCTAGTACAAGAGAGATAGTTTCGGGATGGTTCTATGTACTTCCCAAATACAGTCGAAAATAGTCTTGTGGGGACTTTTTGCAGATCCGTAACAGATTTTGCACCCACCCACAGTAAAAGATCAGACTCGGCTCTAATTCCCAGTGTGGAGTATGCCCTATACCTGACACCAGAAAGTTTCAATGCTTGTTCCACTTCTTTGGCCGATTCAGATTTTCCCATGTCGGCTATCCATCTCCATTTGGGATCTACATGGTAAAACATAAATCCAAAATAATACCTTTCGTCGGTCATACTTTTTAGCAGTCAATTTGGGTGATATATGTGATTATGGCTTTGAGAAACAAGCCGGCCTTTTGTGGCTTGGTATGTTACATGGCCATCTGCCTGGACAAGATAGATGCCGAACTAGGTGGTACGATCCCACCCTAGATGTCACCATGACAAAGACCAGATTCGTAACTGCCAAATTCATATGAAAATCGTGACTCTCATAGCATCATTTTGATTTCGCATACTAATTGTCAGTGTGGCGCTCACGTAGAGCATCATACATCTCCAAAAATTGATCCGGATCCGTCTGCCTATACATCTTTTCAAGCGTGCGTACCTTCTGCTCTGATATCTTTTCGCCGCGAATAATCTCATGAAACTCACGTATTATCTGTGCAGGCGTCTTGTTGATATCATAGCTGCTCAGTATACGATTTACCGAACTTTTGCACATGGCATCATATATGACATAGCGATACAGCAGATATCCGCCCAGACCAGCAGCGGCTGCCAAAATTATTGGTATGATGAATGCGGTCGCCATTATACACTTGAAAACACTCTCGATATTTCATTGTTGTCTATAATTTGTCGGGAATTATATACCTGGGTAGACAAGGCCAGTTCTGGAGGGTACATGTTTATAAAGTATTATGATGTATAAAACTACATGTATCGATCTTATGGCTTCCGCGTAAACCTGACGCGCTCTCAGGCGCGTCACATATCCAAAATACGGGACTCACAGCGGTTCGTGTACAACTGGGCCGTGGAGCGGCTGCTTACTAACCCCACACTCACTACATATGACCTCTCCAGAGAGTTCACCAAGGTGAGGCGTTCCGTATCGTGGCTGCAAACAGTGGAGCGCATATACCAAAATACGGCCATCCATCAGGCCCGCACTGCTGCGGATGTCTCGAACAAATACGGCAACGGCGAGCTGAGTTTCCGCGCCAGAAAGCGCGATAATACAAAGGCAGTATCATGTGATGTACAGCCGCGATTTGTGGACAACAGGCACGCGTCATTGCCGGGCCTTGGTGTTGTTGAGTTGCCTGAGGAGCAGCCATATCAATTTCCACACAACTGGCTGTATGGCTCAAGGTCTTTCCATTTGGTGCAGGTTACACCAAAGTCGTGGGGGCACGTCAAGTCATGTGACCATATCTACCGGCTGCACATAACATATGACGTACCGGTACCCGAACGGCGCGCCAAGACCGGTGTTGTTGCCGGCATAGACAGGGGGATAACAAATCCAACGGTTGTCTGTAAGACAGACCACAACACTTCGTGTATAATATCGTATGACACGGCAACCGCATTCCGCACGAACCGTACATGGAATGATGGTGTGCGCCGTACCATATCACACCGCAACAAGCATTCTCATACAACACACAAGATGAAACGCAAACGAGAAAAGTACAATCGTGGTAATGCGAATGACCGCGAGTATGCGGAGTGGCTTCTAGCCAAGAAGATATGCGAGGGCGTGGATGTAATATATGTCGAGCAGCTCAACCTTGAGGCCATGAGCAGGCGCGGTGGCCGGCACAAAAGGGGCATGAATCGTGGCATGAGGTTCATTCGGCATAGTATGGTACTGCGAAAGATACGCATTGTCGCGGAGAGGCTGGGCATCCGTGTAGTGGGAGTGAATCCAAAATACACCAGTCAGGAGTGCAGTGTGTACGGCTACACAAACAAGGAGAACCGAGACGGGGAGACATTCAAGTGTCTCAAATGTGACCACGTGGCAAACGCCGACGGCAATGCGTCGGTGAATATGATTCAACGGGGGACCGGTATGAAGGTTCCCGCGGGGGAAGGAATGGCCCTCGAAAGGCGTGAAATGGGCCGGACCCGGAAGCCACCTGTTTGTGCAGTTCCGGACGCCAAGCGGCGCGAGAATCAAGCGTGCAATCGACCCAAAACATCAAGCGTCATGAAGCACCTGGGAATGTACGCGTATGTTACGCGTGCATACCCAGGTATATAATTCCCAATTTGTCTGACTTGACTCTGTCCTACACGCACAAGTCATGGGAAAACGTATTGTACCACCCTAAAAATGAGTTTGTAATGTGTCTTGGTTAATACATTTGATAATTTGGCGCTCAAAGCATATGAGCAACAGAGCGTGCAGGATTGTGGCCTGCAGGTATTGGGATTATAGCATTGCAGATACACATGGAAAGGCCAAACCCCTGTATCAATATATAAATGCAAAACAACAAGATTTCATTAATGATTGTAGATTTGCATATAAACTCAAAAAATGTACTGGTGATAGGTGGTGGAGAGCAGGCAACAAAGCGAATATCCTCCATAATAGATGAAGACTGCGCAATAACTGTAGTATCACCAAAATTCTCCGCAAGTATACTGGATATGGCCGGGGATGGTAACATAACAATACATCAGAGGGAGGCCGATACAGCAACACTACAGGAGATGAACCCGGATATTGTAATTGTCGCCACAGACAATCATACATTGAACAATGATATAATGCGGATGGCAAAAGAGATGGGAATCATGCGGTATAGTGTCAGCGATCCTCAGTGCAGCGACTATGCGCATCTGGCCATTGTAAAGTTTAGAGATTTGGTACAGATAGCTGTATCCACCAACGGCAAGAGCCCGACCATGGCCAAACGTATTAGAAACAACATAAAAGACAACATCTCCGATATAGTAACTTTGGATATAATAGATGGCATACGCGCCGGGAGGCTTCATACACATTGACCCACATACTCAATGCCCGAGTAACATTCCGCACAATGCCCTTGCACATATTGGAGAGATATATCATCAAAGATCAAATGGCGGCATATACTACATTTCAGAAGTGTGGTGTAGATGAGTGTGTCATTGTACAGACATGCAACAGGGTGGAGCTCTTCTGTAAATCTTCAGAGTCAGACTACGCAAGGATAACAGAGGCGTGGGCAAAGGTTACGGATCTAAAAGAAGAAGATTTCAAAGATATCCAAACCGCCGAGGATGCAGCTGCCATGCATCATCTACTCAAACTAACTGTCGGACTAGACTCGATGGTAGTTGGTGAGGAGCAGATATTGGGTCAGATAAAAGAGTCCATATCACATGCTCGGACTGCAAAAGCATCAGGAATTCATCTCAATACATTGTTTGACAAGGCTGCACGATTGGGTACACGAATTAGAAACTCTACGGGTATAGGAAAAGGTGGCGTGTCAGTGGGGTCTATGGCAGTAAAACTAGCAGAAGAGAGCATTAATAATTTAAAAAATAAAAAGATACTCATAATAGGTACTGGCGAGGTGGCCACATTAGTGGCAAAGTCGTTGGTACGACGTGGGTATGACTTTTTTGCCGCTAGTCGCACATTACGAAGGGCCACAGCGTTCTGCAACAAGATGGGCGGAACTCCTGTTGAGTTTCATGGAGTGTTAAAGAACTTTAACATGTATGATGTGTTGTTTGTAGCAACCACAGCACCATTCTTTTTAGTTGCATATGATGCTGTGACCAATCTGCCCCACAAGGATGGCGGCATGATGATACTTGATTTGTCAAACCCAAGAGCCGTAGATGAACGCATAGCACACATATCCGGAATTAAAATGATGAATCTAGATCAAATCGGCGAGATGGTTGAACGTAACATAAGAGATCGAAATAACAAGATAAAAGACATAGAGAGAGTCATAAGCGAGGAGGTGCCATCCCTTGAAGCATCGATGCATCGCTTGGAGGCAGAACCACTAGTAAATGAGGCTTTTCGAAACATGGGGGATGTCTGTGATCGTGAACTGGCCCGGGCCCTACAGATGTTGGGAGAGGCCGATGAGCGTACCACCCGTATAATGTCAGATATGAGCAGGGCCATTCTAGAGGGCGTCGCATCAACCCCCATGAACAACATACGCCGAGCATCCGAGCAGGGTGACAAGGAGATGTTAGAGGCAGCATCAAAGATATTCGACTATTCGGGCAGTCCCATATCTGACTGATACGATAATCTGATTACATACAATACTAGGTTTAACACCACCGATGTAGGCTATTATATAGATGGGATGTCTCACGCCAGAGTCTCTAGAATAACCCCTTGAAATGTCAGGGTTTTATAGACCCAACTTATACAACTACACATGATACCAATAGGTGATGTCGTTCAAGATATTACAATAGACTCACAGTCGTCTGTCCGAGACGTTATAAAACAGATGGAGAATGCAGGAGGCTTCGAGTCGGTAAATGTAGTAGATGGTCTAAACATCATGGATTCTATGATTCAAGATAAAGAGTGTCTGCGATTTTTATCATTTGTCGGGGCTACAGTATCAACTGGACTGCGAGGAATAATACGCTCCATGATACAGAGAGGGTGGTTTGATGTTGTGATAACTACATGCGGTGCACTAGACCATGATATAGCAAGGCATTTTGCTGCATACAACCAAGGCTCCTTTACCATGGATGATGCGCAGTTGGTCAAGCAAGACATACATAGATTAGGCAATGTGCTGGTGCCCATGGACAGTTATGGCCCACTCATAGAGGAGAAGATGCAGTCATTCCTGCAGGACGAGTATGACAAGGGCGTGCGCAAGATGACTACGGCAGATGTCTGTCGTATGATTGGCAGAAATACTGGCGAGTCGTCGTTTCTATACTGGGCAGATAAGACAGATACGACAGTAATTGTCCCGGGTATAGTGGACGGTTCGGTGGGTAGTCAGTTGTGGATGTTTGCCGAGAGTCACCCTGACTTTCAGTTGGACATAATTGGAGATTCCAAGATACTGTCATCACGTATATTCAAGGCCAAAAAGTCGGGAGCCCTAATGGTGGGCGGAGGCATATCCAAGCACCACACATTATGGTGGAACCAATATCGGGGCGGACTCGACTATGCGTTATATATAACAACGGCCAATGAGTTTGATGGGAGTCTGAGTGGAGCGCATGTGCGTGAAGCCATATCCTGGGGCAAAGTTACAAACAACGCGCGCCAGGCGACGCTACATGCAGAAGCCACCATAATACTTCCGTTTTTGTATGCGGCACTCATTTAGCCGCAGTCTAGTATCTCTAGTGCGCCACCACACTGAACATTATACGTATCTATACGTTCCAGTAATATCTCACATGTTTCAGGGTCTGTATCCAGTAGATACTGCTCAATGTCGTATAATAACGCTTGATGGTCTACCCAACATGAGGGCATCAGTACAACAACACTAATGGCTATGGTGGCCACCAATGCCAATATTAGTCCCCTATGAACTGGCTTTTTGGATGTCAATTTCTATAGTGGATATACTGCGGTTTTTGCCATCTGACGACTCCATGGAGTTGGACGATATACGAACGTCATCTATAGAGTATCCGACGGCATTCAATCTTTTAGATATGGTAAGGGCCACATCAACGGCCTGTTTTATCCGGTGACCTCTGGCTTTTAGTGTTACAACAGGTGTTGACTTTATCTGTGTCAGTGTGGCGTTTACATAGGTCATAATGGGCTTGCCACCCACAAATATGGTGTCGTGTTCTTGTTTTGTATCATCTTCAGAGGCATCTAACTGTATATCCTCATCAGTCTCCACATAGGACTCAACCACAGTCTCTTCAGTCATCAAGTATCTATTCTGCAATGGCTTATTAAATTATGGTGATAAATTCTGTCCTGCAAGTTTGGGTGATGGGTGGTACGATACATTATGAATTACTATACATAATGAATGGGGTTGGATATGACTTAATACTGTATTGTATCAGAGAGGAATAGTAGAGCAATAACACGCTCACACTGATGCATGTATAATCATGTCGCAATGTGCATTGGAGGGGGTTGAGTATACGCCCAACAACACATTCTTTCTTATATATCATGTCCTGTAATCATCATTATGATGATATTCTGGGAACATTCTGCTGTATTGACCATCCTTAGGGGTGACTCATGAAGGAGAACGAACCATTTGATGCATCAGATATGATATTGGCTAAACCTGGCACAGTTGTGGATTCGGACACTCTACTACGAAATACACAGACCCGCATATGGGCATCATTAAAGAAGGACTATCAATATGCAGGAGTTCCGGATAACTCTACTAAATTCCTTCGGCAGAATGTCTTTAAAAAGTTCAATGCAGTGGTGTTGTATGTAGATTTGGTGGGTTCCACAGATATGGTGCTTGGTCTATCCTTTGAAAAGTTGGCCATCATAATGGAGGCCTTTGCGCAGGAGATGGCAGATACAGTGGTTAAACATGGTGGTTTGGTGTTAAAGTTCATAGGAGATGCTGTGATAGGTTATTTTGTACACTCGGACAGGGCACACTTTACTGCAGATCATGCTGTAAGGTGCGCAAAGTCTATGCGGTTTGTCATACGTGAAGGAATAAACCCCATACTGTCCCAGTATGACTATCCTGAACTACACGTTCGTATAGGTATAGACTATGGTACCAACATAGTGGTCAGATATGGCAGAGATCCCAAACTGTCACATGTAGATTTGATGGGACGCGCCATGAACATGGCATCAAAGATACAGTCTGTTGCAGATCCAGACCAGATACTGATAGGCGAGGATGTCTATAACATGCTTCATCCAAATTTACAAAATGACTTTAGAATTGTTGTCTGGAAGGATGTAAACTGGAAGTATCGGTCATTGGATACCGGAGACCTCTATCAAGTCTATGCGCACAAGTGAGCACATACTACTCACAAAATGCAAAATTGGAATCAATACATTCGTTCTGAACTTGATACTGGTTAGATCTTGTGTTAGTAAAATTAGATTACAAGATAAATACGAGCTACAACTCGTTTAGTAATTAAAAATGAAAAAAAGAAATTATGCTAATATCTAATTACCTTCCCAGTAGTAAGCTGGTATGATCGTAATAGGCTCAGTTGTACCTGTTACATCATTAATACATACGGCTGCTATATCGGTTACACTGGTTTCGCCATCTGCATTCACTGGGTCGATTGTAAAGTATACAATGCTGCCCACTTCCATGTCGGAGTTAAAGCTAATGTTGTCGCCAGAGAGGCTGTGTGTGCCAGCAAAGTAGTATGGAGTATCCTCCATCACTACAATTTTACCAGATACACTAACATCGCCAGGCTCTTGGAATGAGATGTCTTTGACCTCAAGTCCTGGGCATTTTGCATCATCCTCCAAGTCATGTAGGGTCACATAGTGGTTGTGGAATGATGCATCATCTGCATCAACCTGTGCTATGCTATCATAGACACCTGCGTGTGTGGTTGTCACTATTATTGCTTCAAGTTCTGCACCAGATATGACACCATATCCGAACGCACCGCCGGATCCGTCGGTGGGAACTTCTATACCTGTGTAAATTCGTACCTTCTCAAGTTCAGAGCTGTCCGTTATTACTGCGGATTTGGCTATGTATGAGGTACTCATCATGGCTTCTTCCATCATGGCCTCACCCATCATGTTTTCACCCATCATCTCTTCCTCAGCAATGGCGCTAGTTGCACCGTTTATCGCAAGGACACCAAAGGTAGCTGCAAACATTATGCCTAAACTCATGATAAGAACTTTCTTATTCATTATAGATTAGAAGGCTTGGTGGTTTAATAATTGTTGGTGCGTAATTCCATCTGATCTTGTCTTCGCATGTGTCCCGCTGTAGTTTCACGGCGGAGCATCTAGATCTGTACGGTCACACGTACGATGCCGTGCCGTAGGATGGTACATCTACACCACGTATCCGGGCTATATCTGAGTCGGTTCAGCACCTTGATGTTCCAGGTGATGGTCCGGATCTTGTCGAATCGGCGTACCAATACCAGCACATCGGCCTTGTTAAAGAAACCCATCTTTCGTGTGGTTTGAGCACATAAATTCTTCATTGCATGTATGTCGTATCCCATTACGCGCAACCAGCCTTGGGACCACCTACTATTCCTGTATTTTGTAAATTGTAACACTATTTAGTATTCATTTCTAAAACCACTACTGACTCCTTTGGCCATTACCTGAGTACTGTAAAGTTCGCTTCATTGGGACTTTGGGTAGTTTGTTATAATGAATTCCTGACTATTTTTTTGTGTAAAATATTGTAGAGAACGGTTAAGCTTTATGCTGTATGTGTTATAGTGGCTGGGAAGTTTTAGCGATTCTGGGTGATTCTGCTCGGATATCATGATCAGATTATTAACACCCACTGTACGCACAAAATCAACAAAATCTGCAGTCTTTGGCACAGAGTTGTAATGCCAGTTGGGGTTATTCATGTAGGGAGGATCCATGTATAGAAATGCGTCAGATACATTACGATATGACTCGTACATTTCATTTCTTATCTCCATGTTTTGTATAATTTTACTTGTATTCATGAATAACTCTCTATCTATATTTGGGCAACGGGAGTTTTTGCGCATAGGCGCGTTGAATTTATTGAGGCGATTAAATCTAATCTTTCCTGAAAATGCATTCTTTGCTAGATATAGGAATCGTCCGGCCCCTGCAACTCCAGTCTCTAGATTATCTTTTTGACGTATTGTGTAGTAGTATTTTTCAGATGATAACTCTCTATGTTTTTCATACTCGTCTAGTAACTCTACTGTATGATCACGTACAGATTTTATAAAGTTGGTAATAACGGGGTTGTTGTCGTTGTATGTTACATTTTCAGAGCCAAATTTATAGCAGCAGTATACACTAAATGAACCACCACCACCAAACAGGTCATATATTCTACGTCCAGTTACATCGGGCATTAAAACATCAAATATGTCTGCAAAACCAGACTTGTTGCCTATGTATGGTATCAGATGATATCTGTTACGGGTGTTGGTAACTATAAAGTCACTCGTAGTCATATTTTTGGCATTGTTGCTTTCCAACATGTATTGTCGAGTCTCGGATGCATGATTCATTACTAGAACAGTATACACAAGCACTACATAATTCTGTTTTGGCAATGTCACCTATTCAGAGTTTTTATACTGCTAATTTGCGCACATTATCAATAATCATATTATTATGCAAAAGTATCGTTGCAAATTCGACTGATGAGATATAACATAATATCTTCGTTTTTGAGACGTTGTGTGCTACAAATACAGGTATTGGCGTACTCAAAACAGCCATACCCATGCTTAAGGTGAGATGAAAAATCGTTGTTCTAAAGATGTAACATAAAGCATAATGCCAGCAGTCGGATTTACAACAATGCCCGAATATGCCCAAACAGAAAACATACTATTACAAGATTATTTGAGTTGGCAAAGGATTGCTGTATATGCTGTCTGGCATCTGCGCAAGGTCGCCTGGATGATTTTTCATTCTGTTACGGACGGGACCCGCTACGCATCAGCGTACATCGATACTTCCCACGCCGTGGGGGTCTGAGCAAAGGCCGAGTACTCTTTGTGTTTGAGCTCCGAATATTTGTCCAGAAAGTCAGATGTGAAGACATCCCTGAGGAAACGGTTGTCACTCTGCAGCTCATTGAGGGCGCCGCGCAACGAGAGCGGCAGCGACCCTATCCCGTACTCATGCCTCTTCGCAACCGAGAGCTTGTAGACGTTCTCTTCTACCGGATCTCCGGGATCCATCTTCCTTCTTATACCGTCAAGACCCGCAAGGAGCAGGGCGGCTTCGAGCAGGTAGATGTTGGCGGTGGGGTCTGGCACGCGGTACTCGATCCTCTTGCTTTTTTGCTGGTTCCGGTAGTACATGGGCACGCGGACGGTGGCAGAACGGTTGCCCATACCCCAGCAGATACCGGTCGGCGCTTCAAAGCCCGGTACCAATCGCTTGTACGAGTTGGTGGTTGGGTTGGATATGGCGCACAGAGCCCTGGCATGATCCAGTATTCCACCTATGTAGTATCTTCCGGTCTGGCTCAACTGAGCCACCGAGTCTTCGGGGTCGTACATTACATTGTTCTTGTCTGCCCACAGGCTCTGGTGTACGTGCATCGCCGAGGCATTGTCACCGTATATGGGCTTTGGCATAAAGGTGGCCACCTTGCCGCTGCGCTTTGCCTTGACCTTGACTACGTTCTTGACCGTTACCACGTTGTCTGCCATGGCGATGATCTCGTCATAGGCAAGGTTTATCTCACACTGGCCGGAGGTTGCCACCTCGTGGTGCTCGGCCTCTATCTTTATACCGAAGTAGCGGTGGAGATCGTCGCAGACATCCTTCCTGAAGGTCTCGAGCGTATCCTTGGGCTGCGATGGATAGTAGCCTTCCTTGAGGTCTATGGCAGTGCTGATATTCCCCTTGGCCCACGGCGACTCCTTTGATTCTATGGAGTAGCCGGAACCACCGTACGAGTGGGTGGCGGCATACGGCGACGGATAGACCGTTATGGCATCAAAGACAAAGAACTCCACCTCGGGACCCCAGTTTGTATGCGTAATGCCCGTTCCCTCGAGCTTGGCAGTCGCCTTCTTTGCTATCCCGCGCGAATCCCGGTTGTACCGTGACTTAGCCGCGGTGTTGCCCTCGTAGAGGTCGCAGATGAATCTGGCATTCTTCCTGTGGCCGTTATCGTATCCGGGCGGCAGGATGCGGAAGGTGTCGGGGTCGGGCTTGAGAATCATATCTGACTTGTTTACTGACTTGAAACCGAGTATTGAGCTGGCATCAAGTTTTTCAAGGCCATGCTTGAAGCTGTTCTCGTCTACCGCATAGCTTGGCATGCCCATACGCTTCAACTCACCAAATATGTCGACAAACCAAAAATCAAGAAATGTGATACCCTCAACCTGAATTTTCTCCAGTACCGCATCCACGTCCATAATGCCGGCGCCAAACGCACCCTTTACTAATGTTACTATCCCCCGGGGCTGTTCAAAAGGTAACCGTTTAACCAGCCTGGGAATGGTCCGAGCGACCCTGCCTACGTCGCATGCGGATTTGCCCGGACCGCTGATCAGTTTTGTTATGTGTGCAGCTGCATCGGCGGCGCCATCATGCATATACTTAATACAAAATGAAAAATTGTTGTTTTACCGCTGTAACATGAAGCATAATACCATCAGTCGGATTTGCAACAACACCTCACATACAAAAGATTAATTTTTAGCATTTTTCAGGTTTCATAACATGGCAAAGGCAGTACTGGCGTTCTCGGGAGGATTGGATACATCCGTAGTCGTAAAGTACCTTCAGACCGAACATGGTTTAGACGTTGTTACAGTTACAGTGGATGTGGGACAAGGTGATGATTATGATGCAATACGTACCAAGTCTAAAAGACTGGGGGCCGTGTCTCACTATACCATAGATGCAAGACAAGAGTTTGTAGAAGGTTACGTCTATCCTGCAATACAGGCCAATGCGCTATACCAAGACAAATACTGTCTGGCGACCGCTCTGGCTAGACCATTGATTGCACAGAAGGTAGTTGAGGTGGCTAAAAAGGAGGGTGCAGAGGCGCTGGCACACGGTTGTTCAGGTAAGGGCAATGATCAAGTACGTTTTGATTTGGCGTTTATGTCCAGCTCAAATCTACCCATACTGGCACCCATCCGTGACAAAAACCTTGATCGAGAAGCAGAGATAAAGTACGCCGAAGAGAGGGGCGTTCAAATAGAGACTGTGGCCAAAAAGTTCAGCATAGACCAGAATCTATGGGGACGCGCCATCGAAGGAGGAGTCTTGGAAGACCCGTACGCAGAACCCCCTGATGATGCATTCATCTGGACACGTGTCAACAACCTGTCTGCAGAGCCAACGTACGTAACTATATCATTTGATTCTGGTATACCTGTGGCTGTAAACGACACGCCCATGAAACCAGTACAACTAATTACACACTTGAATAAGGTTGCTGGCGAAGCCGGCGTGGGGGTTGTAGATCATATAGAAGACCGTACGGTAGGCCTCAAGTCCAGAGAGGTATATGAAACACCAGGGGCAACATGTCTTATAGAGGCGCACTCTGATCTGGAGAAGATGGTTCATACAATCCACCAGAACAGACTAAAACGTGTAATGGATGATGAGTGGGCCAGACTGGCATACCTTGGACTCTGGGATGAGCCCCTCCGTAGAGATGTTGATGCGTTCATACGGAGAACCCAGAGTGTTGTAACTGGTATAGTACGACTAAAGATGCAGGGTGGCTCTGTACGTGTTGTGGGGCGCAAGTCAAAGTACTCCCTATATAATGCAAAGTCGGCCACATATGGTGCTGATTCCACCTTTGATCAGAGACGAGCGGCCGGATTTGTAGAGTTGTGGGGCGCTCAGTCTGCTGAAGCGAATAAATTACAAGGGTATACGATAAAAGAATGATGCCCATAATTGGTGGTGTGTATTAACAATGGTCACAGTAGGTATAGCATATGACCGCCTGCGTCTTGAGGAGAAGATGTTGGCAAAGGCTGCGCAATCTTTGGGATATGACGCCATACTGTACGATGTAAAACAGGCCAAGACCAGTACTGATGATGACAGCATTGATGTCGGGGATGTCGTCCTAGAGCGATGTGTCAGCTACTATCGGGGCCTACACTTTACATCATATTTGGAGTTCTTAGATATACCCACAATCAACAGGTTCAAAGTTGCCAGTACGTGCGGAAACAAGATGTTTGTCACATTATTACTAAAGAAGCACAACATACCCACACCCACAACACACTTTGCATACTCTGCTGAGTCTGTTACATCCATGATGGAGCAGATAGGTTACCCCAAGGTGATAAAGCCAGTGGTGGGTAGCTGGGGACGGGGCATAATACCATTAAGGGATCGTGATGCTGTTGATGCTGTAATCGAGATACGCAAAGTCACCGATGCACCGCTAGACCGAGTATACTACCTGCAAGACGTCATAGACAGACCTCCTCGGGACATTCGTGTCATAACTGTGGATGATACGCCCATTGCTGCCATGTATAGAACTTCAGAAGGGTTTCGTACTAATGTCTCAATGGGTGGAGACCCACAACCCTGCAGTCATACCGGTGAGATTGGGGAGTTGGCGGCACGCGCATCCAAAGCCGTTGGCGGCGGCATTCTGGGAGTAGATATGATGGAAGATAAAGACCAGGGTATAACAGTACATGAGGTGAATAACACAGTAGAGTTCCGAGGCATATCTAGAGTATCTGATACTGATATAGCCAATGAAATGATACAATATGCAGTATCACAACTCAGGAAATAAATTATAGTAAATATATCACAACAATCATGAGAGTAGGCGTTATTGGCGCATCCGGCTATGTGGGGGGCGAAGTACTTCGACTATTAGTGAATCACCCCGATGTGGAGATAACTGCGGTCACATCCAGAAAGCATGCTGGACAGTATCTGCACCGCATACAGCCTAGCCTGAAGGGATTTACGGATTTGACATTCTCTGAGCTGGATTATGACAAACTCTCTGACAAGTGCGATCTCATAATAACGGCGGTTCCCCATGGCAATGCTACTGAGATAGTAAAGGCATTCTATGACAGAGGCATACGAATCATAGATTTGAGTGCGGACTACAGATTACATAACCCCGATGACTACACAAAATGGTACGGTTGGGACCATCCACATCCGGACTATTTGGAAAAATCAGTCTTTGGAGTTCCTGAACTACACCGGAACAAGATAAAGAATGCCCAACTAGTGTCCTGTCCTGGTTGTATGGCAGTTACATCGACACTAGCATTAGCGCCTCTAATATCAAACGATATAATAGACACAAAATACATAGTAGTGGACTCTAAGATAGGTTCGTCCGGAGCAGGCGCAGGGGCTGGAACTGCCCATGCCATGCGCGCCGGAGTAATACGCCCTTACAAGCCAAGTAAGCACCGTCACACCGGTGAGATAGAACAAGAGCTGAGTGCCCTAGCAGGCTCCTCAATACGCGTATCCATGAGTCCTCATGCTGTGGATGTTGTTCGGGGAATATTATGTACAAACCACACATTTCTAAAGAAGGATGTCACATCCAAGGAGTTGTGGCGCATATACCGGGAAGCATACAGCAAGGAGAAGTTTGTCCGCTTGATTAGGGACCAACAGGGTCTGTACAAGTTTCCCGACCCCAAGTTTCTGGTGGGTTCCAACTTTTGTGATATTGGCTTTGATATAGACCCGGACAATAATCGCCTAATAGCAATATCGGCCTCGGACAATCTGATGAAGGGTGCTGCAGGCTCGGCAGTTCAGAACCTCAACGTAATGCATGGACTTGATGAGATGGTGGGCCTGCGATACACGCCATTGACGCCGGTATGATCACCATTAAAATTGGTGGCAGTATTGTGGATGGCCTGCATCCAACATTTGTATCTGATATTGCGTCCCTGCGCCAGGATGGCGTAGTGATAGTTCATGGGGGTGGCAAAGAAGTAACCAAGGTATGCTCTCAGATGGGCATTCAGCCACGATTTGTGACATCGCCTAGCGGCATTCGCAGCAGATATACTGATGCAGATACGATGAGTGTGTTTGCGATGGTGATGGCTGGTCGCATAAATCAAGGAATAGTACAAATGTTGCAGAAGAATGGCATCCCTGCCGTGGGACTGGCAGGTGCGGATGCTCGCATACTTGAGGCCGCAAGAAAGAAGAGACTGTTAATAATAAATGATAAAGGTCGCAAGCAGGCAATAGATGGAGGATACACCGGAAAGATAACATCCGTAAATCATGTATTTTTAAAGAGACTACTTGATGATGGATTTATTCCGGTCATATCCCCGATAGCACTTAGCGAGGAGCATGAACCACTAAACGTGGATGGTGATCGAGCCGCCGCCAATGTGGCCGGAGCCATAAAGTCAGATAGTGTGATATTTGTTACGGACGTAGATGGATTACTCATGGATGATAGTCTGGTACCAAGACTGACACTGCAGGAAGCCCGGGATGTTCGCTCCAGAGTCGGGCCGGGTATGGAGAAGAAGATACTTGCATCTACTGAAGCTTTGGAGATGGGAGTGAAACATGCCATAATCGCGTGCGGTCAGAGGAGCAACCCTATAACTCGGGCCATAATGCAAGAGAATTGTACGGTGATTGATGATGGGTGAGGATGACTACACAGGAAACCTATACCAAAAGTTTCCTGTAACTGTAAGGCGCGGTCAGGGAGCCGTCATCTGGGATGAGAATGACACTGAATATATAGACATGATGGGAGGTTACGGAGTTGCAATAGTCGGACACTGCAATAAGCGTGTTGTAAAGGCCATAAAAGAACAAGTAGATAACATAATTACAGTACACAGCTCATTATATAACAAAAGTCGCGAAAAGTTCCTAGATCTGTTATCGTCTGTAGCTCCTGATGGTCTGTCGGGCATACACCTGAACAACAGTGGTGCCGAATCCATAGAGGCAGCTATAAAGTTTGCGCGCAAGTTCACATCAAAGAGAGGTGTAGTTGCCATGCGCGGCTCGTATCATGGCAAGTCCATGGGAGCACTATCATTAACATTCAATCCGAAATACCGAAGACCCTTTGCACCCCTACTGTCTGATGTATCCTTTGCTAAATTTGGCGATACAGAGTCATTGGACGATTCAATAACTGATGACACTGGCATGGTGATAGTAGAACCCGTACAGGGTGAGAGTGGTATACATGTGGCTCCTGATGGGTTTTTACAGCATATGCGCCGCATATGTGATGAAAGAGATATACTGTTGGTCTTTGATGAGGTGCAGGCGGGCCTGGGCCGTACCGGTAGGATGTGGGCGGGCTCTCATTGGGATGTGGTTCCAGATATAATGTGTGTGGCAAAGGGTATGGCCGGAGGCGTTCCCATGGGCGCCACACTAACAAGACCCGACATACTATCATGCATATCAAAGGGGGAGCACTCATCCACATTTGGAGGAAACCCACTGTCTTGCGCCGCTGGCGAGGCCACATTCAACGCCCTGCTCAAGGATGGTCTTGTGCAGAATGCATCTAGTGTGGGACTACACATACGAGAGTCTTTAAACAGAATGCAAAAGAGCCACCCACTGATTCGTGATGTTCGTGGCCTTGGCCTCATGATTGGTGTCGAGTTGCGCTTTGAGGTACGCGACATACTACATGAACTAATAAAAGAAGGCGTACTGATGCTGTACTCTGGCCGAAACGTCTTGCGCATGCTGCCTCCTCTGGTACTCACAAAAGAGCAGGCAGATACTGTCTTGTATAAACTTGAAAAGGCAATACAAAATGAAGAGAGAAAGAGGGGGTTGATGTAAGGTTGCCAGACTACAATCCTGACGAGACCGACTGCATAATACTAAACATACTAGAGGAGAATGGTCGTGAATCATTGGCCAATATTGCCAAAGATGCAGGAATGTCGACTGCGGCAGTTGGCCGGCGAATACGAAAGATGGTGGACTCGGGTGTAATTCGCAAGTTTACTATAGAACGAAATGAGGCGGGAGCCATAGTACTGGTATCGGTGGATGCCGAGCACGATACTGCCCAAATATCTGAAATGTTGTCACAGTCATTAGGCATAAAGACAGTATACGAGATAACTGGCCAGTATGATATCGCTTGTATAATACGTGCTGCAGCCATACCTGAGATAAACGATCGTATAGATGAGTTGCGCCGAACCCCAGGTGTAGCCGACACCAACACTGTAATAATACTACGTCGTGTCTGAGGCGTATGTCGTCTGCACTATCTGAATTTCACATACCTGTAAATTTTGTATGTGATTTTCAGGTTTGATACAATTACAGCATGATTACTTTAATACTTCTCCTGTACCTACTGCCTTGTCAAGTTTTTCAGTGATGTGTACTATGTCATTTTTTATCTTTTCATATTCGGGAAAACCTTTTCCTACACCGCTTGCCGGTTTTATCTTTTCAAAACGTGTCATAAATGACTGAATCTCTGCTATAAATAGTGGGTCTAGCACGTCCACCGAAGACCCTATCGTATTGTGGGTACGACTCAAGACAGGTTGCAGCGAGCGATAGTTTTCACGTATATTCTGTGGTACATCCTCATACACCTTGGCTTTGTTCAACGCCATGTTCATCAAACCCATATTCATGAGCATGACACTAAAGTTGTTCTTTAGTAGTTGGGAGTTGAATACTAGTAGTCGTCTTTTGGACTCTTCACTTCGTTTTAGTATCTTGTCTATACGTTCAGAGTTCTGAACTAGACGCTTGTAGCTTTTGGATCCTAGATAGTGAAGAAATATTCCCAGCGCTATGGCAATCACGACATCGCCCAGTATGAAGGCCATCCAGCCCGAAGGACTACAGTGAGGATCAAAATATGTAAGAGAGCACGTATGTGTCTCCTCAGTAATGTCGTCCTGAGAGAATGCGACAATTGAGGTTACCGTCACATTGAGCACAAAGAACAAGGCTACAAAGAGAACTATGATCTTGGCATCCATATTTGTGGTTACAAATCAGTGTGTATTATATTATTTGGTCTGTTTTTTGGATTTTGCGTGTGAAATGCTGAACGTAATGTGTTGACTTATTCATGGCATGTATGGACTAAGCATAGCCAGGCCATTCTAGATCCACATTTTTATTTTTAATTCAGCGTATCTTATTATAATTACGAAATAAAATTAAACGAAACATAATGCATTTTTCAGATCAAATGTATAAGGCAAGCACCAAGGTTCTCGTTGTATTAGAAATTACACATAATGGCAGTTCAAAATATTTAAAAAAACCCAACAAAGATGTTCATCATGGCAAAGTTTCTTATTGTCGGGTCCGGGGCTCGGGAAGCATCATTTGCGCTACAATTAATGAAGGACACGCAGCTGTATGGTGTTATAGGACACAAGAACCCTCTGATAATAGACTGTATTCACCAATCTGGAGGGGAGTACATTGTGGATGATGCCGATGATCCAGATACAGTACTGAAGTTTGCCAAACAACACAAGATAGATTATGCTTTTGTTAATGCTGATCAACCTCTGGCCAACGGTGTTGTTGATGTTCTATTGGAGCACGGCATCAAAGCTATTGGTGGAACACAGGCTGCAACCCGTATAGAGTGGGACAAGGTATACGCCATGGAGATGATGCAGAAGAGGTGTCCTGAATTTACTCCATTTTATATTGTGGTATCTGATAAAAGATCACTATCCCAAGCACTATCCGAATTCAAATCCCGTAATCTTGAGGTTGTAGTAAAGCCTCAGGGCCTTACTGGGGGGAAAGGTGTCAAAGTAATGCCAATACACCTACCCACATATGATGACTGCTATAACTATGCCATGTCGTTATTTGATGGACGGCCCAATGAGAGTGTATTATTGGTGGAAAGATTGCAGGGGATAGAGTTCACCATAATGGGAATTACTGATGGCAAGAATCTAGTTATGGCCCCTGCCAGTTACGACTATCCGTTCCGGTATGAGGGTGATGTGGGGCCTGGAACTGGTGGTATGGGATGCTTCACTGCAGCAGAGAAGAAACTTCCATTCATGACAGATGAGAACCTGACAGACTGTAAGACCATAATGCAACGTATAATTGATGAGATGCGACATACAGGTCTACGTTTTAGCGGAGTTCTAAATGGTGGATTCTTTAAGACCACAAGGGGCATAAAATTTATGGAGTTTAATGGGCGCTTTGGTGATCCTGAAGGGTTGAACGTCCTAAGTGTTCTGGATGGTTCACTGGCATCTGTTCTAGTTCACATCTGGAATGGAACCATATCTGATGATGTGATTACATTTGCCAAAAAGGCTAGTGTCACTAAATATCTGGTTGCAAAGGAGTATCCGGAACACAGCGGCACAGCAACTGAATTCACCATAGATGTAAAGTCCATTGCAGAGATGGGCATAAAGACGTACTTTGCCTCCTGTATACAGGTGGGCGATACAAGATATAGGACACTTAAAAAGTCACGGGTCGTTGCCTTGGGTGCCGTAGCCGATACAATACAAGAGGCATCTCATATAGTAAATATAGCCATAGACAGACACATACAAGGCAATCTAGAGTATAGGTCCGATATAGGTTCTGCTGAAAGTCTGCAAAGACTCCATTGATGCTTTTTAAAGTGTACTGTATGTAGACTCCTACAATTTTGATGTAAAAGACACACATGTAGCGTAATCCATACTGGTGCTGAGATGTAATACATTACATAATGACCATTCATACCAAGATCTTGTGACAGTGTCGGTATACTGCATTCTGCCATTGTATATACATCAAAAGTGCAGTATTTGATGGTCAGATTATATCAGACTGTTCATCTGTTGTCTTTACGTGTGAGCCCACAGAAGACTTATAAAAGACCACATTTCACCATACATCATGATGACAACCGCAACCCAAACGTTGTTGGTATTGTCCTAGCGCGTTAAACTACGCGCATTTGAGGTGTGTTATGTCTAGTAATATCAAAACAATGAGTGGAGCTCAAGCATTAATGGAGGCCATGGAACGTGAGGGAGTCAAGGAGGTGTTTGGACTGCCTGGAGGCGCCAACCTTCCCATGTATGATGAATTCAACCGGTGTGACATTCGCCACATTCTGGTACGCCATGAGCAGTCTGCATCGCACATGGCAGATGGATATGGCCGTGTCAGCCGCAGGCCGGGAGTCTGCTTTGCCACATCCGGACCTGGTGCTACAAATATACTGACAGGCATAGCCACTGCGCAGGCGGACTCGGCTCCAATGATTGCAGTTACCGGTCAGGTACCCGTCAATATGATTGGCAAGGATGCTTTTCAGGAGAGTGACATAATGGGGATGGCAAATCCGGTAGTAAAGTATGCATTTCAACCCCGGACACCTCAAGAGGTACCAGTAGCAGTTCAAAAGGGCTTTTATATTGCATCAACAGGAAGACCAGGACCTGTTCTTATCGACATCCCCAAGGATGTACAAACTGATAAGGCAGAGATGTGTTATGTAGAAAACTTCAAGATTCGTGGTTATCACCCGTGGGTGGAGCCGGATGTAACCAGTATCGGGCGCGCCATCGATACTGTGATTCGCGCAGACAGGCCCATAATACTGGCTGGTGGCGGAACCATAATATCATCCGCATTTGCCGAACTTCAGGCACTAGCAGAGTTTCTATCCATACCCGTAGTAACCACATTCAAGGGTAAGGGTGCATTTCCTGAAAATCATGCACTCTCACTAGGGCCGATAGGCATGCATGGCCATGCTGAAGCCAACAAGGTGATATCCGAAGCAGATTGCGTACTGGCAGTAGGTACTCGCTTCTCTGATCGTTCTGTGGGAACATTTGATGACTTTGAGAGTCGTAGAAGTATCATACACATGGATATCGACCCCGCCGAGATAGGTAAAAATCAGACTACCAATGTTGCGGTGATAGGGGATGTAAAGGTCACACTACGCATGATGCTGGCCATGCTACAAGAGCGACGTATACAAATAACAGAAGGCGGGGAGTGGGTACGGCACGCACAAGAGATGCACAAATACTGGCAGGAGAACTTAAAGATTCATCCTGGAGAGCTGAGCGCCGCCCGCATACTGCGCAAACTACGTGAGGTATTACCATCCGAATCCATAGTTACTACAGAAGTGGGACAGCACCAGATGTGGGCATCACTCTTCTTTGATGTTATATCGCCGGGTACCTTCTTTAGCTCGACTGGCCTTGGTACTATGGGATGGGGATTTCCCGCCGCCATAGGGGCTAAAGTGGCCAAGCCAGATGTACCTGTCGTGGATATTGCAGGTGATGGCAGCTTCAACATGACAGAGAACTCTCTGGCGACATCGGTACTAGAGAACATTCCGGTCATTGTCTTTTTAGTGAATAATTATAGTCTGGGTATGGTGGCCCAATGGCAGAGGACGTTCTTTAAGCGCCGAATGGTGGGTGTGGATCAAGGCCAGTGTCCAGACTATGTAAAACTAGCCGAGTCATACGGCGCGCAGGGCATACGGGCTCATACCATAGATGAGCTGGATGCCGCCATACGGGCTGCCCTCAAAAGTGATATTGCTACAGTTATAGACATACCAATTGATCCTGAAGAAGACGTGCTGCCCTTTGTAGCTCCGGGAACACCACTCACCAAAATGATACTGCCGTCGTGATGATAATATGGTGTGGGCGATATTCTCAATTCTAGTGGAAAACAAACCAGGAATACTCTTTGCTGTAACACATCTATTTAGGGCCAGAAACTTCAACATTGACAGTATAGCGGTGGGGGTTACTGAGAACCCTACATACTCTAGAATGACAATTACGACATTTGGTGATGAGCGACAACTGGAACAGATTCGAAAACAACTGGACAAGATGATAGACACTGTAGATGTACGCCGTCTAGACGATCACAAGACCGTATATAGGGAACTTGCCATTTTCAAGATAAAGATAGCCAGCGCAGAAGACAGTATGGAAGTGAACAAACTGATAAATGCATTTGGTGCAAAGGCTCATGACTCCCGCAAAGAGTCCATAATGGCGGAGCTGACAACCACACCGGATCAGATACGCGCATTTCAAGAGCTGGCAGATCGGTTTGGCATCATAGAGATGGTACGTACGGGAATAGCCGCACTACAGAGAAGTGGATCATGAAGATACGACTCTTTGATACTACACTGCGCGACGGCGAGCAGACACCCGGAGTCTCACTATCCCCACCACAAAAGGTGATCATTGCAAAGAGATTGGATGAGTTAGGGGTGGATGTCATTGAAGCTGGATTTCCCGTAATATCTGCTGGAGAGGCTCAGGCAGTTCGACTCATATCTGATGAGAACCTAAGCTGTGAGATATGCGCGCTTGCACGCGCAAACAGCAAAGATATCGATGCAGTGTCTAATGCAAACCTATCGTATGTACACACATTCATTGCAACATCTGACATACACCTAAAGTACAAACTAAAGATGACCAGAGAAGAGGCTCTGATAAAAGCCATAGATGCCGTCACCTATGCCAAATCTTTGGGACTAAAGGTAGAGTTCTCTGCCGAGGATGCCACCCGGACCGATAGGGAGTTTTTGAATAGGGTGTTCTCCGAGGTGGCCCGGGCAGGTGCTGACCGTATAGACATACCCGATACAGTGGGTTACTCCACACCTCAATACATGGCAGATATAACGTCTGATGCAATACAATCATCGGGACTTCCCGTATCTGTACACTGCCACAACGACTTTGGGCTGGCGGTGGCAAACGCACTGGCAGGCATTCAGGCAGGAGCTGTCTGCGCACATGTCACAATAAATGGTATTGGTGAGCGTGCAGGCAATGCATCACTAGAAGAGCTGAACATGGCATTACAATGCCTTCAACACGACACCAAATATGAGACCAACATAAACTCTGAGATGATATACGAGACATCTAGATTTATCTCAAGCATGGTAGGCATAACAGTCCAGCCAAACAAGGCCATAGTTGGCGATAACGCCTTTGGACATGAGTCGGGTATACATACACATGGCATACTGAACAATCCATTGACATATGAGCCCATAAGTCCGGAACTTGTGGGACGGAAACGGTGGCTCAAGGTGGGCAAGCATGCAGGAATGCATGGAACCAATGCCATGCTTGCCGAGTACGGCATACATCCTACTGATGAGCAGTCACAACTCATACTATCTCGGGTGAAGGATATGGGTGACAGGGGCAAACTGGTAACCGAGGTCGAACTACTATCTATAGCCAATGATGTGATGGATGATGATAGCATCAAGGATCTGGTAAAGTTGGATGGTTTCTCTGTATCCACGGGCATAGGTACTATGCCTTATGCCTTTGTCCGACTGAACATAAACGGCAAAGAGTACTCAGAGACTGACTTTGGTGTGGGTCCTGTCGACGCAGCATTTAATGCAATACAAAAGATAACCGGCTCTACTTCTGAGCTCCTCATCAAAGATTATGGTTTAGCATCAATATCTGGTGGTTCTCAAGCTCTCTGCGAGGTTACCGTACATGTGGCGGATACTTCGGGAAATACAATATCCTCCAAAACAATAGGCAAGGATATTGTTACCACCAGCGTAAGGGCTGTAATCAGTGGAGCCAACCGTTTAATGCTTAAAAAGATGACTACACAAGAAGAGTAATGTATGGAATATCACTGATAACTGGTGATGGTGTGGGACCCGAGCTGGCGGACTCCGGTGTTGCCATATTGGATACAATATCCGACTGTACGGATGTAAAATTTGATATAACACAGCTAGTCGCAGGAGATACGGCCCTCAAAGATATGGGTACTGCACTGCCTGCCGACACATTAGACAACATAAAAAAATCGGACGCGTGTCTCAAAGCGCCCGTGGGAGAGTCTGCCGCGGATGTGATTGTGCATCTACGACGGGTGCTGGATTTGTACGCAAATATACGCCCTGCCCGATCTTATCCGGGAGTGGCTTGTCTGCGAGAGGATATAGACATGGTGATAGTTCGAGAGAATACCGAAGATCTGTATACGGGTATGGAGTTTCAGATTGATGATGCTGCCATTGCACTGCGAATAATATCAAAGTCTGCATCACATAGAATAGCAAAGAAGGCATTTGAGATGGCTAAGCAACGGGACATGATGAAGAAGGTCACCTGCGTACACAAATCGAACGTTATGCGAGTAAGTGATGGTCTGTTTCGTCGTACATGTGATGAGGTTGCTAAACAGTATGCTGATGTCATACTTGAGCATATGTATGTAGATGCATGCGCAATGAATCTAATACGACAGCCAGAGCAGTTTGATGTAATATTGACTACAAATCTATTTGGAGACATACTGTCAGATGAGTCTTCACAGGTGGTGGGCGGACTAGGGATTGCTCCGGCCGCAAACATTGGCGATAACTTTGCGCTCTTTGAACCGGTACATGGGGCCGCCTTTGATATTGCAGGTCGAAATATGGTTAATCCCGTCTCATTCATACTATCTATACGCATGATGCTCGAATGGTTGGGCATGACAAAGTCTGATACCAGATGTATACGTATAGCAAATATACTTGAGGGAGTCATTGCAGATACCATACAGAGTGGCAATGTAACCCATGATTTGGGTGGCAATCAAGGTACAAAAGAGTTTACAAATGTTATAGTAAATACGTTCAAAGACTATTATCCCTCTGATGTAACAGATGTAACATGATGTGTGTAATATGTAAGGAGAACAAGGGTACACAGCGTATACGAGATGGCAATCCCGCATACAAAGGAAAGCCTGTGTGTGCATTGTGTAACAAGGCTCGTAAGTTGTTGCTAGAGACCAAATAGATTAAGGCAGCAGTCTGTCTGTATCCCGGGGATACAACACGACTTCACGAACATTGTCTGTTCCAGTCAGTATTGTCATGAGACGATCTAATCCCATACCCCAACCAGAGTGAGGTGGCATCCCCCAGCCGAACACCTCAAGGTGGTCGGCAAACTGCTCTGGATTCAGTCCCTGCTGTATGAGTCTGCCCCTTATGGTGGATGCGTCATGCAGGCGAGTGCCGCCTGATGACAACTCCAGATAGCCATACTGCAAGTCAAAGGATTTGGATATGTCTGGATTATCATCCCTTCCCATTATATAGAAGGGCTTGAGACTCATTGGCCAGTCTGTCAGAAAGTAAAAGCCTGGATGGTTCTTGCCTACTATTCGCAGGTGGGCATCCTGCAAGTCATCACCAAAGCTCAAGTCATGCCCCTCCTCTTGAAGTTCATCTAAGGCATCCTGATATGTAATAACCTCAAATGGTGCAGACGGTACTGCAAGCTCATGCGCAAGGTTTGCCAGCGGTACAGTACATAAATCGGATATGTCTTTAAAGACTCTACATATCATGGACTCAAGGGTTGTCATTACATCCGTATAGTCCATAAAGGCTGCCTCAATGTCGACACTGGTAAACTCGGTGAGGTGTCGTCCTGTATGTGAGTTTTCGGCCCTGTAAAAGTTCGAGACCTCAAATACGCGCTCGAGCCCCATCGTCATCTGCTCTTTGTATAACTGTGGACTTTGTGCCAGATATGCTGTCCTGCCAAAGTATTCCAATGAAAACAGATTTGCTCCACCCTCACTAGCACTACCTATTATCTTGGGGGTGGTTATCTCAGTGAATCGGTCTGCCAAATGACTTCGTATGGATTGTAGTGCTACATGGCGTATATGAAATATGGAACTGGTTCTCTGATTTCTCATGTCCAGCGCCCGATGGTTCAGTCTTGTGTCGATATTGCTCTGTACACGCCCTATTGGGTCCACAGGTAGAGGATGTATGGCAGCTGTAAGCAGTTGTATATGGTTGGCTTTAATCTCAAAGTCAAAGTCCCGGGCCCGCGTTTCCTGTATTGTACCCTGTACTCGTATTACACTCTGCCGGGTCATCTTTGATACATCCTCGCCAGCCTGATCCTTTGCAATTATTTGACAACGGCCCGAAGCGTCTCGCAGTGTTACAAACACCATCTTGCCCATCTTGCGCAGGTCTTCTATCCAGCCACCTAGCACAATCTGCTCTCCAATCATCGACTTTTTCAAGTCGCCCACATCATGACTCTTTGTGAACTCCACAAGTATTGCTGGATATTTCACCTAAATATGTCATCGTATTATGCCTAAAATGTTAAATCAGGTCTCTTATTGTATAGATATTGGAGGAGTAATCAAGCCTGGCCAAAGAGAGCTGAATAGTTCTTGGAAATGCAGGACTTAAGATCAAAGAATGGGTGATCCTGTCTTTAAGGAGTTCGCGGGTTCAAATCCCGCCTCCTCCATAAAAATATAAAAAAAATAGTGTTAAAGAGCTCCCTTCTTCTTCATAATTGTATAAACTTCGGGCATGGCATAGCAGAAACCGGCGTGTATGCAGTTTTCTTCCTCGCACAGCTCACAGTACAGTGTGTTGTTTTTTACTACTACCTCTGCTATACGATTTATCTTTTTATCACGTAGTATGATGCGGTCATCGTCTATACCTATCTTCTTTAACATTGGTGCATTCTTTGCAAACACTTCATCTTTCATCATGCGTTCTTCGAGCATGAACGAGACATATTTGGAGAGGCTATAAGCGCCCATCTCATTCTTTACTCCGTCAGTATCTTTGTATGTCTTGAATTTGTCGTATATCTGCTCAGGTATTGTTATTGATTTGTAACCAGGTTTTGGCATATTACTTCATTATAATGTAGGGTATAGTACATATTTAAGGGTTTAACTATTGTTTGAGGGAATTATATACAAAAGTACACAGCCTCGGCTGTACACTCATGCCTTTTCTGA
>VYCS01000007.1:1922-33328 GCA_009843815.1 Cenarchaeum sp. SB0675_bin_21 | reverse complement strand
GTAAAAAAATACTACTTTTACACTCAACATGTAAAACAGCCAAATAAATATAGGTAATGCTCATTTTTATCGATTTTTTCAAATATATTTGATATTAATCTTTATCATAACATCTGTGTTTTATAACATGTCACATTTATGTGGACTAACCTCACCATTCATACAGAATACCTAAAGAAATGTGATACCTTTACAGCAAAATCAAAATAATCTAAAAGCATTTTTAGAGATTATACATACTGCTATGTGATGGAGCGGTACATGGTACATCTGCACAATGAAAGATATGACCGACATGATGCTACATCGATACTGCAACAGGCCCGAAGTCTGACTAATAATGATATCACAGTCCGGGATGTACGAGTATCTAAAATGCACATCGAGATGGATATTACAATACCTGATGGTGCATTAAACGACACAATAATGGCAGTACGCCCCATTGGTGATATGCTTGATGCGCATCGCATAATAAATGAGCAGGTCATCAAAGAAGAGGCCATACAGGATGGCATTGCATACTTTAATGCAGAACGCTTTTGGGAGTCTCACGAAGCCTTTGAGGCTGCATGGAAAGAATGCTTTGATGGAGAGAAAGATCTAGTACAGGGTATCATATTAGCAGCAGCAGGCTTTGTACATTACCAAAAGAGTCAGGATGTGATATGCCTCTCTATATTTAACAGGGCACTACAAAAACTATCCCCGTGTACAGGAGTATATCACAGTATGGATGTAGAACGATTAAAGGCCAAACTATACGATATGGTCCAAAGCAAGAGCATTTCTACCTTTGAGCTTGTATAATGTCTATGGCGGTACTTAGTACTTGTGAACCCTCCAGTAATCCTATGCGACCCTGCCGTGCAAAGGCCTCTGTCATGCGGGAGGTTGAATCGATACGGGTCTTTCTGCCTGAAACTAGCAGTGGAACTGGATCATCACTGTGCGCCTTGTTTATACATGGTGTGGAGTGATCTGCTGACACTACGACGGCGACCTTCTCTATGTCTATTCTATCTAGGAGTGGCCCAAAAAAGTTCTTGTCTATATCTTGTATGTTTTTGGTCTTGCCATTAGCATCACCGTCATGACCATACACATCAGGTCCTTTTATGTGCACGTAATTGGCATTCTGTGTCTGCATGGCCTCTGCGGCAACCCGAGCCTTTTGTGTATAGTCGGTACTATCGCCGCCCTCAAAACCCTTCATGTTTAGCACCTTGGCTATTCCTTGCTCTACAGGCATGTCCACTATACAAGAAAACTTCATCGAGTACTTTCTATCTATGGGTATTAGTACAGGATACTTACTACCTGCATCTCGAAGCAGTATACAACTAAGACTCTTTTGGTTGTTTTTCTGTCTATATGCATTGACCTTACTATTTTTCATTATTCGTATGGACTGTTCTGTGAACTCGTTGATCAACTGGGCACTATGGTTGGCCTCTTGTACCATGGGAAGACATCTATCTATTCGTAGTACGTCCCCCACTGCCTTTGCAATTCCCATACCTCCGACGTTTGAGTATGCCGGATCTGTGTTGGTTATTCTACCTGATAGTGGCTGATCACTGCGCAGCACAACTGTGACTCTGTGACCTACTGTGGGTACCACCTTTACCGATGACTTTCCATCAGAGAATTGTATGTTGTCTTCTAGCTCCTTGGCGATGGCTACAGATTCCTCACTCTTTATTACACGACCTGCACGCCGGTCAGTTATTACTCCTGAATCATCCATTGTAGCAAAGTTTCCCCGTAGTGCCAAATCTCCATCCTGAAAGTCCAGTCCCACACCAATGGACTCTATAACTCCTCTTCCTACATAGTCTGCGTGTGAAAACTTGTAGCCTAACATGTTGAATACTGCAATATCTGACTCTGGCGCTATTCCACGTCCAACTGATATGACCTCGCCTAATGCACCATCTTTACATAGTTGGTCAAGGTTGGGTGTTGAAGCAGCCTCTAATGGGGTGATGCCGTCCAAATCCGGATGTGGAAGATCCCCCACACCATCTAACAGTACGTATATCATACGAATGTCCGAGTTTCCCACATGTGTGATAATTTTTAGTCACTATTTTAATCATATATGATGCGTCCTGCAAAGTCACAAAACTTGGCATTCCGTATATTCTAACTACTTTGTTTTTTTGGAACTGGAAAGAAACACTAACCTGCACAGCGTGGGAAATTGCTGATCTGGAGTGGAAATGAGGTCTATATAGTGGAGCGGAAACATAGGTCAGAGTAGAAATGGGAGTCAGGCTGGCGTTTCTTACCGGTTCCAACTGCACTCCTAAACTATTAATGGGCTAATCTTGTGGTATAATTATGCTAAAGTCCGAACCAACAAAGATATTCACCGATGTCAGTGAGGCCGAGATCACTCGGGCAATCGCCACTGAGTTTCATGAAGTACTGATGGATAGAAGCGTATCTGACGTTATAATCATTGGGGCTGGGCCAGCAGGACTGACTGCTAGTCGTGAGCTTGCAAACATGGGCCTCCGGGTTTTGGTTATAGAACAGAATAACTATCTTGGAGGCGGGTTTTGGCTTGGTGGCTATATGATGAACCCCGTTACTGTTAGAGAACCTGCTCAAAAAGTCTGGGATGAATTAGGTGTACCATACAAAAAGGTGCGCGAAGGCCTATACCTTACTCCGGGACCACATGCTGTATCAAAATTGATAGCTGGCGCCTGTGATGCCGGTGTCAAATTCCTTAACTTGACAAAGTTTGATGATCTTGTACTAAAGAATGGTCGTGTTGCTGGCATAGTGGTGAACTGGATGCCGGTCTCAGCCTTACCGCGAAACATCACATGCGTGGATCCTGTTGCTTTGGAGGCCAAGGTAATAATTGATGCTTCCGGTCACGATTCAGTGGCGGTAAAACGTCTGGTGGACCGTGGTCTGGTGGAGTGGAAGGGAATGAATCCCATGTATGTAGATGAGGGTGAGGAGCATGTGGTGCACAAGACCGGCGAGATATTTCCAGGTCTTGTAATAGCTGGCATGTCTGTTACAGAGACGCATGGTCTGGCTCGCATGGGCCCCACATTTGGCTCCATGCTATTCTCGGGCAAGAAGGCTGCCGAGGTAGCTGCTGCCAAACTAAAGGAAGCCATACAGTGAAGATATCCTGCATACGCCTGTATGGTTGTAGTGGCGTAAATACAGGTAAAATAGCATCATTTTTGACTGAAACATTTGGTGTACAATGTATAACATCACATTTGGCCTACGATACTAATATGGCAGATTCGTGCGCCATAGGTGATATTTACAAGCCCCATCGGCTACATGATGTGGCAGCTCCAATCATATACAACGGATACAAGCTGTATGATGGTTATCATCTATTAGATGTGATGGGCGATGCTATACTGTATGATCCTGGCACATTTCATATAGTGTTTACCAACCTACTTACCTGCACGTATGATGACTCTGATAAGAGATATCATGCTAGGTCTATGATATCTGCCAACCCGTCTGTAATCTCAATACCTGGAATCATAGAGGCTCCAGCTAAAAGTCGTGAGTATTATGTCGATTTAATGACCAACAGTACTGATATGGCAAAGTATGACGGACAATTTCTTACGTGCGATGATCATCATGCACTAGAGCAGGTAATGTGCGGTTACTGCATGCAGTCTATATTCTACTATGAGTGCGGTGAGGCTTTTTGTAGCGACAAGAGCTGTCGATTGTATAATGCGCACTGGCAGGCAGACCTATTACATTCACAGATAGAGTCTGGTGTGCTGTGCGCCCATCATGATGTACTATTACAAAGAATGAAAAATGCCATCAACTAGCTGTACAGTCAGCAGATTGACTTCATACAACATGTAAAAACTCCATCGACCTCTTCATATCGAACCTAAAAGGTGTACTGCTTTTGACATATGCCTCTATGATGACACTAGGCAAATATATAATCCCCACCGAAATCATCAAACTTGTGAGGGTTGGGATAGTTGTCTTTCCGGGAAGCAACTGTGATCGAGACGTATATCATACTTTACAATATACTGGCCATGATCCCACATACATATGGCATGAGGATCACATACCCAAATATGTGGACTCTATAATACTGCCTGGCGGATTCTCATTTGCAGACAGGTTGCGGGCGGGAGTGATAGCCTCCCACAGTCCGATAATATCAGATATACAAGAGATGGCCAAAGAGCACAAACCCATACTGGGAATATGTAACGGCTTTCAGATATTGGCCGAAGCTGGCCTACTGCCAGGAGTCTTACTCCCTAACGGAAAGCAAGGGTTCATGTGTAAATGGACCAATATTATCACACATCAAAACAAGACACCGTTTACCCGGACCCTTGATAGGGGTACGCGCATACCAATACCGGTGGCCAATGGTGAGGGCAGGTACTATGTAGACGACCCAAAAAAACTAGAGAGGAACGGACAGATTGTCTTCAAATACGAGTACAACATAAACGGCTCAACAGATAATATAGCTGGTGTCTGTAATGAGGATGGCAATGTGGTGGGGCTGATGCCGCATCCTGAGAGGGGTGCCGAACCAGACATAAATCCATATGATCACAGACCTGCAATGGCAATATTTGAGGGTATGGTGGCATAGTTGCTGCACAGTGAGATGCAACACGTACGGGAGTCATTGGGGCGTGATCCCACCGATACCGAAGAAGCCATAATATCTGCAGAATGGTCAGAACACTGTTCCTACAAATCTTCCAAGATGTATATTAGGACCATACCAAACAAGGCGCCTCATGTGATATCCGAAGATATGGACTCTGGTGTAATAGATGTGGGCGATGGCTATGTCGTAACGGCGCATATTGAGAGTCACAACCATCCTTCGGCACTTGATCCATTTGGCGGGGCTGCGACTGGCGTTGGCGGAATACTTCGGGATATAGTGTCTGCAGGTACAAGACCAATAGCCATACTGGATGGACTACACTTTGGTGACATATCCACAGACACGCATGCCGCTTGGTTATTGGGCGGTGCTGTACGTGGCATATCGCACTATGGTAACTGCATGGGGATACCCAACATAGGGGGTGAGATAGGCTTTGATGAGTGTTATACAAAGTATGCACTAGTTGATGTTGCTGCCATCGGCTTTGGAAAGAGAGACCGACTGATACACAACAGGGCCGACCCCGGAGATCATGTGGTGTTGCTGGGAGGACCCACCGGATATGATGGTGTAGGCGGCTCACAGTTTGCATCTGCGCAGATGGATACACAAGACAGGTCTGCTGTTCAGATACCCGACCCATTCATGGAGAAGATGGTGATGGAGGTGATACTGCAGGTACGCCCCCACCTAAAAGCACTCAAGGATTTGGGAGGTGGCGGGCTGGCATGTGCGCTCTCCGAAACTGCAGACTCTCTCCAAGTGGGCATAACGGCACATCTGAACAATGTACATACGAGGAATAGTGATATGACACCCGCAGAGATAGTAATATCTGAGTCCCAGGAGAGGATGCTGGCAGTTGTGGATGATTCGGGACTCTCTTTTTTGACACAGGCATGTTCAAAGTTTCATGTGCCAATATCTGTAATTGGCAGCATAGATGATACTGACACTCTAAGAGTATATCACAATAATGATGTGGTGGCTCAGCTACCGGTCAGACTGGCCGCCCATGCCCCACCCATAATGTGGCCTGACAGGCCCGCCATCACCCCCGAGAGTCCATTTACGCCCCCCTGCACAGACATCGTACAGGTGCTATACAAGATGCTACAGATGCCCGACTGTGCAGATAAGCGATACATATACTCACAGTATGACCAGGAGGTGGGAATTCGAACCGTCCGAAGACCTGGCCTTGATGCATCAGTATTACGGTTGGACAACGGAAGATACTTGGCCGTATCGTTGAGCAGTAATCCTAGGCATTGCTGGTACAATCCATATCATGGTACAATGGGGTGCTTTGAGGAGTCTTGTAGGAATGTGGCGTGTGTTGGTGCCACACCTGTGGCCATGCTGGATCACCTTCAATTTGGCAGCCCCGAAGATCCTGAGACGTTCTGGTCATTCAAAGAAAGTGTACGCGCCTTATCTGACTATGCTACACACACTGGTATACCGTGCATAGGAGGCAAGGTAAGTCTGTACAATGAGACCGACTCGGGACCCATCAAGCCATCCCCTGCAATCATGATACTGGGACTATCTGATGTAAATCATCGTCCTTCACAACCTGCACCGGGCCATAAAATAATACTGATAGGCCAAACGCAGAACGAATGTGGCGGTTCCATATATCATGATATTATACAGTATACAGGCGGCCACTGTCCGCGTTTGAACCTGGATGCGTCGTTGCGCAACATGGAGGCGGCGCGTCGTTTGGCCACCAATGATATGTATATACATGATGCTTCTCGAGGAGGGTTAGGGATGGCCATCATGCGTATGTGTTTAGAGTCAGAGACGGGATGCAATATAGATCTGAGATCAATATCTGATGTGATACCTGCACGTGTAGCACTCTTCTCTGAGAGTCACAGTAGGTATCTGGTGTCTACTCCGCCTGACAGATTAGATGATACACTTGCGATGTTACAAAATACAGATGCACCATATAGTGTGGTGGGCAGTTTTGGTGGAGACACAATTACATTTTCAGATGGTAAACACCAGTATGATGTTGACATTGAAAAAGCAGGCAAGATATGGTCAGAGTCCTTGGAGAGGATGATACTGCATGGTTAGAGAGAACTGTGGAGTTGTGGGCATATTCAGCATGGATGGATCCAACGTCGTACCACTTGTAATCGATGCATTAAGGGCTCTTCAGCATAGGGGTCAGGAGGCATGGGGCATTGCAATCCCAAACAGGGAACCATTGCGGCGCATGGGGCTGGTATCCGCATCATCATCCGAATTCAAACAGATAAGTGAAGAGTATCACTCACAATGTGCTATAGGACACGTTAGATATTCGACCATCGGCAAAAGTAATTTGGAGAATGCGCAACCACTGCGGGTTCGGGATTTGTGTGTAGCACATAATGGTACAATAACAGACTCCAGCGAGATAAAGAACATGGTGGGAGGCTGTACATTTACTCCTAGCATGGCCAGTGATACGCTTATGGCGGCCCGCCGACTGGTATCATTAATCTCTGAGCGCGCAAGTATGGGTGACGCACTAAACATACTAAAGAATGAGATGACCGGCTCTTACTGTTTTACATTCATCTCAGATGATAATTCAGTATATGCTGCCAGAGACTCTAAAGGCTTTCGCCCCATGGTTCTAGGTCACAAAAAGGGGGGAGACTCGCATATTGTGGCATCTGAGTCTGCAGCCTTATCTGCTGTTGGTGCCACACTGGTACGGGATGTGTTGCCTGGCGAACTCATACGTATGAGCTCGGACGGACTAAAGAGCGAGATATTTGCCAAAGAAGAGACTCATGCACACTGCTCATTTGAATTTACATACTTTGCACACCCATCAAGCCGCATGGAGGGAATCAACATCTATGTGGCCCGCAAGCAGATAGGCCGTGGACTGGCTAAAAAGTTCCCAATACGGGATGCTGACTTGGTGATACCGGTACCGGACTCGGCGCGTCCCGCAGCTTTGGGCTATGCACAGGAACTTTCCATACCGTTTGATGAAGGACTACTAAAAGATCGTTACAGCAAGAAGGGGCCCCTGCGGAGTTTCATTGAGCCAGAGCAGAGTGATCGTGTAGAGATAAACCGTTGGATAATACCAATTCGTGAGATAATACAAGATAGACATGTGGTGGTAATAGACGATAGTCTGGTACGGGGCACCAGCTCCCGTTCCATAATAGAGTCCCTCCGTAATTCAGGTGCGCGTAAAATCAGCATGTTGATTACGTATCCGCCTGTAATGTTTCCATGTTATGCTGGAATCGACTTTCCATCCCGGAACGAGCTGGCCACCTTTACGAATGACACAAAGAGTATGGATGAAATAGTAGAGATGGTGCGCCAGGATATTGGCGCCGACTTTTTGGGGTATAATGATGCCAAGACTCTAGCTAGATCAGTGGGAATGTCCAAAGACTCTATGTGTTTTACCTGTCATACCGGCGACTACTCGACACTGGGAGTGTCTGATGTGTCCCGTTAGTGTTATGGCCGTTGACCTAGCCCCTTTGATGTATTTGTGGTGGGCTCCCGGGAGTATCTCAGGATTAATAAATGTGCCCTGTATGAGATGATCTGATGCGCATAATACAGAGTGGTTTTGGTGCCGTGGGACAAAGCCTAGCAGGACTGTTGGAGTCCCGAGATGATATATACACAAAGTATGGCATAAGGACACGTTTTGTGGCCATATCTGATAGTAGCGGTACCATATCTGATGAGTCAGGTTTAGATACTGTAGATGTAATACAAAGAAAGCGTCAAGACGGTACAGTGTCCGAATCCAAAAAGAGTATACCGTCCATTATACAAAGCATGGATGCAGACGTACTGATTGAGGCCACGCCTAGTAACTACGATGATGGCGAGCCTGGCATGACAAACATAACGACTGCACTCAAAAAAGGAATGCATGTCATATCTGTAAACAAAGGTCCTCTGGCGCTGGCACAGCCGAGTTTGGTGGAGATGGCCACATATAATGGCGTTTACTTGCGGTTTAGTGGAACTGTAGGAGGCGGCACACCAATACTGAACTATGCCAAGAACGCTTTGCGTGGTGAGCGTATCACGTCTTTTCGTGGAATATTGAATGGTACCACCAACTATATACTGACCAATATGGGTAATGGTCTGTCCTTTGATCAAGCCTTGAATGATGCTCGAAGTCGAGGTTATGTAGAGGCTGACGAGTCTTTAGATTTGGACGGATGGGACGTGGCCGCCAAGCTCACAATACTGAGCAACTGGGTTATGGAGAAGAATATAACCATACATCAGGTGGAGCGAAGCGGAATACGGGATGTGACCCAACAGGATATCCAAGAGTCTGTAAAAGATAACTGCGCTCTAAAACTGGTGGCAAATTGCAGTGATGGTATATCTGTGGGCGTAGAAAAGGTACCAATTAATGATCCATTGTGCGTATACGGTACACTGAACGCTGCCTCATTCACATCTGAACATTCGGGTACGCAGACGATAATCGGTCGTGGAGCTGGTGGTGTGGAGACTGCAAGCTCAATACTGCGCGATCTGTTGGATATACGGCAGGCGATGTCAAAATAAAATCTCATAACATATCCAAGAGTCAAACAAATGATGTACTATCAAAAATATCGACATCCTGGGGTTTTGAGATGCCCAAGATACGAAATCTCACAATATATCATATAGATAATGATGCCCAGCTCTTGTCTGGCGGAGACATCAAAGTATTGTGTATATCTGGACAGTATGTGCCATTTTTGTCATGTATGTCAATATTAGAGAGGTTTCCAACAGTAACCGTAGATGATGGGGCCATTCGGTTTGTGTGTAACGGGGCAGATGTAATGCGCCCGGGTATTATGTATAATGATGCCTTTGAATGCAACAGTATAGTGTGTGTAACCGAGTCCCGCAAAAAGTATCTGGCTGTAGGTATATCAAAGATGGACAGTGAGAGCTTGACGGTTGCAACCCGGGGTGCTGCACTAAAGAATCTACATTATATATCAGATAAATACTGGGAGTCCTGCAAATTAATTCCCTAGTGTTATCTGGCGACTACCATCTGAATTTATGACTAGTATGTCTGTGCCATCCCCACTGGACGCATCCCTCTGTGATGCTGCGCTTATCGCCTTCTTGACCAGTTCTATACCGTCATCGGTGGACATACCTGCAGCATATTGCGGATCCAAGACACCTAAAGCCATCTCGGCACCAGTTCCCACAGCTGCATAGTCATCTGGCAGTACGGAACCTAGGGGGTCTAGAGTGTACAACTTTGGCTCCTTTACGAATCCACCAACTATGACCTGTGTCAAAAGGGGGAAGAATCTTCTATCATACATCATATTTGACATCATCTTTGCAATGGTGTTTGGAGGTACATCTCGTCGTATCTCCATCTTTCGAATTTTGGCTAGTGCCTTTATTTGAAGTGCTAGAATCTGCATATCTGCCACCAAGCCTGCACACGCAGCCCCGACATTTGATGTTATTTGAAACGTCTTCTTTGTAGTCTTGCTGACCAACAGATTACCATATGCTATACGCCTTTCGCTGGCAAATACAACACCTTCATCACATGTTACACCTACGGCGGTGGCTCCTGGCATGTACATATATGACATAATCAAAGGTGTTCTAACACGTATTAAATGGGTTTCGTTTTATCAAAGTTAAAATTCCCATTGTATATGGATACTATGTGGGCCGATAGTATAGACTGGTAGTATACCCGCCTTGCACGCGGGGGGTCGTGGGTTCAAATCCCGCTCGGTCCATCCGTTTAATAGTTCTTTTATAGGCTTTACCCGCATGCTTATATGTAAAACTCACCAGAGAAGATATCGTGCGGGTTGAAGACGACTCACTACTGGGTTGTTCAAGCAGGGTATAAAGTCCAAAGAAACTGCCGACAAGTACACACGCACACTTAGACAAATCACATGCAAAGTACTTGAAGATGTACTGGAAGGTGATTTCGAGGAGCGCGTACAGCAGCTGGTCAATGTTGGCAGGGAGTTGGTGATATGGTGGCGCTATAACTGAACAGTTCATTTTTTTCAGATATGGTTATAAATGATGGCAACAGTTATGCGCGGTATGATGGCCTACAAAACGACAGTTCTGGCGGTTGGTGCGATCTGCGCGATCGCAGGCATGTTGTGGGCCATGTATGATACGACATGGGACGGCGATGGTGCATACTGAATTCGTGGTGGCGGGAATTGCCATCCCCGTTGTTGTGGGATCGACATTGGTATTATTTGTCCTGTTGCCATACTGGGAGAATCTGCCTGATAGGTCGTCGTTCATAGGGATGGACATATCGGTATTGCCCGAGCGTGGTGCATACGTGTATCTTGAATGCTACTTTGTCTCGGCCAGCGGGACCCTGTGGTATGGGAACGAGTTGCCCGATTCCGCCTGGGTTCAATGGAATGGCAGTCCACCGCATCCACATGTATATTATGTGCCACCAAAGCAGCACGAAATAATGATTCTAAGTCTTGACCAGATGGAGCCTTTGCCGGGCCGTATCGTGTTTGAGGCGGACGAGGAGATGAGAGGCCTGTCAGGCATAATACGGTGGGACAAGCAGGAGTTTTGCCACGTCCATTCGGCATCAGACGGCATCACGACGTATCGCATCCACCCGTGACGAAGTTGGTCACTACATACCACGTAGATCTAAGCGGGGTAATCGTTAGGTTTTGTGAACCCGGGGGTGACGAGTGAGGGCGTGAGATTTTGGTAATGACCAATACAAGACTGACATACACTCTTACCGGAATCCCACCATACTTGGGGTGATTAATGTTGATCGCTCATCTATCTAATGTTGGGGGTGGCAATTACGCCCATAGGGCGGCGGAGTTGGCGTTCAGTGTAGAAAAAGCATGAACCGGCCAGATGACACGCGCCTGCAGGACGGATTCTGCGGAAAATAATTACGGCGCGAAAAGCATCTTGGTCAGGCCCGCCTCTCGGGATATTGGTCAAGGATGGCGGCCAGCGCAACCACGAACCTGCCATTGATGCCATAGTGCCTGTGGTTGTGGACAAACTGGAAAGACTTGACGTACCGTTCCAGATGCCATTTGCTTACGCCGCGGTGTTTTTTCAGCCACCATATACAGCAGGCCTATCCGGCACTCGCAGTTATTGGTATGAATATCGTTGTGCTCGCCTGATGCGTATTCTCCTTCGTTGTGGTTGATGACCAGGTGGCCATATCCCATCTCTCCAAGGCTCTTGTAGGCGGGATGCTCGTCGGTGATCACCGTTGAGCCCGGTTCGAACCTCCCGGCCACCATTTCGGCCAGCGTTTTGCCGTCGCCACGGGGAACCTCGAAGATGGCCACATCCGGTTCGCCTTCTGCGGCCCGCTGATGGTGGATGGTGACCATCGGCGTGTTCTTCTCGAAGGTGCCCCTGCCCGGACCGCGGGGCAGCTGGCGGCGGCTGGGGACAGTCCGGTTCTCGCCGTTGCTGCCCAATGACACCCCCTTGGAGCCGGCCCTGGTGTATCCCTCATCGGCCTCACCCGTCCCGGACAGCTTGCCCTCCGGCAGCTCGCCCACCTTCCGCATGATGTCGCGGTACATCTGGTAGACGGTCCCGTAGGCGTTGCCTATCGAAGTTGCAATATAGTTTATCGATATCCCGTTGGGCGGCCCGCACAGGAACATCCAGACCGCCAGCATCCAGTCTCCCATCCGGACGTGCCGGTAGTGAAGAATAGTCCCGGTCTTGTCGTTGAAGGTCCGGCAACAGCCCTTGCACGTGTACCTCCGGATGTGTCCCTGGTATCGGCAGTACCGGACGATATCAACCCCGCCGCAACGTGGGTAGAACAGGCCGTTGGCCCACCGGACCGTCCTGAACAACTCGGCTGTAGCCACCATATCGGCAAACAATGCCAGCAGGAGCAACAGGGGACCGGATTCTTTTTGTTTTTGCGTTTTGCCACACGCCATGGAGGTATGGAGGGATCTACCCCTATAGATCTTTTTCGATTACACCTACTTGGTGCGGGGCTTCACTTACCCCCAACACTCAACAGATGAGCGAATATACATGATAGGGCTTGTCGTCAGGTATGAGGGCGTAGGATATGGCAGAACCCTTCAAAAATGCTCCCGTGCAATGATGATCGTAAGTTTGTATAGTAGAAAATCCTTCGTTCTGAGCGCTTGCCATGCCAGTAAAGCCAAGCATTACCAGCATGCTCACGGCGAATAATGCATACAGAATTTTTGATTGGATTATAAAATTCAAGAATGTATCACCCGCATACATTATAGTTTACACGTATTTGATTATTGTTGCTAGGAAATTTGCGAATCTGTTATCGGTTACAGAGTCGCAACACTCACAGTTAAATCCAAAGCAGACGATGGTCAGTTACCGTGACTCAATGACAAATTTTGGCATGGTTACCGTGGTATTTCCTACGGTGTTGGGCGTGATAAACAGGGGGATACGGCGTTGTTCCATCCCGTAGCGTGCATCGCATGGTGGTGAATGACGGTATACGAGTTGTTCCGTCCAGAATCTAAGGTCTGGAAATTCTATGTTTGCTACCGTGCGGTTATAACCAGTGACGGTGGGAAATATCACTTTATCATATCAGTATCCGTAGCAACTACTTGGATGGCTACCGTCTCGGCTCCAACCTAGACGGCAATACGTGACGGCAAGGGCGAGAACTGAGTGGGAGAGTTTGATTCTCCCACGCAGACTCTAAAAGATCCTTGGTCGTATCCGCCTTTGCTGTCCGTAACCGTTATTTCCATTTCATCTTGTCCATCCGCGATAGGCGTCAATGTAATGGTGTCTTCAGACATGCTGACAGATACGAATTCAAAGCTGTTACGCACAATCAACTTCAAAAAATGAAACAATTACAAAAATAGGGCTTTATGGTTTAGTGATCTGCACAGTCAGCCTCTTCAGGCATGGCGTGTCCTTTGTTGTCAAACTTGTTCCATTCTTGCTCAAACCTCTCTCTGTCAAAGGCCACAAAGTCACTTACCGATGCAAACTCCACTTCCCCATCTTGAATCATGGACTCACAGTGTTCTATGAACTTTTGTACTACTTGTTCTCGACTCATATTTTGATATAAGCCTTGTTCTTTAAATATGTTACACTGTCTTGCAGGAGTTGTCAAATCTTAGAGGGATATGACAGCCTGCCGTACGGCAGATGTTGGCGAGTTGCCATTCAGAGGAGATTCCATGCGATGTTCCTTGTTGGTCAGGCTTTGATGCCCGTCCTTTGGATGGCCTGTGCCGGCCATCACGTCACCAACGACACTGGGTATAGTGAGTGTCGCAAGATGTATCTTCCCTCTCAAGACCATTCCGGCCTTGTTGTACAGTGCGTAAACGGCCTGCGCCCGCTTGCTCCACTGTATGGTACGAAAAGTGAAAAGGATGTTGAATGCCGCGTTTACATCAGCGTGCATCAGAACGCCGCAGTCATGGCACCTGAACCGGCTGCCGTCGCGCCACGTGTTTGTGCTGCCGTATACACAGCACTGCTGTGATGTGTATTTCGGGTCAATCTCGGCATACTCGGTGTTGTGTTGCAAAGCCTGTTGTGCCAACAAAGCCCGCGCCTCACCGCACTTGAACTGCCGCATTAGACGGTTCTTGTTCTTCTGGCCTGGGCCCTTGGTCGTCATTGTACGGAGGTTCATGCCCTCCATGATTATTTTGTCGCATTGCGCCAATAGTTTTTTGGCAAACTTGCGCAGCTTGTCTGTTTGCCGGTTTCCCATCTTGTGGTATATGCTTTGCAGCTGCGCGTGCAGTGTCCACCACTTGTGGGAGTGAAGTTTGCAATGAGACATCTTCTTTTGAATACGCGCGATGTTCCGTATAGTGTCCTTCTCGCGCAGTGTAGTCATCTCTATTCTGCCGTCCGATTTTGCCACCACAAGCGTGTGTTTGCCACCTATGTCAATCCCCGCGTGTACGCCGGCACATACACGGTCCGGAACGTGTTCACGTATAGTAACATGCAGCTCAAACTGTCTTTCCCTGTCCGCATTATTCGTCACATCCACAATTTTGTACGACTGCAATGTGTCGGGCAGGCGTCCTTTCTGGAGTTTGAAAGGTTTGTCGCACTTTGGGCAATACACTGTATTACCCTTGGACTTTTTGCCAAGCGGCATATTACTATACAGTGGGTAAACCTTCTTGCCATACTTTACGTGAGTGCACCCCCCCATCTTGTGGCCTTCCTTGATGGCTCCGTGAACCCAAGACTGTGGTATGCCCTGGCATATGGTGGCTATTTTGTTGGTGTCAAACACCGACAGACTGGCACGGCGCGCCTTTATCCCCGTATTGAGCCACACATGACTCTCCGAATACATAGAGTCAAAGTATCTGGTCAGCTTGGCGGATATCTTTAAACGGTATTGGACAGTCTTTATGACGTACTTTCCACCATTATACTTCATATGTAGTTTACAACTCGGTGCTATTTAAGCGGTATCCCCCTAAGATTTGACAGTGTCCTTGTACAATACAAAGAGGAACCATACATCACAATTTTCATATACTGCAGATATGATGTATAATATATTATCATGAAAGCGCGCTATAACACAAAATGTCCTGCATGTGATGATTTAATCCGTGTTGGTCGTGAAATAGTCAAGGATTCACAGGATAGGTGGGTGCACAAACACTGCGCAGATGACACCGAAGATCTACCCTGATATGAAATGAGATTTAATTATATGAATTAATCATACATGATATGAAAGATTCAGAGACCTTTGGAGTGGAGCATGGTTGGGGAGAGAGGGCAGTATCTTGGCTTAATGAGCAGTCTGGTGACCGCCTTGAGGCTAGACTATATGGAGAAGTTATATCCACTACAAACTTTGGTGACTTTGAGATGTTCTCGTGGGTGGGTGATGTACAGGTCGCCCGTAAACTCATACAGAAGGCCAGTAAACGGTTTCGCATAAAGGTGATTGAAGGTGGCTACAAACCAAAAGAGCGCACATATGGTCTTGAAAAGTCAGACTATGCCATGGTACGCCGGGGTGATCGCCTAATAGGTAGCCTGCATTTTACGGCTCCCCACATAGGGGGATTTTGGAAGTTAAAGGCTGAGGCGCGGCGATGATCAAATCTGTGGGTGTAGTGGGCACTGGTATGTTGGGGGCTGCAATTGCACGACGTTTGGCACAGGCCGGCCACAAAGTCTTTGTATATAATAGAACATCCCAAAAGGCGTTAGACCTTACTTCTTGCGGCTGTGTATATGCATCTAGCCCAAAAGAGGTTGCCCAGCTATCGGATCTTGTAATTACAGTAGTACGAGATGGCTCTGCAGTACTGGATGTATCCTTTGGCAAGGATGGTATAATACATGGGTGTGAGACTGCCCCCGTAATAGCCGACATGAGCACCATATCTCCCATGGACTCTGTAAAGATAAACAAAAGATTTGAGGAGCACAACATTGTATGGTTGGGTACGCCGGTCATGGGGGGTCCGGATGCGGCTGCTGATGGCCGCCTCGTACTAATAGCGGATGGCGATAAAGCATCATTTGATGGCATCCGAGACGTCTTTGATGTGTTATGTAACAAGATACACTATGTGGGCAAGTCGGGTACGGCCCATGCAGTAAAACTCTGTATGAATATGCAGATAGCCTCACTGGCAGTATCACTCTCTGAAGGGATAACTCTGGCGCGTATAATGAATGTCCCACCAGAGACATTCTTGGATGTATTGAATTCTACATATTTTGGTACAGGTATGAGTAGAAACAAAGCGTTTAAAATGATAAACTCGCAGTACAATGCCACGTTTACATTGGAGAACCTCACCAAAGACTTGAACATAATATGTGATACTGCCAAACCATCTGATGTGTACTTGGAGATGTCACAAACAATTCTAAGCATGTATACTCGGGCACTATCTGGGGGCATGGGCGATTTGGACTATACGGGAATACTGGAGTTTGTGCGACAAAATACGAAATCTGATAATAGCTAAATGTATGATCAACTATCATACAGGTCATACCGACATGACTATCTACTAGTATATTGTATAACCTATCAGAGTAGACTATACTGTACATCCAAGGTCGTATATCGTGGCATGTCATTTTTTGGCAATATGTCATATGTCAAAAGATACGCATCCATCATCTTGGAGTATGATTACAGTACGGTTGAAGCCTGTCAAGGGTGCAGACTGACTTTTTGTACGACTAATCGGCCTTTAGTTGCTGCACAGAAACATTAGGCAACATGGTGAGATCTTTTAAAAAGCCCCATATTGTATAATGCCATAATGAGAGACAAAGTTTGCCTAGTGACTGGAGCTTCAAGTGATATAGGTGAAGGTATAGTCCAACGCTTCGTTGAGGAGGGTGCCATTGTTATACTCTTGTCTAGAAGTCTGTCCGCCATGGAAGATGTGAGAAAACGTGTAGGATCCATGGATCGCACAGTGTCAATGGTGTGTGATATAACCAACACCTCTCAAGTACTACATGCAGTGGATCGTATAGTTGCCGAATATGGCCGAATCGATGTTCTTGTAAACAATGCAGGAATAATAACATCCTCCACACACTTTCATCGGATGCCCCAGTCTGATATAGATAATCTGATAAACATCAACTTGCAAGGCATGTTCAGCGTGACCCGGGCAGTGTTGCGAAGCATGACGGATATAAATCAAGGCAGCATTGTAAATATAGGCTCCATATCCTCTGAGCGAGCCATACCAAAGGTACACCTGGCAGTATACTCATCAACAAAGGCAGCACTATCGATGTTCACAAAATCCATAGCAGTAGAGTATGCTCGACGTAACATACGGTGTAACTGCGTCAACCCTGGCATAATAAACTCGGGAATGATAAAGCCCTATCTAGATGATCCTGAAGCAAGAAAAGTTTTAGAGGCACGTCTTCCCATGGGACGCATAGGCGAGCCACGAGATGTGGCCAACGCAGTACTCTTCTTTGCATCTGATGAGTCTTCGTGGGTGACTGGTACCACACTGAATGTTGATGGTGGCAGATCTGCATCCGAGGGTTAGTCTGTCTGCCTTTTGTTCCATCGAATATATGAAAATGCCGCAACCAGGGCAATCCCCGCAGTTATGCCGCCCCATATGATCAACCGTATCGCATCAACATCTGCCATCAGATGATAGAATACAAGACATCAATTTAGCCATAATCCAAGTATCTTTTGTATCGTTTCTCAATCTCTCTGTTATATCCAGATGTAATATCTTCTACCTCTTGCTTCATCCTGTGCCGTATGTATTTTTTGATTGGTGTAAACTCATCAGAGTCCGGAAATGTCTCCAATGCGTTGCAAGCAGCCTGAAAGTGTTCTACAACCTTGGCCCGGAACTCTTCTTTGGAAGGCTCTCTATTTCCGCCTAATCGGAACCACACAGTAGCAAAACTTGCTCCTGCTATGTGCGGTAGCTGGTCCATAGCCCGTACTATCTCGAATCTTTCATCATCCCTCAACGCAACAACCTGGACACTTCACGAGCAAAGTATGTTACAATGATATCTGCACCCGCCCTCTTTATGGACCCGAGCATCTCTAGCATGACTGCATCCTTATTTATCAGTCCTTGCGCATCGGCCGCATGTACTAGAGCATACTCGCCAGACACATTATACGCAGCTACGGGTACATCAAAGCGCCTACGGGTCTCTGCTACCAAGTCTAGGTATGGAATTGCGGGTTTTATCATGATTATATCGGCACCCTCGGTGATATCTGCTGCCACCTCCATCATGGCCTGACGAGAGTTTGCGTACGACATCTGATATCCACTACGATCCCCACATTTAGGGGCGCAACTGGCCGCATCTCTGAACGGAGTGTATAGTGATGAGTGATGTTTGGCAGCATGAGCCAATATCGCCACGTCCGTATACCCTTCATAATCTAGGCGCGTTCTTATGGCAGCAACTTGACCATCCATCATTGCCGATGGCGCCACTATATCCACACCTACCTTGGCATAACTAGCAGCAATCTCTGCCAGATATCGTATTGTCGCATCATTGTCTACTGCACCTTTACGATATATCCCACAGTGACCTGTATCTGTATACTGACACATGCAGACATCTGCCATTATCACCATGTCAGGAGTTGATCTTCGTGTCTCTCGTATGGCGTTTTGTACCACACCATCTTTGTCATAAGCCGAACTACCAAGACTATCTTTTGTCTTTGGTACTCCAAACAACATTACTGCAGATATTCCATCGGCCTGTATCTTTTTCATCTCCTCCTGTACCATACTAGGCGGTATTCTCTGTATGCCAGGCATGGACTGTATTGTTTGAGGCTCAGTTAATCCCTCCCCGACAAATATGGGATACACTAAATCATCCAGACTTAGATGACTCTCTTGTACTAGTCTGCGCATACCATCGGACTTTCGCAGTCGGCGCAGACGTTGCTTTGGAAACATAGTGTATACTGTTGTATAACCAAAATATATTTTGTGTATATTATTATACGAAAAAGGATTCAGTTATACACTCAATGTAATGCTGTAGCACATGTCGCATGTAAGATGGTTGATACTCAGCGTATGATGTGATGGAACCTGCAGATGTATATTTGTGGTGTATCTTTATCGATATAACTCTTCAAAGACCGAACATTATATCAATAAATAGACAAACCCTTACAGTGCGGCATCTAGTATATTATACACATATCTACTTGATACAGTTCCTCAAAAACAACGACAATTATTTATATTCAACATAAGCTCATAACCACCATGTGCCGAGTATTGTATATTAACTGCTTGACATTTACAACGAGGTAACATGATGAGTGACATTCAAAAGCCAATATTGACCCGTCCGACATTAGCACCCATGATCTTCTCCATAAATACAAATAACAAGATCATAAAATGTAACCACAAATTCGCCCACGCGCTCGGTTATGACCGAAGTGAGGCCATCGGCATGTCTGTATTCACCTGCATACCTAAGGCTGAACATAGTGTGCTTGATGACATACTGGTACGTTGCGCATCAAACAAAACTGTACAAGGTCGCAAACTTACACTATTAGCTCGGGACGGACAGACATTTGAGGCGATGATGACCACGATGGAGGCCACTTACTCGGACGGCTCTCCAAAGCGGTATAATATTACACTACTAAACTATAAAGAACTCCAGAATATGCAGGAGAAAGTCAAGATCAGCAAGTATAAGAGCTTATACGAGGACTCGCCTGACATGTACAGAACAGTAAACATAGATGGAACTATTATAGACTGTAACAGGGCATATGCCGAGAAGCTGGGTTACACCAAAGATGAGGTAATTGGACACAAACTAGAAGAGCATACGGCCGAATATAATGTCACTACAATGCTCAACAACATGTCCGACTGGCGCAAGGATGGCCTATGTAACCCCACTAAAATACACATGAAAAAGAAAGATAACAGTGAATTTCTAGCCCTGGTCTCTCCTACCAACCTGTATGATTATGACGGTGCGCTTCTGGGGCGAAACGTAGTCATTCAAGACATGAGTGAACTAGAGCAGCAGCAGAATATACTCCATGAGACGAAACTGGTGGAGCAGATGAAGGATGAGTTTTTAGTCAACATGAACCACCAACTCAAAACTCATCTAACTCCCATCATTGGTTTTTCACAGGCCCTGACAAATCAAAACCTACTGGGAACACTGAACGAGAAACAGTTGGATATTGTACAAAATATACTGAACAATGCGGTAAATCTACGTCAACTACTGACAGATATGATACAAAGAAAAGATGTGGAGCTCGAAGAGATGGCTGTTACACGTGAGAAGTTTGCTGTATCTGATATGATTCAAGAGATAAAATCAAAAGTGAAGAGTGCCGCCGAAAAAAAGTCATTAAAAGTAATATTTGATGTACAGTTCAAAGATGAAGTGGTGGGAGACAAAACTCATACCTATAAAATACTAATCAATTTGATATATTGTGTAATCGACTTTACACGTCAAAATGCCGGTCAGATATACATTACAATCTCCCGTAAAGATGGATTGTTAGAGTTTAAAATAACAAGTAATAATGTACACATGTACAAGACCGAAGATTCCGACGATCTGCTGAATAAATTCAACCAATTATACATGAGCATGCCTCACTCCTCCAACGAGAGTGACCTGAGTTTGCTTACCTGCAAAAGTATGGCTGAACATCTAGGTGGAACTTTGGGCATACACAATGTTGATGCCAATCATACAATGTTCTACTTTACTGTACACGTACAGAGTACTTAATGAAATAATATAAAATGGTCGTGCATGCATATGCGCAGTCTATACACTATGGTACAATCATAAAAATATGATCAGTCGCGCATGGTCTCTATGTGTGTGGCTGAACCGGTGTTACGGCCTATTAGTAAAGGCTGGCTCACTACTCGCAAAAAGCTTGTAATCTACACCACCTTCCTATCAACGCAGTCTTCTGCTGCGAGCCGCATGGAATAACTTGTCTCGGGATAAGATTCGTGCTTAGATGCGTTCAGCACTTAGCTTAAACGGCTTAGCTGCCCGGCCTGCCTTGTCAGACAACCGGTAGACCAGTGGCCACGCTGCTCTGTTCCTCTCGTACTAGGAGCAACTTCCCCTCAGTTATTCGCGCTTCCATCAGGCAGAGACCGACCTGTCTCACGACGGTCTAAACCCAGCTCATGTTCCCTTTTAATAGGCGAGCAGCCTCACCCTTGGCCCCTGCTGCAGGACCAGGATAGGAAAAGCCGACATCGAGGTACCAAACCGCGGGGTCGATAGGAGCTCTCGCCCGCGACGAGCCTGTTATCCCTGGGGTAATTTTTCTGTCACCTCCGGGCCCCAATAGTGGGCACACGAAGGATCGCTAAGCCCGACTTTCGTCTCTGGATTCCGTGCGTTTGGAAACCCAGTCAGGCCAGTTTTTGGCTTTGCCCTCTTCAACGGATTTCTGACCCGTTTGAACTGACCTTTGGGCCCCTTTGATATCTTTTCAAAGGGGTGCCGCCCCAGCCGAACTGCCCACCTGCACTTGTCTCCGCTCTTCAACGGATAAGTAGTACTGCAAGAAGAGTCTGGTGTTACATCGTTGCTTCACCGACATCCCGTAGAATGCCGGGCATGGCTCCCAGATACCCTGTGCAATCCTTACTATACTACAGGCACAAGCTGCAGTAAAACTCCACGGGGTCTTCTCTCCCCGATGGAAGATGATGGACTGTTCGTCCACCTTATGTGGCTTCACCGGGTTGTAGGCGGGGACAGTGGGGCTCTCGTTGTTCCATTCATGCGCGTCGGAACTTACCCGACAAGGCATTTGGCTACCTTAAGAGAGTCAGAGTTACTCCCGGCGTTAACCGGCCCTTAGCTCGGTTGGACCCAAGTTTTAGGTACCGGCACCGGCCAGGATTCAGCGACTATACACATCCTTTCGGACTAGCAGTCGCCTGTGTTTTTATTAAACAGTCGAAACCCCCTTGTCACTGCGACCTGCGGTCCCCATTCCTCATGAAGACTGCAGGCATCCCTTCTACCGAAGCTCCAGGACTAATTTGCCGAATTCCCTCGCCATACGGTATACCCGTAGCACCTTAGCTTTCTAAGCCAGCGCACCTGTGTCGGTTCTCGGTACGAACAACACTCTGCTAGCCGCACAACCTTTCATGGTCTCCTGGATTCAAGAAAACCCCGCTGACGCGGGGCCATTTCCAACTCGAACTGGTTCTCGTCATTACGACACTCCCCAGTTCTCGTAAGGTTAGATATAACGATGGTTATACTCTCCCTATCCGGAAGCAAGTTATACGGTTCAAACACATTGTGCTGGTACTGGAATATTAACCAGTTTCCCTTTCGAGGCACTCTGTTGAGGCGCCCCTTAGGATCGACTAACTCCAAGCTGATAGCGCATTGCTTGGAAACCCTTGCGCTTTCGGTGGTATTGGTTCTCACAATACTATGCTGTTACTGCCGCCAGGATCTGCAATAGAAACCGGTCCACAGGACGTCACCGCCCTGCTTCTGCCCAATCACTACGCCAACCTACCACGAGACATCTTTGGATGCCTGTCTGAAGTATCGGTATTCTACTTTAGCCCCGTCCATTTTGGAGGCATTCGCCCTCGGCAGGTAAGTTGTTACACACTTTTTGAAGGGTAGCTACTTCTGAGCTTACCTCCCTGCTGTCTTGGCGCGAACACGCTCTTTTGCTTGACACTTAGTAGAAATTTGGGGACCTTAACTCCAGTCTGGGTTAAACCCCTCTCGGTCATGAGCCTTACGCCACATGAACCCGTGTCCCTGCTTCTAAGATGTATATCCGTTCGGAGTTTGAATAGGCGGTGAGGATTTTACTCCCCGCGCCGCCCTATCAGTGCTCTACCGGAAACACTATCTCCACAGAGCACGCCCTGCGAGACGCTTCGGTTGGAACTAGCGAGCGCCAGTCTAGATTGGTTTTTGACCCCTATTCCCAAGTCACAAGAACGATTTGCACGTCAGAACCTCTATAGACCTCCAGCGGGTTTTCACCCGCCTTCATCTTGCTCAGGAATAGATCGACTGGCTTCTAGCCTGACTGCTATGACTCTACGCACTTTCACACGCTTCTCCTCACAAATGCTGCGAGAACTCGGTTTCCCTTCGACTACACCTTTTTAGGTTTAATCTTGCCATAACAATCAGCTCCCTGGCCCGTGTTTCGAGACGGAACGGATGACACTGGAGTTTAAAGCCCGGATTTTTGGATCTCGAAAGATCACTAGATCCAGAAAACTCCTTTCATGCCATCCACGTCTGTAACCAATAGGTTTCATGCACTTTTCACCCCCCTTCCGGGGCACTTTTCAGCTTTCCCTCACGGTACTAGTCCACTATCGGTCTTGAGAGATATTTAGCCTTGGATGCTACTTTCACCCATATTCGCTGCCCACTACCAAGGACAGCTACTCGGCCTCAACTAGGACCATCCACACTTCGCCTACGGGGGTACAACCCTCTTCGCCAGTTCTTTTGAGAACACTTTGGCTGTGTTTTTGGATTCCATATATTGCTGAGGCAAAACACCACATCTCCACAAGGGATTCAGTTTAGGCTATTTCCTTTTCGTTCGCCACTACTTGGGAAATCTCTGTTGATTTCTCTTCCTCGTGGTACTAAGATGCTTCAATTCCCACGGTTCGACCTCCGCTAATGCGGAGTGCACATAAAGTGCAAGATTCTCATTCGGAAATCTTGGGATCATAGGTCACGTGCGCCTACCCCAAGCTTATCGCAGCTTGTCACGTCCTTCATCTCTCCTCAAGCCTAGCAATCCACCTATTGGCGTCTTTACACCGGCATTATTCAGCCACATATTACACGACCATGCACGACGATCATCGCAACTACCCCGGCTAGGGGGCCGCTACGTCCTTCATACGTCACTTTCATGACGTACTGCATCCTATTTGATATGAAGATTGTGTGCATCCGTCATTTCCGAGTCTAAGGAGGTGATCCGACCGCAGGTTCCCCTACGGTCACCTTGTTACGACTTTTCCCTCGTCACGGACCTCAAGTTCGATAACGCCAATGAGGCATCACCTCGCTAAAAGCCCACTTCGATGAAACGACGGGCGGTGTGTGCAAGGAGCAGGGACGTATTCACCGCGCGATAATGACACGCAGTTACTAGGGATTCCAGATTCGTGAGGGCGAGTTACAGCCCTCAGTCATAACTGTGGTAGTGTTTGGGGATTGCCTCCTCCTTTCGGATTTGGAACTCATTGTCACTACCATTGCAGCCCGCGTGTGGCCCCAGGGTTTCGGGGCATACTGACCTGCCGTGGCCCCTTCCTTCCTCCGCATTAACTACGGCAGTCCCGCTAATTCGCCCCACTACTCCGGAGAGTAATGATCGCAACTAGAGGCAGGGATCTCGCTCGTTACCTGACTTAACAGGACATCTCACGGCACGAGCTGGCGACGGCCATGCACCACCTCTCAGCTTGTCTGGTAAAGTCTCCAGCTTGACCTTCATTCTGCTGTCTCCCCGGGTAAGATTTCTGGCGTTGACTCCAATTGAACCGCAGGCTTCACCCCTTGTGGTGCTCCCCCGCCAATTCCTTTAAGTTTCATACTTGCGTACGTACTTCCCAGGCGGCAAACTTAACGGCTTCCCTGCAACACTGCATCGAGTTCAACTCGATGCATCACTGAGTTTGCATAGTTTACGGCTGGGACTACCCGGGTATCTAATCCGGTTTGCTCCCCCAGCTTTCATCCCTCACCGTCGGACGTGTTCTGGTAGACCGCCTTCGCCACAGGTGGTCATCGATAGATTAGTGAATTTTACCTCTTCCTACCGAGTACCGTCTACCTCTCCCACTCCCTAGATCCACAGTATTTTCGGCAGCCTATACGTTAAGCGCATAGATTTAACCGAAAACTTATGGATCCGGCTACGGATGCTTTAGGCCCAATAATCATCCTGACCACTTGAGGTGCTGGTTTTACCGCGGCGGCTGACACCAGAACTTGCCCACCCCTTATTCAACTGTGCTTTTAGGACAGTCAAAAGGCTTCTTCAACAGAAGCCACTCGGATTAACCTTGTCGTGCTTTCGCACATTGCAAAGTTTTCTCGCCTGCTGCGCCCCATAGGGCCTGGGTCCGTGTCTCAGTACCCATCTCCAGGCTTCTCCTCTCAGAGCCCGTACCTGTTATAGCCTTGGTGGGCCATTAACTCACCAACAAGCTGATAGGCCGCAGTCCCATCCTGCGGCGATAAATCATTTTAGTCATAAATCATTCCAGATATAATGACCTATAGGGTATTATGCTCAGTTTCCCGAGATTATCCCCTTCCACAGGTTAGATTGACTACGTGTTACTGAGCCGTCCGCCTTGCATTACTGCAAAGACTCGCATGGCTTAGTATCAATCCGATAGCAGTCAGGTCCCGCAGGATCAACGGGATTCATTATTTTTATAGTAGCATACTACTGTATGGTTTGGAATTGACGGATGCACATTCAATCTTTCACATCTCAGACCAAACCGTTAGATCAGGTCCTCACTTTGTCAGCGAAACTGGAGGTCCACAAATCATCAAATGGCATTTTGCCACACTTCATAGTGGACGCCGCTCTTGCGTTTCGTAAAAGAGAGTTCATGATAAAATGAATATAAACCATGCGAAATTAGGTTATATGTAGATGCGTATGATCTAAGTCTGATGGTACGTGTAGCGTATCGGCTCTTGCGGATGCGCCTTATCACCTTCCAAAAAGTAGCAGATATTCCCTATAAGCTATACTCCAGATACTATTTGATGTATATGGGAAGGAACCATCATGCACGACATGACACACCAGTAGTCAGGGGTTATAAGGATCATGCATAGCACAGCAAGTACCGATATCACAACCACGAGCAGGAACGCCTGTCATGGTGTTTTAATGATGCGGTTGTGTTTAGATGATGCATGGTCATAATAACACCTATATACATACCCGCAGGTCGGGCTATAGTAAAATGAAAGATGTAATATACACACTTCTGCTGTCCGTAATGGTACTGGCAGGAACAGCAGCGATGAGTGATGCTCATGCGCAGACAAACACAGAGAAGATTGATACTGTCGTGGAGAACACCGCCGAGACTAACTCGGTTCTGGCCACAGTATCAGAAGCTCTGGACGAGTTGGCTGCTGGCGTTGAGGATATCACTGCCGCGTTACTGTTGCTGTCAGAGGATGTAAGCACGGCAGACTCTAGGATAACCAACCTCGAGTCAAAACTTGACGAACTTACCTCAGTAGGTGGAGACGGCGTGACCCTGCAGACGTTCACAGAGCAGATATCAAGCATAAACGCACAGATTGCCGAACTGAGGGCCCAGCTGGGCATATTTCAGGGATCCGTGACATCGGGGCCGATGCAGGGAATGAGCGGAGATGACGGCATTCCGAACCCACCCGTGAAAGCCTACGCCAGAACTGATGTTGTATTTGATATCCAGCTCGCGACCGAAGATGCAGGAGACCGCCTTGATCTAGTCAGGGACAACGCCATGCACGGGATAGTCGTGCCGCGTATTACCGACTGGCTACGGGAGGATGTGTCGCCGGGACAAAATGATGCGCCGATAATATTCCGCTACATCACCCTGCTGCACAACGCCGCCTTTGACGCGGTCGCGCCCTATCATTCTACCGCGGTCGGAGTATATTCGCGCATTGAGCACCGTCCGGCATCAGAGTCGGAGACAAACCTTCTCCCCAACACGGCAGTCATGTACGCCTCCTACAGGTCCATGCTGGAGTTTGCCCCGCACCGCGCCGATGAGTGGCGCAACATGATGACTGATTATGGACTTGATCCTGACGATGAGAGCGGCCTGAATCTAAGCTGCTCTCAGACGCACGAACTGTCATCACCTGTAACTATAGGAAACCATGCGGCAAAATGTGTGCTGGAGGCACGTCATGATGACGGCTTCAACCACTTTGGTACGGAGACAATACAGCCATTCGGTGACACCACTGGCTACCAGCCCGTCAATATACCGGACAGCTTGGTGGACCCGTCGCGCTGGTCGCCGCTGATGGCCTTCAACCGCCATGGTGAGTTCGGCGTACAGCAGTTTGCCACGCCCCAATGGGCCAACACAGAGACGTACTCTGGTTTGGATCCGCGCTCCCTTCGCATACCGCCACCAATGAGCAGCAACCACCGCAACGCAGATGCGTATCAGGCACAGGCTGATGAGGTACTGAACCTGAGGGCGAACCTCACCGGCAACGACAAGATTCTAATCGAATTCTTTGACAACAAACTTCGCGAACTCGTCCATCGGCCGGCATTGAAGAACATAGATGATGTGGTCGAATACATCCAACTTGAATTCCTGCTAAACATGGCAAAGTTTGACTCGGGCACTATAATCTGGCAGGAGAAGGCTCGATATGATGCCGTACGACCCACCACCGCAATACAATACCTGTATGATGACGAACCGGTACCAATATCAATTGATGCCAACGGCGATGTAGAGATGGTGCCGGCCAACCAGTGGCAGAGCTACCTGCAGACTGCTGACCACCCAGAATATCCGTCGGCGACCACTTGCTTCTGCGCAGCCTATGCGGAGTCGTGGCGACTCTACACCGGAAGCGACGACCTTCCGGCGTACGTGAGTGGGGACAATGTGATCCACGGTTATGAGGCTATATTGCCGGCTGGATCATCCTTGATCGAACCGGGAATGACACCATCCGAGGACATCCATGTGATATTCGACTCATGGTCCGACTATGAGCAGAGATGCGCCGCGAGCCGCGTCATATCTGGAACACACTTCTGGCCGGCGGTGGAGGTATCGGTTGATACGTGCAACACTGCAGCCAACACGGTCTTTGCATACTGGGAGATGTTGATTCATGGTAACGCTCCGCTCCGGGGACCTGCGACCAGTATGGATCCGGATCCGATGTTGAACGGACCGTCTTGGACTGGATATTAAGTGCTTTTTTTGATTAAGATTTTTTTAAATTAAGATTTGTCATCTTGGTGACTTGACCGCGCCAAGATGGACGGGAACATATCGTGCTGCATGTTCCACACCTGATCCATCTCCCACCGCCTCACAAACTACGTGCTCAACCTGGGAATGTTCGTCGTAGCCGTGATTTTAATAAAGAATACTATGTTATACTGTCCCAAAATAGCTTGAGTGATGCGCCTACCAGAGTTATTACGGCCAGTATTCGGAGGTATCTCTCACCCACCACCAGCGAGAGTTTGGCGCCTAGCATTCCACCAACCAATCCACCAGTCGAGAGAACCAATATCAAGACTGCGTCTGAGTTGCCCAGCGTGCCATGAGTCGCCATTCCAACAATCGAGGTCAGCAGAATAGCAAACATCGAGGTAGACGCTGCGCGCATCATGCTCATGCCGACCAATATGATCAAAATAGGTACAAAGATGACCCCTCCACCAATACCAAAGAATGAAGAGATGACTCCGGCAAAAAAACTGGCAGTCGTAGACAGCACTAGTATCATAGCAGAGCTACGAGGTGGATGTTTGCTAAGGCGGGGTTTTATAAATACATAGATGCTTGCCAGTAACAGAGCAATACCCAAAAGTATTCTAAATAATGTAATATTCGCATCTGCAGACACCACTGCCCCCAGCACACTACCGGGCATCGCTAACAGACCCAACTTCAGGGCCTGCCTATAGTCTATGCGCCCTTGTTTTGCATATACAACAGACGAGGTAACGGCATTTGACAATGTAGCAGCAAGACTGCTAGACGCGGCTACCGGCGGTGGCAATCCCATTAGTACAAGTACTGGCGCTATGACAAGCCCGCCGCCCAAGCCTACCATTGATCCTAATAATGTAGCTCCAATCGACAGTGCTAAAAAGGATATGCCAAACCATACATCAGGTACGGTGGGAGACGCGCCAAGAAAGATTGCCGATATGACCAGAATTATGGATGCAGAGATGATGATCCAAAATATCATTATGCCTCACACACCAAAATTCTTCGCCCATTTGTGAATTTATAACTCATACCAACCATCATGGTGTATAAAACATGAAATTCAATTAAAACTTCCCAATCAGAGACTGTTTTGTTTATCACTCAAAGAGCAGATACAAAAGCTCATCTATGTGATCATCTTGCAGTCTCCAATATTTGCTCGTTATGTGCATTGTAATGACTCTTACCCGTATTCATCGCTACGATATGCAGATACCTGTAGTGTACTTGAACACCTACGATACCCAAATCCATGTTGTATGGTCGTGTAACTGCCCAGAGCTAGGTGCTCAGACTACATAATATACGTGTGTTTAAACAGTCTTTGCTGGATGAACCATTACTCATTATGCTAAATACAATTTTTGAAGAAGTATTGTGATGAGTATCATATGGCTGATATTGTTGTCTCTGGGAGTTTTTATACCGGCATCATATGCAGATGTGTCGTATCATACAAGCGGATTTCATGCGTTGGATGGCCCAACCAGTATAGACACAATTACAATACAAAACCACACATATGCCATTGTAAGTAGTTCTGTTGATGGGGCAGTCCAGATACTAAATATAACCAACCCCTATACACCACAGCCTGTATACAGCATATCTGGTCAATACCTTATTGATGCGCAGGATGTTGTTGCAGTAAACGTGGGAGATGAAGCATACATCATGATAGCTGGTGCCAAAACCAACTCGATACAGATTATAGATATTACCAACCCACAAGCACCCCTAATCATAGGAGACATTGCAGGATTTGAGACGTTAGATGACATGGGAGAGTTAGATCACATAGATGGCAGTCGTGCCGTCGATGACACATCTGGATTTGAGGCGCTGGGGGGTGTTAACAGCCTCGAACTTTTGTCACTGCCAGGCAACTATACATATATGGTAGCTTCGGGCCCCGCAGATGATGCAATTCAGATAATGGATGTAACATTTTATGATTATCCGGGTCATATCTTTGACTACAATTGCATGTATGCACCCCGACCCGTAGCCAGCATATTTGATGGAGAGTATGATACAATATTAGATGGTGCATGGAGTACGCTTCCCATCAAAAAGTGGGACCGGGAGTACATACTTGCAGTGGGATCAAGCAGCTACATATCGGTTTTAGACGTAAGTCACATAACCACACCACATGCGGACTTGCGCCCTTGCGATGACCCGCGCAGGAGCGGAACGTATCAGGATGGCAGTACTGCAGATTCATCTTCAGTGCCATCGTATACAGGAAGTTCATCCTTGTTTGGGCCCCAGCCAATAGTTAGCATAACCAATAGTACAGCAGGGTTTGAGTCTTTAAACAGCATAAACAAGATGGTTGCCATTACACATACAGACGATAACACAATACCAACGCGAGTCTACGAGGATATAGTACAGAGGACGGAGGGTGCAGATGATACAACCCCCATTAAACGAGGGCCAACCCACATAATAGCGATTAGTGATAACTCTGTTCAAGTTATCAGAATTAACAGTACACATACACATTACCTAAACTCCACACATGATACGATACGACTGCCGCCCAAGACAGACATGCCAGACATCACACTTGCACCTGTACATACAATATATGATGATACCGACGGGTTTGAGGCGCTGGGCGGTGCTCGCGACATCAAACTTGCGTATATGAACAATCATACCATTGGCGTTATAGCAGGATTTGATGATGATGCACTACAGATAATAGACTTTACCATGCCCGAAGACCCCAAGCCCATATCCAGCATATTTGATGGCATAAATGGGTTTGAGGCCCTGGGTGGCGTATATGGTATCGAAATTACAGATATTGGTGATAACACATACGTAATAGCCGCAAGTCATCTTGATGATGGTGTGCAGATAATAGACATTACAAATCCGTACAGGCCATTACCGGTATCCGGCGTGTTTGATCACAGTTACTTTGACTCTCTGGGAGGGGCCAACCATGTCACCATATCCGAGATATCAGACAGATTATATGCCATGGTAACTGCCTCTTCAGACAACGCCCTTCAGATAATTGACTTTACCGCCCCTGAGTATCCTGTATCGGCTGCCAGCATACGCGATGATACAGATGGATTTGAGGCCTTGGGTGGCGC
>VYCS01000007.1:0-1822 GCA_009843815.1 Cenarchaeum sp. SB0675_bin_21 | reverse complement strand
TTTGAGGCCTTGGGTGGCGCCAGCAAGGTACAATGCCACAACACATACTGTCTGGTAACCGCAAACACAGATGATGCCGTCCAGATACTAAACATTACACAGGATGGTTTCCCGCAGCCGTTGGCAGCCATATTTGATGGCCAAGATGGCTTTAAATCTCTAAAAAATGCCGGCGAGATACAAATTACAACCATAAACAATCAGACATTGGCAGTTGTTACGGCTAGGGGGGATGATGGTTTACAGATTATAGACATAACAAACCCCATATCTCCAAAAGTAGTCTCCAACCTGTTCCGTTACACAGAAGGGTTTGACTCGCTGAGCGGTATTCGAAATGTAGACATATACAATGACACATATGCCATTACAGCCAACGGACTGGGCGGCACTGTATCCATAATAAACATGACATCTCCAGACTCGCCCAAAGTCATATCATCGATAAATTATCATATGTATGGTCTAGGTGACCTGTACGGCGTAACCGGCATAGACATATACAACAACACCTATGCCGTATTTTCCAGTAAAGACAAGAATAGTGTCTTAATATTTGATATTGCAGAGCCGTCTTCACCCCGCTTGGTATCCGTGATTAATGATCAAAAGTAGTTATACACCCAGCCTATCCCATATATCGTTTTATGATAATGTCTGGGTATGTAATAGGTAAGCGTCATTCCCAAATAGTAATAGTCTGTGGTTTCCATGTATGTAGTTTCACCACCTTGTCCCAGCCCATAATCCATACTAGTAGACAATAGAATCCGATGATATATCAGGCGAAGGACTATACCCATGTGGTTTTTGTCAAAGCCTGATGGTTTCGGTGTGGGCAGCCGTACAGGAAGAACTGGCAGTGGTATGTGACATGTAAATGGACGCGCGGTTGTCCAGATATATGGCTAAAGGTATGAATCTCCGTTCCCCGGCCGGGGCATCCGGCCCCGCACCCGTCCAATTTGGACGGGACTTTGTCAAAAATCGGCCTAAAACTTCGTCCCGTAACCCGCGCATTCCAAGTTTGGGATCGGCTGCGGCCCGGATCCGGGTCATTTGGAGCGACCGCCCGTCCTTGCAATAGGAACCACGAATCATAGGCTTTATTATACAGGAGAGAATGCATTGCAACATGCATTGGATGTGCAGTCCCCGCCAATCTTGGGACGCGCGCAAGGACAGATTCATGCGGCCCGGCCTACTCGCAATGGCAACGGCCCTAGTCTTCCTCTTCATTCACGCCAGCGGCGGGGCGGGCGCGGTTGGCGATGCCGCCCTTCCGGGACAGTTCGGGGTAGCCCACGCGCAGCAGGAGCCGGACCAGCGCCCGTTTATTACTACCTGGAAGACCGACGCCGCCAATCAGACTATCACCATCCATCTTAGGGGATCCGGCATGACCCTCCACTGGGGCGATGGCACCAACAGTACCGGCGTCTCGGGACCCGCTACTCATACATACGCTAACCCCGGCACCCATACTGTTTCAGTCTATGGTGGCCTCGAAGCCATCTCGCTGCACGGCCAACCGGATGCGTCCAAACTCGTGTCCATAGACCAGTGGGGCGACGCGTCGTGGACTACCATGAGGGCGGCCTTCTCTAGCGCTACCAACATGGTTCACACGGCTACCGACGCCCCCGACCTCTCGCGCGTCACAAACATGTCCCTCATGTTCGCCGGGGCCACCTCCTTCAACCAGCCTCTCGACAGCTGGGATGTCTCCTCGGTGACCAACATGTCCCAAATGTTCCATGGTGCCTTCTCCTTCAACCAGCCTCTCGACAGCTGGGATGTCTCCTCGGTGACCAACATGTCC
>VYCS01000037.1 GCA_009843815.1 Cenarchaeum sp. SB0675_bin_21 | reverse complement strand
ATTTTGGAGTTGTGTGATCTGTTAATTACTACAGATGCTAACTCCTATGTACAATTTGATGATAATAGTCTGTCAATTACAATAAAGCGTAACCAAAGAGAGTTACCATACATAATGTTTGGTCAAACATGCCAAAGTATAGGTGAGGCATTGGGCGCAAAGGTTACCACAAAGTTTATTCTATAACCAACAGTTTAAATTGTCAATTGAATGAATATTGACGATTTAAAATGTCTAGCAGGACTCCCAAAAAAACCAAAGATGGTCAGTACATAATTGAACCGTCTGGCGACATGAAAGTTCCAGTTCGGATATACGCAACTGATTCACTTTTATCAAAAATGTCACATGATCGTACACTGCGCCAGGCATGTAATGTTGCATCCATGCCCGGAATACTAAGTCATGGTGTAGTCTTGCCTGATGGCCATGAGGGATATGGGTTTCCAGTGGGCGGTGTGGCTGCTATGGATGTCGAAGAGGGCATGATAAGTCCTGGTGGTGTAGGCTATGACATAAACTGTGGTGTACGACTGTTGCGCAGTGAACTGACCGAGAGTGAATTACGACCACAACTAAAGGATTTGGTCTTTGATCTCTTTAATACAATACCTTCCGGCGTAGGCTCCAAAGGAACAAGAAAACTATCTCATTCCGAGTTAGATGAGGTGCTGGTACGAGGCGTAAATTGGGCAGTTGATCACGGATATGGTTCTATTGGTGATGCTGATGTGTGTGAGGAGAGTGGGTGTATTGCCGGTGCAGACCCTAACTCTGTATCTGATCGTGCACGGAAACGAGGCGCCCCACAACTAGGAAGTCTAGGCTCTGGCAATCACTTTTTAGAAGTTCAGAAGGTAGATCAAATCTACGATGAAGAAGCGGCCCAGCTTATGGGTCTAAAGAAGGATACCATCACAGTATTGATACATTGCGGATCCCGAGGATTTGGACACCAGGTATGTACCGATTACTTGCGAATATCCGAGAGGGCACTGACCAAGTATGACATAGCACTGCAGGATAAGGAACTGGCATGCGTACCCATCACATCTGATGAGGGTGAATCTTATCGCAAAGCAATGTTTGCAGCACTTAATTTTGCATGGAGTAATCGACAAATGATCACCCATTGGACCCGTAAGTCATTTGAGCGAGTATTTGGCCAGAGCGAGTCGGACTTGGACATGGATATGGTATATGATGTTGCGCACAACATCGCTAAAATAGAGACACATAATATAGATGGACGCAATCGCAAAGTTGTGGTACATCGTAAGGGTGCAACAAGGGCATTTCCAGCAGATGCGCCTGAGGTTTCATCTAGATACCGCTCTGTGGGTCAGCCTGTATTGATACCTGGTTCGATGGGAACTTCCAGCTGGGTTTTATTGGGCCGTCCTGCATCCATGGGACTTAGTTTTGGTTCTACAGCACATGGTGCTGGACGGGTTATGTCTCGATCCAAGGCTCGCCGAAGTTATACTGAGTCAGGCATTCGTCAATCTTTGAATGAGCAGGGCATATTTGTAAAGTCGGCTACCGGTAATGGTATAGTTGAAGAATCTCCTCAGGCATACAAGGATGTAGATGCAGTGGTTGAAGTCTCTCACAAGCTGGGCATTGCCACAAAGGTGGCCCGCTTAGTTCCTATTGGGGTGATCAAAGGTTGAGCAATGATGCTGAGCTGAACCGGCTAATGTCCAAAAGACTGGCTGAGATGCAACAACATGCCCAGGAACATCATCCCGCAGATACAGGCGGTGAGCCATCACCCCGAGAGATTGTAGTATCAATGTTGGGATATAGAGGACTTGAGGTACTAGAGACTGCCGAGAGACAGTTTCCCTCCCAAACCCCTATATTAGTATCTGGTTTGGCCAAGATTATATCTTCTGGCAATCTAGATCACAAACTCGATGGTGGAGACTTGATGCGTGTTTTTGCTCTTTCTGGATTGTCTCTGCGCATGAATACGCGTATAAATGTGGTAAAAGATGGGAAAACCATATCTCTATCGGATAAACTAAGTGGTAAAAAACCTTGAGCCAGGCTGTACTACAAGTGGGCACAAAAGATTATGCTACTGATGTCGTTCTTTTAAAGAAGGCCATGTCCCAAATGGAGTCGTTGTTATCGGCCTATAATGGATATGCTCTTAGTGAACCCACATCTAAACTTGGTTGGACGTTTTTTAGTATGGTATTCAAGGCTGACCTACAACAGAAGATTGAGCAACGATTTGCAGATATGATAGGCCAATATCGCTGGGGCAGTTCTGATGAAAAGTTTACAAAATTTATGCAAGAGTACCTACATGCTCGGGGCTGTAATGTAGAGTTAAAACTGGACAAGCAGCGAATGTGAGCAGATTATTATTGGTGCAATTCCGGTTCCTACTGCAAGCACGGGGGTTCCCGCATCCACAATACATCACACGTCACGCCAGAGGACGACGGTGCATAGAGCATCTCGTTCCCCGATCTGTGCTTGACGCTTCTCAGGGGAGCTAACGCAAGAACCCTCCACGTCCAGACGCCCCTTAACATGGGTGCTGCCGGTATTGTCCGGCAAGTTTCGTAAGTTTAGTTGACCATGCATGGCCTCTGAGCCCAACTTTTTTAGCCCCCCATCCTCTATGTTTGAGCCCGCATTACAGTCGGCATGATACGTGTAGCCACATTTTTTACACAAGAACTTTCTACCATCTCGGTTATCCTTATGTGTATAACCGCACGAGTAGCACCGTTGGCTTGTATACGCTGCCGCAACCCAAATTATCTCTCCAGCCAACTTGTACGCCAACAGTAATGCCAACAGCCCCCAGCACTGCTCCAGGATGGCCTTATTGAGACCAGATTTCTGCGCAACGTTTTTGCCGGGGTTTTCTTCCGTACCTTTGGCGGACTTTGCCATGTTTTGTATAGGAAGTTTCTCAAAGGCTGCATGTGTGGTGCTGTCCGATATAACGCGTGATATTTTATGCGCGGTGGTCTTTCGAATGTTTGCAGCTTTGCGTTTGTTCTTGGCAGCCCTCTTAGCGGCTTTCACCCACCGTCGAGAACCAGGTTTACGATTCGTATAGTCGGGTTTCTGCCTGCGTGACGCTATCTTTTGTGCCTTAGAGGCTGTTTTTTCGGCGTTGTTCATGCGGCGTGCCACCTTTTCGGGTATTATCATCACACAGTCAGGTGTGGCCACATTACCGACATTCCGGTCTATACCAATAACAGTCGGTTCCGTCACGGTTGGCTTCTCATCGGGTATATCACAGGATATGGTAATCCTCCACCCGCCATCCGGTAGTTGAAACAGTTGGGCCGTCTTGTATCGGTAATTCAAGACGGGAAACTCCCGCGACAGTTTAACCTCGCCCATCTTGGCTATCTTGATTGTACGTGTATCGGTGAAGCGCGCTTGACCAATAGTGCCATCATGCGTTATTGTAAACGGGATGGAGATGTGACCTCCATATTTCTTAAAGTGCGGTTCACCAAACTCCGCCTTAGGTTTGATGTTGACAGCCTTCAGCTTCTCTGTTTCCACATATTGGTCATAATGCCTGCCCAAGTCATGTAATATTTGGCGCGTCACCCCGGATATGGATTGACGCATCCAACGCGGACCTGAATGGTTGCGCAAGTCCGTATACCACGCGTTTATCCTACCACGCGTAGTGTTGACCCTCCCAGCTCGACGGTACTCCTCCTTGAAGGTTTCCAATAGTTTGTTATACACGTACCTGTCCATGCCGGCCTGTCTGGCCAACATCTCCTTCTTGAACCCTTTACGGAATCTAACGCCGAATGTGTATGTGCGCAGTACCATTGACGTACAGTACGGTCTACATGCTTAAAAAGATAGTTGAGGTGTGATACATAGCACCCGTCCTTGCGGGAGGAATCGCAATTCCCAATGTTTTTTAAACCCATATTGGCATAATTGTTACTTGACTGCCGATGTGAGCAAAGACATGGAAAACGTGGAGACGGATGTAACTGATTCTGTCACTGAAACAGACGCAAACTTGGATGCGACTGCAGAACCGGCAACTGACCCAACACCTGATGATGTGATTGAACCTGATATGTCTGCTGCAGAACCTAGTGATGCTGACATTGAGACAGACCAGTTGAGCAAGGATTCGGGTATAAAGTCCGATGATGCTGCAGAACCTAGTGATGCTGACATTGAGACAGACCAGTTGAGCAAGGATTCGGGTATAAAGTCCGATGATGCTGCAGAACCCGACCCAAAAAAACCCCGTGAATTATCCGAGGAGGCGCGTGCTAAAATTGATGCTATGATCGCAGATGGAAGACTTGATGATGACTTTGGCGATGGACAGCCTGCAGTTATAGCTGATAAACCTGAAAAATGGGGCATAGCCCACATCTTTAGTAGTTTTAACAATACAATAATACATTTGACTGACCTTACGGGTGCTGAAACTATAGCCATAAGCTCTGGCGGACAGCACTCTAATGCAGATAGATATGAGTCATCCCCATTTGCCGCCATGAAGGCAGCCAATGCGGTGGTAGATGTTGCACGCGCTAGAGGATTTACAGGATTTCACATTCGCGTCCGTGCGGTTGGCGGCGTGGGCTCTCGAGTTCCAGGACCTGGTGCGCAGGCAGCCATTAGGGCACTGGCAAGGGCCACATCAAACAAAGATGATGATCCAGATTCTGGACTGGGCGCATTCCGTATAGGTCGTATAGATGATGTCACACCAATTCCTCATGATACCACTAGGAAGAAAGGCGGAAAACGCGGAAGACGAGTCTAACAGGTTTGTCTCTAGAACTGTTTCTTGAGTTGTCAATATGTCCTATATCTGTGGTTAAACTCTAATGTAGTTCAACTAGAGTCTTCATAATGTGGACCATGGATCAGGATGAGACATATTTTCGCATATTTGATTCAGAAAAACGTATCGCTGGATACTTTGATCCCCAATACGGTGAGCATGCAGATGATGATGAAATTGAATTGATGCTTAAAAAAAAGCACGCTATACCCGGAGGCTTTCTTGTCGTCCCAATGATAAAATTTAATCTGTTTGATGCAGACCTAAGTATAGATGTACATACGCTGAAATCCAGACTTGAGGAGGTCAACAGATCATTTGCGCGATGGTATAACTACATTCTATCTAAAAACCCACCATTCCATGTAATCCGAATTTCACATACTGATCAGGATATGCTCACCATGACACTCCCCATACGATTTCGTAAACCTATACGTTTGGACAAGAAAGACTTGGCCGCTGAACTATCCTTTACGATGGATACCTTTCAGCGTCTGGGGTTTTTGTAATAATCGACATGGATGGATGTCTATTTAGCATAATGTATGCTATCAGTGATATCGCTAGTATTAGCGATGTACTTAGGGGAAACTCGGGCACTGCTGCATACTCTTCTGACTCTGCTACTAATGTATAGTGCGCTATCTCTAATGTTTGGTCTTTCTCTGGTACTGATACTACAAAGACTCCTTGATGTTCTGCTCGTAAATGGTCTAGTTCTGATGGTGCGCGGGCAACTGTTGCTACATTACCATCTCTGTCATATATTGTGGCAACCACGGATATCATATTAGCGGTAATATCGCCTCTATTGACTATGGTACCAGTTATGAAGAGATCGCCCTGACTACTTCTCTTTAACTCTGCTGATGTAACATCAATAACTTGACTCTTTGGAGCATGTATGGAGTACTTTGCAGATAGGGAATAATCGACCATGTCGCTCATGCCCGGCTTATACACCACAATATCAAAAGGTCCTTTCATGCCTGGCATTATTGTGTTTATTAGCGACCACCCTTCAGTAGTCAATAACTCTTTACCGTCCATGTCGTATATGGTGGCTTCCACACTGACACGGCCTAGGGGGACCTCAAGATCATTAAACACCTCGCCTACTATGTGCAGAGAACCATCATGACCAACATAGGCACGATCGTTCTGTATGGTAACATCTGCCCATGCTTGGGGCACCATTAATGTTATGGCAGCGAATACTGCAAATATTCCAAGAACGATATACACCTTCACATAGTAATGATGTTCACAACCTTAAAGGATGTTGCTATATATCTAGAGTAAACCACAAACATCTGTCAATCAACAAAATTTGAACAAAAACACGTGATACTACACACAGCTAGTAATATGAATAACTCAGTTTGGTAAAGTGTCTTTGGTCTGTCTGTACGGTTGAGAGTAGAGAGCGCCACTAATTTGGAATGTAGATGATTACGGGTAAAGTCCCACTACAAAGACGTGGCTGGAGCTGGACTTGGCCCAACTGATCTTTCTTTCCGCCTCATCTGTCTCAGTAGCCGGATTGGGCCACCAGTACTCCAGCCATTGGCCGTATGGTGATGGATGTTCCATTAAGAGTTCTCCCATGTTAGTACCTTGTACATCAACAAGATCGTAGTTACTGACGCCCACCAGATCTGGCGTGGCACCATGAGCAACCATGGTTCCATTTATGTGAACTACAACGACATACAACTCTCCATCGTGATACAGTGGGTTTGTCGTATCTGCTATGGCCTTGCTGGCAGAAACAGGATCCTTGGAGTACGCGGCAATGGCCTTCTCCACCATGGCCTTTGCAATCCGTCGCTTCTCAGACTCATCTGTATCAATCATACACGTACCTTCCATCTTTGGGTATGTGCCAACTGTAAAGGTGTGTTCGCCACGATCCACCATGATGACCACCTTTAACTCTCCCTCGTCTGTTATAGTAGTCGGATTGGGCCACCAATACTCCACCCATTTGTCGTACGGCGAATGATTCTCAATGAATATACCACCAAAGTTAGTGCCCCGGGTATCGTTGAGCGCAAAGAGATCTGTCCCCACCAAATTTGGGCTGACACCATGTGCAACTATAACTGCGTCACTGTCCAGCACAGTTACGTATAGTTCTTCATCATGATACAAGTTGTTATCAGGGTCTTGTATGGCGCTTGTGGCTGAGGTTGGATCTGCTTCGAATGCCTCGGCAGCGTTGGTAGCCATCTGCCAAGCTACCTCTTGGCGTTCCTTATCTTCCATAGACAGCGCTACCCTCTGAACAAGACCAGCATCTGGATATGTGCCCACACCAAAGATGTGGCCTGCGTGGCTCTTTACCCAGGCAACCTTTCTCTCCTCCTCATCGGTCTCAGTGGCCGGACTGGGCCACCAATATTCATACCACTTTCCATACGATGATCTATTATCCAATATGAGTTCGCCAAGATTGGTACCCTGCGTATCTGTAAAGGAGTAACTATCTACGCCCACAAGTTCGGGCATGGTTCCATGCGCCACTATCTTTCCAGCATGACTATGTACAAAGACGTACAGTTCCCCATCATGATATAGCGAGTTTGTGGGATCTTGAATGGCCGCTATGGCAGAGTCCTTGTCGGCTACAAATGCATCTATGGCATTATCCACCATCTGATAGATTATCCTCTTGGTCTGCCCATCTACATCATCTAGTTTCACCATACTGGTAGTACCCGGATACATGCCAACCGCAAATTGATAGTTCCCATATGTCTTTGTCCATGTTATCTTTATCTCTGGATCATTGGTCTCAGTAGCCGGATTGGGCCACCAATACTCCGCCCACTTGCCATATGGTGAACGGCTCTCATTCAAGATATCGCCAATATTGGTGCCCCGAATGTCAATGAGTGAATAGGTGCTAACCCCCACAAGATCCGGAGTGATGCCGTGAGCCACTATGGTGCCGTTTATATCCAACATAAAGACATACAACTCACCATCATGGTATAGGGGATTTGCCGTATCCTGTATCTGTGCCATGGCAGTTGTCGGGTCGAGTGCAAACGCCTCTATGGCCCTGTCTAGCATCTGCTGTGCTAAGATTTGGCGCGTTTGATCATAATCGCTAAGTCCAGAATCATTAGTCATAGAGTCACTCTGACATATGGGGTAGTCATCTATCTGCGCCTCTGCCAAGGTGATGGCCAGTGTTATGGATATTGCCGCCACCAAAAATACACTCTTCATAATATCTAATGAGAATCCACTAATATATGATTTTTTTAGCGGTTTTGGTGTGGGATTGTATGCATCACGACGTGCTTACTTATCAATATAGTCTCCTATTAATTGAAGAAGAGTCCCAAAAGATACTGGCATTCTAGGCGATGTTGGCCAGACTCCAAAATGAATCTCTAGAACGATTGAGTATATCACAGGAAGCTGGAACTATATAGATTAAATCCGTGCTGAATCGTGATATGACTCAGCTCAGAGGAAAACTAGGAATAAAAGTCGAGTCGTACGGCATTACATGTAACAATATGCACCAAAAAAGTACCTGTCCGAATCCTTGTGTGTTGATGAATATGACTCGCTTGAGCTCCTTGCATACGTGGGAAGGTAGTGTATACAAACACATTTTTTTAAAAACTGCCAAAACATTATTTATGCCTGCAATACTAATTCTGTAAATGTCAAGTGTAGATAAAGCTGCGATTGGATGGTCGATTGGAATTGCTGCAGTTGCAGTGGCAATTGCATTTGCAGGGACGTCAAACCAACTTCCATCAATTGATGCGCCTATTGCTATGCCAACCACCTCCTCAGCACCCAGCACAAGTACTGCTACCAATGATCCCTTTGCGGATGATGCAGCACAGGTAAGAGAACAGTCTGATACCATGCCTGAAGAGGCAGCCGATGCTGCTGTACCTGAAGAGGCAGCCGATGCTGCTGTACCTGAAGAGGCAGCCGATGATGCCATGCCTGAAGAGATAGAATCTGAAATCATTGAAGAGGTCCCTGTAGGCCCTCTCGCATGGGATGTAATAACTCCTGAAGGAACATCTGTTCCGGGCTGCGAACTAGATGATACATGCTTTCAACCCTCATACCTTACTATTCTGGTGGGTGATACAGTAAACTGGGTGAATAATGATGTTGCTGCCCACACTGTAACTTCTGGGTCTCCTCAAGATGGGCCTAGTGGCGTCTTTGATAGTAGTCTTGTTATGGGAGGTACAGTCTTTTCACATACATTTGAAGAGCCTGGCACATATCCATACTTCTGTCTCGTACATCCTTGGATGATTGGCAGTGTAATAGTCGAGTAAAAACTCTTTTTCTTATTTTTACATGTATATTCTATAGTTTAGAGCGTCGTATTGCATTATTATACGCAACACCAAACCTGTGAGCCTCATCTCTGGCATATTGCAGTATGTGTAGAGAGACGCTGTTTGATGGCATAATGATGGGCTCTGATGTACCTGGTACGTATACCTCCTCATTCTCTTTGGCCAATGATGCACAAGGCAGTATCACTTCTGCCTTCTGTAAGGCTGCAACTGCACTACTCAGTTGACCCTTGCCACCATCTATCAGTACCAAGTCTGGCATTATGCCGCCCTCCTTCTTTAACCGTTTATACCGTCGGAGTACCACCTCGTGTATCATTGAGTAGTCGTCTTGGCCCAAGACGGTCTTTATGCGAAATCGTCTATACCTGGATTTTTCAGGTTTACCGTCCACCAAACATGACATGGCGCCCACAGCAAACTCGGTACCATGATTCGATATGTCAAAACACTCTATAATATTAGGCGAACTTGTAAGTTTGAGGGCTTGTTGCAGCTCTGCATGTAGGTTCGTAGAAAGGCCAGAATCTATATTCTTCAAGAGCAGTTTTATCATGCTGTGCCGCATGGGAGTATCCGGAGTTATAATGTCTATGGAGTGGCCTGCCTGCTGAGATAACAACTGGACTAGTACGTCACGCTCTGGAGGCATCTCACTCAATATTATAAAATCTGGAATGGGATGAGTGCTATAATATTGAAAGATAAAGTTTCCCAGATTGTTATCTCCTATGGTCTCAAAGGTGAACTTGTCACTGTCCCTAATTACGCCCGCCACGAGTTTAAAATTCATTATTGTGGCGGTCATGTCGTGTATGCGAACTCCAAAGAACTCTTCATCGTCTTTGGATATGGTGGACATCTTTTGTTCGTACTGCAGACTCCCCAACCGCTGTAACGTGTCCCGAATCTCCCGAGCCCGCTCAAACTGCCGCATATCTGCGGCTTCTGTCATCTCGACCCGTAATTTGTCTGTAAATGCTTCAGACTGGTTCGGATGTTTTAGCACACCCTTCAAATCTTCAACATGCGTTTTGTATCTCTCTTGCGCATCAACAAACTCACAGGGCCCCTCACAATTTCCCAGATGATACTCTAGACATACCTTCTTTGGCAGCTTCTTGCAGGTGCGTATCTTGAAGGATTTTCGCAAGGTTCCTATGGTGAGCAGTTTTGAGCTTCCATATACAAATGGCCCATACACATCTCCTCTTCCTAAAAAATGACCTGTGCGACTTCGCCGCGCCACCACCAGACGTGGATACTGCTCATCGGTCACCTTCAGATAGGTATATCTCTCCTGATCCTTCAACTCAATGTTAAATTTTGGCCGGTGTCGCTTTATCATACCTGACTCTAACAGATAAGCCTCACTCTCCGTATCTGTCAGTATGTACTCTATTGCATGTATGCTCTCCACTAGTCTGGCAGTCTTGTAGTCTTGTGTGCGATTAAAGTATGAGCGAACCCGTCGTTTTAGATCTTTTGCTTTTCCGATGTAGATTATTGTATCGTCCTCATCCTTCATTATGTATATGCCAGGATGCTGGGGTATGTTTTTAGTGTCTATAACTTCATACAACTTTTAACATCTTTTTAAGATATTTGCCTGTATGTGTGGATGTTTGGGATACGTGCTGAGGGGTGCCTTGAGCAACTATTGTGCCGCCCTCATCTCCACCCTCGGGGCCCATGTCTATGATCCAATCTGCATTTGCAATGACATCCATGTTGTGCTCTATTATGATGACACTATTTCCTCTGTTTACTAACTCGTTGAGTACATCTAATAGTTTATCGACATCTGCAAAATGTAGACCTGTTGTGGGCTCATCTAACAGGTATATTGTTTTACCCGTCTCCCTCTTGGATAACTCACTGGCCAACTTTACGCGCTGCGCCTCACCTCCAGAGAGCGTCTTTGAGGACTGGCCTAGCTTTAGGTATCCCAAGCCTACCTGCTGCAAGGTATGAAGCTTGGTGTACACTGCCCTATGATTCTTGAAGAAGTCTACTGCTTCATCTACAGTCATGTCCAGTATGTCGTATATGTTCTTGCCCCGGTATCGTACTTGCAGTATCTGTGAGTCAAAGCGTTTGCCACGACACTTATCACACCTGACATATACATCTGCTAGAAACTGCATCTGTATGTGACGCAGACCACTTCCCTCACATTCGGCACATCTTCCTTTCTGTACGTTGAACGAAAAGTGTCCTGGTGTATAGCCCCGACTTCGGGCTAACTGCGTCTTTACAAATATGTCCCGAATGGGCTTGAAGGCATCTATATATGTGGCTGGGTTGGAACGTGGCGTTCTGCCTATGGGTGATTGGTCTATTGATATGACACTGTCTATGTCTTCAGTACCCTGGATCTTGCCATGCAAGCCAGATTTATTACTCCCTCCAACCAGTTGACGCTTTAACTCATTGTATAGTATTGTATTAACCAAAGTAGATTTGCCCGAACCTGATACGCCAGTTACACACACCAACATGCCCAAGGGAAACTTGACATCTATATTCTTGAGGTTGTTCTGGCAGGCGCCCTGTACGACCAATTCGCTGTGACGTTTACGCACCTTTTTGTCTATTTTTATGCGCGTATCTCCGCGTATATATCTGCCTGTGATGGAGTTTGCATCATTTAGCATATCTTTTACGGTCCCCTCAAAGATGACCTCGCCGCCATGCACTCCTGCTTTGGGACCCAAATCTACCAACCAGTCTGAACTACGTATGACCTCCTCGTCATGCTCGACAACGATTACTGTATTTCCCAGATCGCGTAACTTTTTGAGTGTCTCTATCAGTCTACTGTTGTCTCGTTGATGCAGTCCTATTGTGGGTTCATCTAATATGTATAGGACTCCTGTCAGTCTGGATCCTATCTGAGTTGCCAGCCGTATGCGTTGTGACTCTCCTCCAGATAATGTGGTACTGCGGCGACTCAGTGTCAGATATGATAAACCTACAGTATCTAAAAATTCCAGCCGACTCTTTATCTCTTTTAGTATGTCTTTTGCTATGTATGCCTGAGTGGGGTTCAGTGTAATACTATCAAAGAACCTTTGGCATTCCTGTATAGACATATCGCAGACATCAACTATATTCTTTCCAGATATGTGCACGGATAGTGGCTCTGGGCGTAGTCTTGCCCCATTGCATGCAGGACATGCCGCTTCACGAATGTAGTTGCTCTTAAAACTTGTTTTGATATGACTGTTACTGTACATTATTATGTGACGCATGATCCCGATGACCCCTTCTGTGGCATAATCTCTCCTGAATACATCAAATGTCGACCGTGTCTGATCTTTTTTACCGTATAGCAGATGCTTCAATTGAGTCTTGGTCAAGTCCTTCAGTGGCGTGTCCACATCAAGCCCATGTCTATGACACAGCAGGTTAAGCTGGTCCCATATGGGGGGAGGTGTCTCCTCAGTAAACGGATGCAGTCCGCCCTCTCGAATACTCTTTGTTTTGTCTGGGATTATCAGGTCAGGATCAAAGTCGGTTACAAGACCGGATCCGGTACAGTTGTTGCACATACCCATGGGCGAGTTGAACGAGAATACCCGCGGTTCCAGCTCACCCATGGTTATGCCACAGTATGGGCAGGAATTATGCTGTGAATATAGTCCGGTCTTCTTATCTGACTGTACCATTATGTTGCCATCTGATGCATCCACTGTGGTCTGCACACTCTCAAACAGTCTGGAACGCTCTGCCTTTACAGCTGCAAGTCTGTCTACAACTATCTGTATGTCATGCCACTGCTGCCGGTTTAGGGGCGGTATATCATCATCCAAATTATATATTGTACCGTCTATGCGAATTCTAGAGTATCCATCTGATATGGCACTTGCTATGATGTTGGTGTGAGTGCCTTTTTTGTGTTGTACACGGGGGGCTAAAACAAGTATGTCCGAACCTGCAAACTCCTTTAGTATGGAGTCGCAGATGGTCTCCACTGACTGACTGGATATCTCGCGTTTGCATCTGTGACATAGCGGTGTGCCTACCCTTGAGTATAGCAGTCTAAGATAGTCGTATATCTCGGTTACGGTCCCCACAGTGGAGCGCTTGTTGCTGCTGGTCGTCTTTTGTTGTATGGCTATAGCCGGCGCCAATCCCTCCATGGTATCAACATCTGGCTTGTCCATTATGTCTAAAAACTGTCTTGCATATGCGGTGAGCGAGTTGACGTATCGGCGTTGACCTTCGGCATATATTATATCAAAGGCTAGTGTTGACTTGCCAGAACCTGACATACCGCTTATCACCAAAAGACGGTTCTTTGGGAGCTCGACATTTATGTTTTTGAGGTTGTGATGCCTAGCGCCCCGCACTATAAGTTTAGCCACGCCTCTTTAACTCCTGCTCCAACTCTGCTATGTGGTCTCTACACTCTGCTGCTCTCTCAAAGTTCAGACTGTCTGCACATATCTTCATTTCAGTCTCCAGCTCAATTACTCTCTTGCGTATGTCAGAGTTGGACTTTGATACGTCCACCTCTTCATGCTTGGTGGTCGCTTCCGGAATTGGCTTTGATATTGTGCGGGGTGTTATGTTGTGTTTCTTGTTGTACTGTAGTTGGCGTTCCCTCCGTCTCTGAGTCTCTTCCATGGCTTGGCGCATTGAATCGGTAACTGTATCCGCATACATTATTACGGCACCATTGGAATTTCGGGATGCCCTTCCAAATGTCTGTATCAGACTGGTGTAGTTGCGCAGAAAACCTTCCTTGTCCGCATCTAGTATGGCAACTAAAGACACTTCGGGTATGTCTAACCCTTCCCGTAACAGGTTTATCCCCACTAGAACATCAAATTCACCAAGTCGCAACTGGCGTATTATCTCGGTTCTCTGCAGTCCTTCTATCTCAGAGTGCATGTATCGCACTTGCACACCCTTCTTTGATAGGTACTCTGCCAAGTCTTCGGCCATGCGCTTTGTAAGCGTGGTTATGAGCGTGCGCTCGGAGCGACTTACACGTACATTTATCTCCTGTATTATATCATCCATCTGGCCTTCTGTTGGTCTGACCTCTACGGGAGGATCGACTAAACCAGTGGGTCTTACAAGTTGCTCCACCACACAGCTGGATACGTTGCGGGCGTACGAGCCTGGAGTTGCCGACACCAGCAATGTATTCTTCATGTATGACTCAAACTCTTCAAACTTTAGTGGCCTATTGTCATAAGCACTGGGCAGTCTGAAACCATAATCTATCAACTGTTGTTTACGAGAGCGATCTCCTTTATACATGGCGTGCAATTGTGGTAGTGTTACGTGGCACTCGTCTATGACCAGTAGAAAGTCATCACCAAAAAAATCCAGTAGACAGAATGCTTTCTCTCCTGGTATTCGTCCATCAAAGTGTCTAGAGTAGTTCTCTATACCCGAGCAGTATCCTATCTCCTCTATCATCTCCATGTCGTACTGTGTCCGGTTCTTTAATCGCTGCCTCTCTAATTCTGGGAGTTGTTCCAACCTGTCTTCCAGCTCTTCTCTTATGGTCTTTAGGGCCTCTTCGCGCCTATCCTTGGCAGTTAGGTAGTGTTTGGCCGGATATATTGTAATCTGAGGCAACTGTGACACTTCTTTTATGGTGATGGGATTTCGTACAGATATCTTCTCTACTACATCGCCAAATAATGATATTCTTATCATGTCACTGGTGTATGCTGGACTGATATCAATCGTGTCTCCCTTTACGCGAAAGTTACCTGGCGCCACTTCAGTATCGTTCCTCTCGTAACGTGCATCCATGAGTTTGCGCACAAGCGCATCTCTTGATAGTTTCATGTTGACGTTTATGGTTATGGCCAGATCCTTCCAGTCTTGTGGATTCCCCAGTGAGTATATGCAGGACACTGTCGCCACTATGACCGTGGGAAGTCCCGAGAGTAGCATGGCGGTGGCTTCCAGGCGCATCTTCTCTATCACATCGTTTCTCCGAGTGTCTTTTTCAATGTACGTATCTGTTTGGGCTATGTAACTCTCAGGCTGGTAGTAGTCATAGAATGATACAAAGTATCCCACATTATTATTTGGGAAAAAATGTTTCAGCTCCGAGTATAGCTGCGCCGCCAATGTCTTGTTGTGCGATATGACAAGTGCATTTTTACCACTTCTCTCTATTACATTGGCCACGGTGAATGTTTTACCACTTCCTGTTACGCCAAGCAGTGTCTGCGTGTCGCCTTTTTTGGCACCCTGTACAAGTTTTGTAATTGCCTGTGGCTGGTCACCTGTGGGCTCAAACTCTGACTTTAGCTTGAAGCATTCCATATCTCTTGGCGCATTTTTTCCAAAATATATCTATAGTTCTGTGTGGTTAGTGAGAAATACATTGGTGTGACTATACAACTGTATGACTACTGTAAGATTATACTGGCGATGTGAGTGATGTTTTATTTGTGGTTTTTGGAGCGACATGACCATATATTATTGGTTTAATGCCTCTAGAGGTTTTTTGGCATAATTGTGTATGGTGGGCTCTTGGCAAAACTGTAGACGTATATCTTTAATTGTATCATTAGATACTTTTAGCATCTCAGAGATGGCATCATCTATCATGTGTCTGGTCTTATCTATATGCGCGTAGCAGGCAGGCAACATCGCTGATGATGATACTTGATCAAAGAATTTGGCCACCATGCACAATGTAGAGTCATCTAGTGTATCAAATCTTGGACATGGTATGTTTTTTATGGCCTTTACTTGAGCGGTAGCCCGTCCCGGTTCGCTCCGGGATGCTTGCGACCAATGTGTCATTAAACCTAATGTAGAGTTAAACCACAAGGCTGCAGCCTTTAGTATTCGTACATCGGAATGTCCTAGACCCAGCCATCCATTACCGCCCATGATTTTGTCTTTAGTGGTGGCACCCAATAGTGCGTTCACACTCCAACTCAATCTGCGGTTGTAAAATAGGGTTGTGTTGTGTTGTGTGATATTATCTACTCTACCCATGGGAATGCCGTAGTGTGTCGGCGATATGATTAATCTATCCTGACTCTTACTAACGTTCCACAATGAATAATGTGCATCATCCTTTGGCGTATGCCCATCATCAATTTTGCGCAGCTCAAAGGCACCCATTGGCGAGCTGCCCTTGGTGTGTCCTATTATGTGGTGCGTTGGCCCTATACAGAATATGTCCTGTATGCGAGCCATCTGTATGTTGATGGGCATTATTGTACCATCTATCTTGCGGAACCTACCTTGTATGAGCAAGTCCGTAAATAATGCCACACCTGAATCTTTCACACCTAGAGGACTCCATGGTTGGCCGGGCTTTGCATCATATTTGTACATACTTCCTATAGTGTCACCTAGTTGTATCTGCCATGATAAGTTTGATGTGCTATTGCACGAATCTTGTATTGCTCTTGCCATCTCACCTGCTTCTGGTGGGGTGGCGGGTGCCTTGTTTAGTGTAACACAGTAGATGCTTGATGGTCTCTCTTTTGGTTGCGGCGTCTTGGTGGCTATAAGCAGCATCTCTGTAAGGTGGGTACCATGCGAGAGTGACTTACCAGAACTGATGGTTATAGCAATTATCTCTGTGTAGTTGTACTGTATGAACCTTCGAGTCTCTGCCCATGCCTCGGCAAATGCCGCCGTTATTGGGAGTACAAAACCAATTCGTCCATAATCTTTTATTTTTTTGGATGCAATTATGATGAAGGTAGGTGCCATGCCTGCCACCTTCTTTGCTGGATATGTGCGTATGAGGCCTTCCCAGCGGGCCTGACAGGCACTTCGTTCGGCCTCTGTGAGATTTGCCACATCAAAGGATGCCTGCCCGTTTCGTGATCTTGAATATGGCGGATTCATCAATATGTAGTCGATGGATTTGTCTGGTATACGGGGGATGTCTGTCTGTTCATCACCTGTATTGGGATGTTCTTGTCCTGTGATGTATTCGATTGCACCTGTCATGCCGGCGGGTCCGCCAACCCCTACATGCGTTATACCAGATGGGTTGTACCATTCATCATCTGTAAGAAGCAGTGATACGCTTGCCAAATATGTCGCCACAGGGGATATGTCTATACCCACCAGTCCTCCGTTTAAGGCGCCATGACGCAGCTCTGCCATGCCGCTCAAACCATGATATCTTTGATGCAGTGACCGCATGCGGCGATATCCGGCCCTCAACAGGGCTCCGGTCCCACACGTCAAATCAGCTATTTTATGTTCTCTGAAATAGTCCATATCGTGTATGGCCTCTTTTATTGTGAGACATGCCAGCATCTCGGCTATGGCATCCCTTGTATAGTACTCTGCAGCAGTACTTCTATCATCAGAGATGTACGGAAGCAGTGTCATACCTGCATTGATGGTGGATTTTGGAGTATCTTTTGTATTTATTATTGCATCAGTTAACGGTTGTAGTGTATTATTGGCAGATGTGATGGATTCGGCGACCAACAGGTCTAGAATATCTGTAGGCGGCTTGAATATATCAAACTGCTTTAAATTAATTATATGCTTCCAAGTTTTTAATACTGATGTAGCATCTGCAACACTGTTTAGTGGCGGTATGTCGTCTCTATATTTTGATAAGTGTTGCTGCATGAGAATTCCACTGAATAATATCAAAGATGCAGACTGTGAGGCACCTAACCATGATTTTTGTACTGTTTTTTTAATTATATTTTTTTGGTGCTCAGTCTGCAATTTATCTGCAGAGGCACGAACGGCCCTAATTGAACTCTGAACTATCTTGTTGGTATCCTCTTCTAGTGTTGATATACTAGCCACCAAATTATGTATGTCTCCAGATATGAAATGTTTATCCGAGTGGGGGAGTCGGTATACGTCTTTGCCAACCTTTTGGTATATGGCGTATTGTATTATCTGGTTTGATTCTAGTCTCTCTACTATGGCATCATATGTGTTATTTTGCATATTCTGCGGAATTATAACTGATATGACCGTCTTGGTGTTGTCATTTATGAGACTTTTGGATATGTAATTTATTTTATTATAGTCTGATGCTGTTACAATACTGCCCTTATACTCTTGAAGATCTAAATACCTCTGTAATGTATCTGTTAGTGCCGAGTCAAATATACTCATTATATAATTATACATGTATTACCGGATTATAATTATACATCTGTATTTTGTAATAAAGCAATATTTTGTGTAGGCTCTATACTGCTTATGTTGGCGGTCAGCTCTTTCTGCTCTATCAATAAATTTACAAACCGTATACGGTGCCCTATGAACTTGTCATTGGTGCCATCTACAAGATACGGAACCATGTCTTTGCTGTCTATCATCATGTTTACATGATCACCTTTCTTAATGGCAAAGACACCAATTCCCCAAAATAATCCTACATGAAGCGCCATAAATTTGGCTTGAATCTCTGATACTATTCCACGATATATGCTTGCTTGGTTACGACGTTGCATGATGTTTTTTTGGTCAGTACGTATGGCCCATGATATGTGGTATGCATCACCATCAATGTATAACTCATGTATCATCTTTTATGCACGAAGATTGATTGGCTTGTACTCGCATCCGTCAGGACCACAGTCCTTGCCCACATATACTGCCTTTGGTCTGTACAGTGCGGGCTTTGGAGCTGCCTCGGCAAACTTCTCTTCTATGACGTGTGCGGCCCACCCCGCCACGCGCGATATGGCGAATATGGGCGTGTTCAAATCCATGGGTATGTCCAGCATGTAGTATATGGAGGCGCTGTATAAGTCCACATTGGGATATATATCCATGTTCTTTTTTCTCTTTATCTCGGCTATTGTGGCCTCTTCGACCTTCTCTGTTATGGCAAACCATGGTTGTTTAGTCTTTGCGGCCAACTGTCTTGACATGTCTTTTAGTACTTGGGCGCGCGGGTCAAATGTCTTGTATACGGCATGGCCCATTCCCATGACCCTTTGATTCGTGTCTACCCTCTCTTTAATCCATGATTCGGCTTTGTCTATGTGGTTTATCTCTAGTAGCATCTTCATCACCTCGTAGTTGGCCCCCCCATGTAACTCGCCACTGAGCGCGCCGATGGCGGCACTGGCCGCCGAGTACATGTGGGCACGTGTGGATGCAACCTGTCTTGCCGTAAAGGTGGATGCGTTAAAGGTATGCTCGGCGTGCAGTATGAGACATACATCAAATATCCTTTCAACCTCCTTGTCGGGTTTTTCACCCGACATCATGTATAGAAAGTTGGCCGCATGACTTAGTGTGGGATCCGGATCAATAATACTCATACCGTTTCGTATGCGTTGCCAGCTGGCTATTATGGTGGGTACTTTGGCTATGAGGTTTATGGCCCTCTCGTAACTGGACTCCTTACTGGAGAACTCTTCATCGTAGTATCCGGCCAAAGCAGCCACAAAGGCCTGCAACATATCCATGGGATCTGCATCCTTACGCCAGTTTCCCATATTCTTTTGCATCTGTTTTGGTATGAATCTAGCGTTCGAGATCATGGATTTAAACTGCCTCATCTCTTTCATGGATGGTAGTCTGTCATGCAGTAAGAGATATGCTGTCTCCTCATAGTTGGAGTTCTCTGTTAAGTCTAGTATGTTATATCCGCGGTATATCAGCTTGCCTTCCATGCCATTAATGTCTGATATGCGGGTATCTGCTACCTTGATTCCCCGCAGGCCAATATTCTTAGTCTCCATCTCATTTGAATCTCCCATGAATAACCATCTGTATTGGATTATATAATATTTCAGAGAATTTTTTAGGGAGGTATCAAGGTACCTAAAATTCTACAACTTTTAGGATATGACACATGATACGCAGATGAAGCGCCTACTTGATGCTGTTTGATCTTTTTTGAGTGAATATTAGAGCGCACGCCAGTATGGCGATATGGCAAACATGGTGCATAACCGGAGATACTGACGATGAAACCAGCGAACACCCTCTGCTAAGAGTCTGGTGGGCTCTTGTATCAACCTTCTATGAAGCGTCCGATGCTACTCTCTATTTGATATTTTGTGGCATATATTTGTGGAACACAGCCGTTTAAATGGGAGATTGTAAAAGGTGCTTTATGGGATCGGTGAAAAAAACCCGCTTGGTCTGTATATCACACAAAGAAGACCTGGATGGTCTTGGATCTGCTGCCTTAGTACGGCAAGCTACAGGCGCCGAGCCCATTTTGGTAGATTATGTGGGCCAAATGTCAAAACTTAAAGAGATATCTGAGGATCTTTCACTCAAAGTTTTACACATATGTGATCTGGGTTTGAGTAAGAAGAATGAGGCTGAGTTTGTAGATGTGATGGCAACACTGCGTCGTCGCCATGTGCGAGTTACATATGTGGACCATCATGATATACGGCCTGACATAGTGACCAAGCTAGCTGATATGGGTGTTAACGTGATACATAGTACTGACGAGTGCACAGCAGTGCAGGTATACCACAAATACGAGAGGAGACTACCTGAGGGTGCATCATTTATTGCCGCATGCGCAGCCATCACTGACTATATGGACAGTAATCCTCTGGCAGCAAAATTGCTTCAGAAGTATGATCGACAGTTCGCCCTGATAAGTGCCACCGTCTTGACGTATAATATAGTGGGTCATCAGAAGGATACTGAATATCTACTATATCTGGTGGATCAACTAACTGAACTTAAGTTTCCACATGAAATTCCGAATGCCTATGAGAATGCCCAGCTTCAAGTGGGATATTTGGCTGATACAATGAGTCGTGTACGTCAAGGCTACAAAAAGATGCGTAATTTGGCTCACATGGAGATGACTGATACTGGTGCTAGTGGTGCAGTTAACTTTGTACTGGGATTCTCGGGTAAACCTGTGGGTGTGGCCTATAAGGAGCGTATTGAGCAGGGTGCCTACGCTATATCTATTCGAGGTGCGCCTGACTTGAATGTACATTTGGGTCGTATTGTAAGCTCACTGGCCGCTGACTTTGATGGTACCGGTGGAGGTCATGCTGTGGCGTGTGGTGCTTTAATACCAAAGAAGCAGATGAAGGCGTTTCTTCGAACCCTCAACGAAAGATTGGGCGAGTCATTCTAACTTGTATGGCTGACAATCACTTCTGGGCAATACTGGGGATGATCTAAATACACACACTTGGCAGAGATGTTACGCACGCTCAACTTCAAAAAGTGAAACAGTTACACAAAATTCTGTTAAATTTGCACTATTGCATCTATCTCAGTCATTGAGCCCAACGGCAAACTAATTGTTCCCACCGCTACTCTGGTATGTCTGCCCCTCTCACCAAACACACTAAATATGAGATTGGATGCTGCATCAATGACCTGTGGATGTGCTGTAAAGTCAGGGTCTGACCTTACAAATCCACTTAAGCGAATAAATTTCTGAACCCTATCTAGACCTACCTTCTTTTGCAACTGAGCCAGTATGTTGATGGCACACAACTTGGCGGACTCTTTTGCCATATCGATGTTGGCATCATTTACAACCCCCTTGTATATGACGGCACCATCCTGCATGGGAACTTGACCTGAGACAAACGCTAGATTCTTTGATATTGTAACTGGTGTGTAAGCGCCGGCCGGCTGAGGAGGGTTTGGCAATGTAATGTTTAACTCCTTTAATCTCTCATCAATCATGCTCATACGTTATACACTGCATTAATTAGAGTTTATGTATGGTTAGCGACTTTTCAAACAATTTACTATATTTTTACAGTTGACTAAATCTTCTAATTTTGATCCAAAATACAATTTTAGCAGTACATTATGTCGCCCCAAGAAGAACTGAAACTAGTAATCAGAGATATCCATCAAACAATGACAACAACACACATCCAAACCAATTAGACACGTCGTACTGTATTCTGTTATGGCTGGTATTTGTCAAAAATGTGTCCAAAAACACCATGTGGTTCTTTTCTCACCATCTATATTGTACAATTTAGTTCAACACCAACTTTGGGCGAGGAATCATCACATACAACAGTAATTTATCTGATATATGGGTATCTTCACATGCGACCAAAAAACTAAAGATTCAATATTATATTATATTCTACATAATACGTGACCATTGCATTAGAGTCCATATTACGTGACCTGAAGAGTGATGCCACCAGATATACATTAACTCTAAATGATGTACAATATACCTTGGAGGATGTTGATGTGATACAGATTGATACTCCAGCTCGCAGACCCACTGCCCGCGGAAATGTATACTTGGAGGATAGTCGTTCGTACCGAATAAAAGCCAATATACAACATGATGTTGTACCATACCTATCAGTGATGATGCTGGGACCTAGCAAAGAGTTTGGCGGTCTACATATTGTGGCCCAGACCGCATCATCTGACTCCTTTAATATACTGGGCAGTCTGTTGAACATTATATCCGTAAAGGGTCTTGTGACGCTGAGTATTTCAATTGTAAGTTTGGAACGTTTACAAAATTAATAAATTCTGTATAATCAAAATAATTCGATATAATAAACACTGAGAATTCTGGCCTACATATTACAGATGCTGGTTCCTCCCGCAAAGTCGGGTGTTGGTTGATGTGTGTTAGATGATGTTAAATACACCATTGAACCGTACTGTATAGTGTCATCAGTAAAAAATAGCAGGGCAGTAACACGTCCATACGCAAAAAATTTGGATATGTGGCATGTGTTTGGGCATGTCAGGAAGGTGGCAGAAGTGGCGTACATTATAGCAAATAACACGGGGAAGGATACCTATGGTGTTAATGCATTGATGTATAGTACAATGCGCGATCCTGACCCCAAAGTACGTTCATCCATAACGCAGACCGCCATACGGGACGGGGTTGCCGCCCATAAAACGTACAATACAAAGACTGCGCAGGGCATGAAGGTGTCTGAGCCCGTCTTTCGTAATCCGGTTGTAAAGTTGAAAAACCAAGATTGGAGGCTGAATCCGATAGCGGGTGGATATATGGCTGTTGCAAATGTTGGCTCATCAAAATATCCACATATGATAGCAATTCCCGTCTCTTCAGATGTGGTACGCAGAATAGGACAAAATGAACTAGGTGAGTTGTGGATCACGCCAACCATATATACGATAACATATTACAACAAAGTGCCCAAGGTTGAAAAACCCCACCCATACGGCAAGTCGGAGATTATTGAACTACTTACGGATGTGGGGTATGTGGGCGGCACACCAAAAGATGTGATTGGCGTTGATATTAATGAAAAGAACATCACCGTAGGTGATAAAAACACGATGGTACGGTTTGATCTATCTAATACCATACAGGCCATTGAGGAGGCAAAGACTGAGGATGCAAACAATACGTATACACGTATACATGATAATATCACATATGCGGCACGTACCGGAAGGCGCGTTGTACACAAGAAAGAGGAGCGCAGAGAAAGGCAACAAGTCACACATGGCGGTCCCAAACTATATGGCAAACTCAAACGCAGATACAAGAAACTCAAGAGGGAGGGCAAACACAAGAAGGCCGCCGAGATAAAGTGGCAGATGAATAAATGCATATTAAACATACAGCATAACCACACAAAGTCAAAAAAGAATGATAAAAAACACAGGGTGACTAAAGCCATGCGCCGCCACGAACACGTGCTGAACGTAATAGCATTATGTATAGCACAGTGGGCCGCACAATCCGGGTGTTTGGTTATGTTGGAGGATTTAACCCATATATCGTATAATTGGCAGAAGGGGGGAAAGTTTGGACGCAGCTTGCGTCGCAGATTATATTCTGCCATGATGCGAAAGGCATCGAATTTAATTTATGAAAAGTCCCAATTTTTGGGGGCGGAGGCACTACATATGCGTCCACACAACACATCCAAGTTCTGCGCTGCATGCAGAACCCCACTAACTGGAACTTATCATAAAAAAGACTGCACCCACTGCCGTACAGTTGGCGTAGATCGTGACGTCAACGCAGTGGAGAACATACGGCGAACAAGCGCCGTATCCCGGTATGGTCGTAAGGTTTCGACCAGTCTGGGCGAAGTCCGTCGTGGTGTGGATGTAATACTCGATCCCACCCCACTCATACAGGGTTGCTGGAGCAACTGGGCCGACAGACTATCCCGCGTGGTGATGTGACATCACCCGACTTTGCGGGAGGAACCCGTCCGCTCTGAATAAACAAGAGCGTTCACACCGCCTGACCTTGTGCTGCCCAACACACCCGCAACCAGTATGCGCTTGTAATCCGATGATTCTTCAGACTCAATTACAGGCATACCGCTCACAGCGTGCTTTAATTATGGATGCTTAATAAAGTCACCGTATATGGAATATCTGGTAGTTTTAGTCAAGATAGTGTGCCGTATAATTTAGACCGCCTTCTCTAGACGAATGTGTATTTTCTTTGACTTTCCGTGTTGTATAATTCGTGTACCATACCCATGCTTCTGTAGGTATGCCTCTAGTATTAGTGCCCAAGATAGGGCATGACCGTTGTTATCTTTGGACTTTAAGTGTATGGTGCCATTACTTGGGTCTAATTTTGCTATACCATAACCCATTATCTTTAAAGTTGTTGAAGCTAACTCGACTAGATCATTGAGCGTTCGTGAATATATGGGAACACCACCAAACTCTAAGAGATCTGCCAATGCAGGGATCTTAGCTGCCATTGCAGCCTGCAATGAAACAGATAAGCTGGACTCTTTTAGTATGGATATGGCTGTATAGGCATCTTTGGACTCGGTACTGTTTAAATCTAATAGTTCATCTGCCTGTATGCTATTATCCCAGAGGTATTTGAAGAGCGCAGATAAATTATGCATTATGCCATCTGCCATAGTTAACACCTCTCCGCCCCCAAATTGGTTCAGTATCAGTATGTTGCCACCATCGGCTACAACATAGTTGTAATCATGTGTGATTGTACGAATCTGAGCACCACCCGGGAGTATGCCGTCCCCCTCGGCATTCGCCTCTATTAATGGAAGTATTATACGCACCAAAACCCCGCGACGATTTGCAGCAACTATCTGTTTACGACTCTCAGTTATATAGCTGCGTTGACTTACTATCAGGTCGATACTATGACTTGCACCATCGATTATTCTGTGCAACTCTGAGATTATGTTTCCTGTAGACAACTGTTGATATCTCCTCTCTTCAACTCCGCGGCTCTTCCGACATTCATCATTGACAGTCTTTAAACTGGACACCAGCGAGTTCATGGCATTGACACGGTTTATCTGATCTTGTATTGTAGAGTCAAAGGCTTCCTCCGGAGCCACTGCAGCACACATTATCGGCTTTGTATCTGATGTGGTGGCAAGATTCTTCTTGCGCAGTTTCTCTAATGTGGAGTACACCTTTGTGCGCGGAATCTCTGAATAATATGATAGCTCTGCTGCTGATACGGGCCCCTTTGATATCATTGTAAAATATGCCCGAGCCTCATACTGACTAAGGCCGAACTCTTCTAGACTAACCGTCAATGATTTATCCATACTCATTATTCACTTCACCACAAAGATAACTGTTAAACCACAACAGCTAAATTTCTTAACATATAGCTCAAATTGCTTGTACCAAACCACACTGTCACCATGGTTAATGATTGCGCAGTTACTCTGTTTTGATATATGTTGTATTGTACAATTATGTATAATTGAGCGTTATACAACAAGTTGCACTAGCACCACGACTGAACTACTCTAAGCAACTATTACGTGATGTCATGGATACACTACAAAGGTGTGGTATTGATGCAGAGAAGGATGGTGATACAAAATACTCTCTGATAAAGCGCCAGTACACCATAATGTTTTGTATGGAGGCCCTCGCCAAGGTTAGACAAGCTTTAGAGAGCATTCGTGGCATGGACCAAATACCAAACAATGTGCCACCAACCATTGGTGTATTACGGGCAGTGGGAGTCCAGCTCTCCTCTGAGTTTCCCCATTGTAATAATACGCTGTGTGAGCTGGCAGTGCACTTGGGAAGTGTATCTATGGATTCTGCACTATTGAGACGTATTGACATAAAGTATTCGGGAACTAGATCTGAAGATATGATAAAGAAGTCTCGTATGATGGCAGAGAAGAAGATTAGAAAGTTATATCCTAACTTTACCACAATACCACAATGACACAATTTACAGACTTACGTACTGATGCTGAGCGGATACGCCAACTTCGATTGACAATAAACTCGTTGAACATAAACCATTCTGTAATAAGAAAGATGTCTCACACTGAACTAGACGACGTATCTGATGTACTGCTTCATTTAGAATCACTACTGCTAAAGTATCAGAGTCAAAGAGAGATGCTGCACCTTCTAGAGAGTTTAGGTGATATAATGCATGAGGCTGCTGACGGTATAGTATCTGTCAATACTGAATTAAATGATATAATGGTGAACAATGAGATATCATGCAAGCGCATACAAGAAGTACAGCTCTCCATATGCGGCGAATCAATAAAAAACATTCTTGATGAGAAAAGTTCAAAAAACTTTACCAAAAGTGAAAAGAAAGTTGACAATGTAAATTATAACCTACAAGATATAACAGAATGGTAATGAGCACTGTTCCTCAAGAATTAGAGAATAATGCTAGTAGATATGCCTCTGATGCTATACGATTTGACTCTCAGGGTGCTAGAGGAATGGCAGTCGCCAACTACCAAAAAGCCATAGCATCACTGGCAAAATTGATAGAGTTGTATCCTGGCAGTAAGCTGAATCCAATATACAAAGATAGGTGCCAGTCATACTACAATAGAATCACACTACTCCAAAACAACAGAAAACTCGAACCGGCTGTGGACCCCGGCTCTAGTGCGCAGGATCAAAGAACATCTATACAGCGGCAAGAAGAAGCGAATAACTTTGAAGAGCTGATAATGCACGAAAAGCCCAACATTACTTGGGCCGAGGTGATTGGACTTGAAGATGCCAAGAGTGCCCTACGTGAATCTATAATATATCCGACCAAAAGACCGGATCTATTTCCACTAGGTTGGCCGAAAGGAATGTTGTTGTATGGCCCACCTGGAACTGGCAAGACCATGCTAGCTGCCGCCACCGCCAGTGAGATGGATGGATACTTCATAAACGTAGATGCCTCGGCTATGATGAGTAAGTGGCTTGGTGAGGCTGAGAAGAATGTCTCAAAGATATTCAGAATAGCTCGTAAACACGCTGAACAGGAGAATAAACCTGTGATATTGTTTGTCGATGAGGTGGACTCTCTTTTGGGTTCTCGAAGCAGTGAAGTGGGCGGTGAGGTGCGCACAAAGAACCAGTTTCTAACTGAGATGGATGGTGTAAATGGTAAAGGCCACGACCTAATGCTGTACGTTATAGGCGCCACCAACAAGCCTTGGACATTGGATTGGCCATTCTTGCGACGATTCCAAAAGAGAATATACGTGGCTCTACCAGACTTGCAAGCACGAGTATCTCTGTTTAGGCAATATACAGAAGACTTGCATACGGACTCTTCCATTCGCCCTGAGGAATTATCTCGTCTCTTTGATGGGTATAGCGCTAGTGATATACGTGATGTATGTCAGGGCGCCCAGCTAAAGACTGTGCATGAACTATTCGAGTCACCTGATTATAGGGATCCTGTGGAGGGTGAAGATCTACAAAAGCCCCGGAATTTGACTCTTGATGACTTTCATCAAATAGCATCCCGCCGCAAACCTAGTGTCTCTCAAGAGATGGTCATGGCGCATCATCGATGGAGCGAGGAGTTCCGCGCCCTGTAGCTGCAAAAAGATTCTGAAAAGACTTTTAAATATACATTGCATTGATTTCCTAATGAATAAATTTACTTTACCAGTAATTGTAGCTGGACTGGCAATTATGTTCGTATCGACTCCTACTGTTCTAGCACAGGAGATGATGAGCAATGAGATGCCAAGCTTTATTCTTACAATTGCATGTACTGTATATGGTGACACCACAGATGATATTATATCGTTGGTCTTTGGCCTTGATGGCTCAGACTGTACTATATCGACTGAGCATGTGGAGGTTTTGGAACATGATCCGCCAACAATAGTAACTATGGTTGAGGGGTCACTACTCCCTGACTGTCAAGTTACTGATGACTGCTTTGACCCCAATACTGTCACAATAAGTCCGGGCGATACAGTTGCGTGGGTTAATGAAGACTCTCTAATTCACACAGTCACCGCTCTTAATCCACATCCTGATGGTGTACTGGACAGCTTTGTCAATCCAGGAGATCAGTTTGAGTTTACATTTGATACTCCCGGAGAGTATCCCTACCACTGTGTTCTTCACCCATGGGCTGTTGGAAAAGTAATTGTGGAATCTTCTGAATCAATTGATGGTGAAAACCGTCATGCAGAGGTAATGGATGAAATAATTGCGCAGTATGATGTCCGCGGCGATGCCATACTCAAGTATATCAACGAGTCTGTAGGCTCATTATACACAGATGTTTCGGTATTTGTTGTAGACAAAGAGAGTCTGACTCTTGTGGCTCATAGTACTGCTCCTCAATATATCGGCATAGATGCAAATGCGGTGCTTAATCAAGCTGCAATTCCTGCAGAATATTTAATTGAACTATTACAGACACAAACTGATGGTGTCTGGATTAGCTATCCGGTACCGGATCCAACCGACCCAACCAATGTACTGTTCTATGATCGTGGCTGGTTCAAATCCTCTGGCGACTACTACTTTGCCGTAAGAACCTCATTAACTAATGAATCCACTGTTCAAAATGTAGTTAATGAACTTGTTCGAGTGCATGCACTGTATCCAGCTGATACAATAAACAATATCAACACGCGTACGACAGGGGATCCTAATTACCCGTTCATTCTGAGCCCTGCAGATTATACAGTTCTGGCACATGGTGCAAACCCTGATAGAGTGGGCGCAACTTCCATTGCCCTAACTGATGCCGACCGACCTGTTGACGAGATTATCGCTGATCTGCAAAACAATGATGGTACGTGGGTAGAATACACATTTGCACATCCCACTACTGGTATGGATCAGAGTAAGCGCACATGGCTTGTATTGTATGACGACCTCATATTCGGTGCAGGCTATTACATAGATGATAACTCTATGACATCTCCATAGTGCATAAAAATATAGATTTTTATTAATTTTAACCGGTATTCCAGATATGGATTCTAGATATAGTATCATTCGACGCAACACACTAAAGGCTCGAGCATTAGTCATCAGGGCTACTGCCGCGGCCGGCTCTGGACATCCGGGTGGCTCGTTCTCCATGGCTGAGATACTAGGTTGCCTATTCTACAAACATATGACATATGATACTAACAATCCACTCTGGAAAGATAGGGACAGACTGGTATTATCCAAGGGTCATGCAGCACCTGGACTCTTCTCCCATTTGGCCATATCTGGATTTATACAGGAGTCTGAAGTAGAGACGCTCCGCTCCTTGGGTAGCAGACTACAAGGACACCCTGATATGAAATGTCCTGGTGTGGAATTTTGTGGGGGTTCATTAGGTACTGGCCTGTCATATTCAGTAGGTATGGCACTTGCTGCGCGCCTAGATGGATTGAGCAGTCGCATATATACTGTGGTTGGCGATGGAGAGTCCAACGAGGGGCAGATATGGGAGGCGACCATGACCGCAGCAAAGTTCAAACTGGATAACCTAACGGTAATCTTAGATAGAAACTACGTCCAGCAAGACTCGTATACGGAAGGAGTTATGCCACTTGATGCCGCGACTAAAAGTTCTGACCCTGTTGCGGCCAGAGGAGATCCCACTGCGTGGCGAACCTCTGATAAATGGCGCGCCTTTGGCTGGCATGTGATAGAGGTTGATGGCCACCGTATAGAGCAGATAGACTCTGCCATCACTGAATCCAAAAGGATATCTGGGAAGCCCACCATAATAATATCTAGAACCGTAAAAGGCAAGGGCGTGCAACACATGGAGGATAACCCCAAATGGCATGGCAAAGCGCCCTCCAAATCAATGGTTCCAATAATACTTGATGAATTAAAGTCCCAGAGTTTGGTGGCACCATCAATTATTGCTGGTGATATGACTCGCCTGGACTTGGAGGTAAAACGTTGTGATGAGGCTGGTTCTGATTACATACATATGGATGTGATGGATGGTGCCTTTGTTCCTGTCGTTACCTTTGATCATGAAAAACTAAAAGAACTCCGTCCTTTAACTGATATACCCTTTGACTCACATCTAATGATATCTGAACCTGTAAAACATGTAAAGAGGTACGCTGAAGCCGGCAGTGACATAATAACTGTCCATGCTGAAGCATGTAATGTATCGGAGTTTGGTGAGATACACGACTATCTGAGGAGTGTTGGTGTTGGTGTGGGCATAGCAATAAACCCCAAAACGTCTCTGCCTGTATGGCTAAAAGAGTTTGTACCCACACTAGACCAAGTTATAGTGATGTCTGTGGTTCCCGGATATTCGGGTCAGAGTTACATACCTGAATCACACAAAAAGACCCGAGACGTAATTCAATCACTAAATAAGATGGGCTTTAATGGTGTAGTGGAGGCTGATGGTGGCGTAAATGTATCAAATGTCGCAGACTGCTTTGATGATGGCGCCCGCGTCTTTGTGGGTGGCAGCTCCATGGTGGGGCAACCTGATATGAGACGAGCAATTGATGATATCAAAAATAGTATATCATACGCTCGCCGTAGAATGTTGTTACACAGGGCGCACATACTGGGAGGTTCTGATATGGTAAATAATTGGATTGCACTACATGAAGTTGGAGAGCAGCATAATGTATTGCATCAGATTGCGCAGGAGTGTGGTGTATTGTGACGCCAGATATGCGCACCGAGTATGGCCGGGCATTACTTGAGATAGGGCGGGACAATGATGATGTGGTCGTACTAGGTGCGGATACCACCGACTCTTTAAAGACTGCCGGCTTTGGCCGCGAATTTCCTGATAGATTGTTCAACGTGGGAATTGCCGAAGGAAATATGGTGTCCATGGCTGCCGGATTGGCATACTCGGGCAAGATACCGTTTGCCAGCACATATGCGATATTTCTTCCTGGTCGCGCAGTTGATCAAATTCGCAATAATGTGGCATATCCCACAAGAGATGACAGACGAGGTCTCAATGTGAAACTTGTAGCATCCCATGGTGGCCTCTCGGTTGGAGCCGATGGTGGCTCACACCAACAACTTGAGGATATTGCCATAATGCGCGCCATCCCCAACTTTACAGTACTGGTCCCGGCCGACTCTGCATCGGTATACTCCCTAACACATACCATGGCCAAAGTATATGGTCCATTTTACATGCGAATGGCCCGCTCAAAGACCACCATGGTATATGATGACAACTGTGATATACTTCCCGGAAAGGCTACAATTCTGCGAGATGGCTCAGACTGTACCATTGCTGCATGTGGCATCACAGTTGCTATGGCTCTAGAGGCTGCATCCACACTACATAAAGAAGGCATAAGCTGTCAGGTCTTGGATGTATTCTCGATAAAACCCATTGATGATATCACACTTGAGCAGGCCGCACGTCATACCGGACGTATACTGACATGTGAAGAACACAATACAATTGGCGGCATGGGCTCTGCAGTGGCAGAGTCGGTCTCATCATCGTATCCTGTTATAGTGAGGCGAGTGGGAGTGAACGATACATTTGGTGAGTCTGCGCGTGATGCGCAGGTACCTGAGTTGTTGGCGCAGCATGGTCTGTCATCCATTAATATTACCAAGCAAGTCAGAGAACTTGTAAGATGAAGATCTTTCTAGACACCGCAAATATAGATGAGATTCGTCGCTTCAATGACATGGGTCTGCTTGATGGTATAACCACCAATCCCTCATTGCTGTTTCGTGAGGGGCAAGACCCAGACAGTGTTATGAGGCAGATAACATCCATGATAGATGGTGATGTTAGTCTAGAGGTTGTATCCACCAAGTATGAAGAGATGGTTCAGGAAGGCCTGAATCTATACAGGACAGGTGATAATGTGGTGGTAAAGGTTCCCATGACTCCTGATGGCCTTCATGCATGTCAAACACTCTCATCTAGAAATATACCTGTTAATGTTACACTGATATTCTCTGCCAATCAGGCAGTGTTGGCTGCCAAATCTGGAGCCAAGTATGTCTCTCCCTTTATAGGCAGGCTAGATGATATAGGTCATGACGGTATGGATTTAATTCGTACAATACTGGAGATATTCCGACATTACGACTTTGACACACAGGTGCTAGTTGCCAGTGTCCGGCACCCATTACATGTAGTTGAGGCAGCTCGCTTGGGGGCTCATGTAGTTACACTGCCACCAAACGTGCTAGACAAGATGATCAAGCACCCATTAACTGATATTGGTTTGGACAGCTTTTTGTCTGATTGGAGACTCTTACAAGAGTCACAAAAGTGATTATCAATAACTTAGAGTTTATGCGTAATTGCATAACTTGGCAGCATTGGGTGGTCCGGCCCATTTCTTACCAGTTCCGATAAATATCAGACTTTATTAGTATGTTTGAGATTTGTAATGAATTCTGGACAGCATTCAACATACGAACACTCTCTTTTATTATTTACAAATTCAAGAGCACACTTGATTATGGCCGGTACTCTGGAGAGTGACAAATCCATATAATCTGAGAACGCATAGCCTCCTACTATCACGGGTACGTCGAACTGCTCAACGATCTTTCTAAAGAGACTTTTGGTTGGGTTTATACTGTCCCGTAGACTTGCAGTAATAAATATAATATCTGGTCTATTTCTATAGATATATCCCAATAGGTCTGTTGCAGGCAATGATCCTAGATTATACACCTTGTACCCCTTACTTACCAAAAAAGTCTCTAATATGTCAGAGGGAATTTTATGTTCCTCGCCGGCCGGCATGCACAATATTACACTAATATTATTTGGTTTACGATTTGCCCTACTCTGTATTACTCTTATCATACTCTGTACTGTGTTGCTGGCTATATGCTCAGTAGCCACATCTAGTATGCCATCTGCCCATCTCTGCCCTATATTGTATAATACGGGCCGTAATACTCTTTCAAAGAATACATCAAATCTTCGCCATTGGACTATGGTCTTATTATATATGGCCATACTGCCATCCAAATCCCCTTTGGTTAGCGTATTGTATAACTTTTCTACATAATCTTCATGTGTATTATTATTTTTAGCAGACAGTATCTTTG